>CAYSZR010000022.1:0-30565 GCA_964435565.1 uncultured Coriobacteriaceae bacterium
AGTCGGGCATTCACTCGCAACAGAAGTTCATCGATATGATGGACGAGGCCATCTAGCTGCTCTTTCAACCTCTTGGGTTGAGAGCGCGTCATGGCTCAAACGTATAGTGCGAATGCATGGTATCAACCCCCTTTCCTATTTCGCATGGGTACGTGCGAAATCTAGGATGCCTTATATGCAATGCACGAAGACAGTGCATTGCAAGGTGTTTCATAAAGAAACGAGAGAAGAGAGAGAAGGGGGATTCATACATGCCAGAAGACATCGAGCCTGCAACCGAAGGCAAGCAGCGAGATGAAATCGGTACTGAAGCAGAAGAGAACCAGTTCAACTTTGGAGCCGGTCAGACTTTTGAGCTTCAGGAGACCCACTACAGTAAGCCTTGGCAGTGGCAAGAAGGTGACTACACCGTTACGCGTTCATCCGTCTGGTCAGCTCCTGGCTGCCATGAAGGCTGCGGTGTGCTCGTGACCACAGACAAGGACGGCAAGATCGTAGATATCGAAGGCGATCCGGAAGACCCATATAATCAGGGTCGTCTATGCCCAAGATGCCTCGCATTCAAGCAAGTCGAGTATCATCCCGACCGCATCCTGTATCCAATGAAGCGTGCAGGAGAGCGCGGTGAGAACAAGTGGGAGCGTATTTCTTGGGACGAAGCGCTTGACACGTGCGAGCGAGAGTTCAAACGTATTGCCGAGACCTACGGCCCCGAGACCATCCATGCGCACCGTGGAACAGCCCGCGATATTATGTGGCAGGTAGGACGCTTGCTGTATTCGATGCAGTCGCCAAACGAATATGGTGTTCTGTCGGGCACGGCTTGTTATTTGCCACGCGTATCGCTCATGATCATGACCTATGGCGGCATGCTTATTGCAGACATGTCGCAGTTTATGGTCGATCGCTATGATAATGACGAATGGGTTTGCCCAGAGTGCACGATCGTCTGGGGATGTAACCCGACTATTTCCAATCCAGACTTCTATATGGGGCATTGGGTGACCGATGTCATGAAGAAGGGCTGCAAGCTCATCGTTGTCGACCCGCGTGTCACGTGGCTTGCTGCGAGTGCGGATATCCACTTGATGGTTCGCAGCGGCACGGATACGGCGCTTGCCTTGGGTATGCTTAAATGCATCATCGAGGAAGATCTCTACGACCACGACTTTGTCGAGCGTTGGACCTACGGCTTCGAATCACTTGCCGAGCGCTGCGATCAGTACTCATGGGATTTCATTGCCGATACGTGCTGGGTTTCTGCTGACAAGATCAAGGAAGCCGCCCGTATGTTCGCGAATGCCAACCCCGGTTCCATTGTTTGGGGACTCGCTGTTGATATGCAATCGCAGGGAACCCCGTGCGCGCAAGCCATCGCTGCGCTCTGGACGGTTTGCGGTGACCTCGATGTTCCCGGTGGTGTTGTCTATACTGCTGCTCCTATGGGTGTCAATCAGCCTTCTGCCGGCGCATGGGGTTACTATGACATTCTTTCGCCGGAAATGCAGAAGAAGCGCATTGGCTGGCAGGAATACCCGATGTATCGCTATGGTCTCACGCAGGCTGGCCCACCCGATCTTATCCTCGAGGTTGCTGAAGCAGGCGGTCTTAAGGGCCTTTGGATCCAGTCGTCCAATACGCTTTCCTCGATGTCGTGCGAGACCGAACGCTGGTATGAGGCCTTGAAGAAATGCGAGTTCGTGGCTGCATGCGATATCTTCATGAACCCGACCATACAGCACCTTGCCGATATTGTGCTCCCGGTCAAGACTTGGGCTGAAAAGAAGGGCGTCCGCGCGCATTATTACTTCCTTTCTGCTATTTCCCAGACTTGCGCCACCGAAGGTACGGCAAAGTCCGATGTCGAGATTAATCTTGCGCTTGGCAGTCGTTTCGATAAGAACTGCTGGCCATGGAAAGACGACGAGGAATGCTTCGACGAGATGCTCGAACCCTCTACTTATAAGTGGGCGGAGCTTCGCGATCATGGACCGATGTATCAGAAGTATGAGTATCGTAAATACGAAAAGGGCCTTTTGCGCCCCGACGGGCAGGTGGGCTTCAATACGCCGACTGGCCGTATCGAGCTGTACGCCTCGCTGTTCGTGAACTTCGGCTATGATCCGCTTCCCTATATCGAAGAGCCTGGCATCGGCCCTGTCACGACTCCGGAGCTCTATAAAGAGTACCCGCTCATCATGACGACTGGTGCACGTACGACGTCGTTCTTCCATTCCGAGCATCGTCAGATTCCGTATCTTCGCCAGCTTACCCCTGATCCGTGGGTTCAGATCAATCCCAAGACCGCGGCCAAGCAGAACATTTCGGAAGGCGACTGGGTATGGGTTGAAAATCATCGTGGTCGTTGTCGCCAGCGCGCACGCATCACTTTCGAGGTTGCTGAATACGCAGTTGCCTGCCAGCACGGCTGGTGGTTCCCTGAGCAAGACGGCACTTCGCCGAATCTGTATGGCTGGCGCCAGTCAGATGTCAACCAGCTTTTGCGCAATAAGCCGGGTCAGACCGGGTTTGGCGCGGACCTCAAGTGCACCTTGTGCAAAGTCTACCGTTGCAAGGAGGAGGAGATCTAGATGTACGGGATTCTTATCGATTACCAGTACTGCTCCGGTTGCTATTCATGCGAAATCGCGTGTCAGTCAGAGCATGACCTCGACCTCGAGCAGTGGGGTATCAAGGTTCAGCAGCTCGGGCCGTGGCCGATTCATGGCACCGAGAAGTATGTCTATAACTTTGTTCCGACGCCAACGGCATTGTGCGATCTGTGCGTGGATCGCCTTAAGCGCGGCAAGGACCCCTCTTGCGTGCATCATTGCCAGGCTGATGTCATGAGTTTTGGCCCGGTTGAGGAGCTTGTGAAGAAAATGGAAGACAAGCCTTTCCAGGTTCTGTTCATTCCACCAAGGGCTGCTGAAATCGAAGCAGACATGTCTGAGTAAGCGAACGGTTCCAAATGGTTTACGGGAGGGGCGTGTTGTGCGACGGCGTCCCTCCCGTGGTATGGAGAATCGGGGATAAGGAGTTTGGAAGAATTCGATACTGTCGATATACGTGGGGGATTGTGTTGGCCTTGTACGTGTTGCAATCGATGCGGCAGGCTCAGCAACAAGTATCGATGTCCGGTATGCCAGTGCGAGCTTGAGCCTGATGACAGTATATGTTCGAACTGCGGGGCTCCTGCCCCACCAAAGCCAGGAGTCAAGAGAACGAATTGACAGGTGAACAATCCTGCATATGAAAGGATCATCTATGGTACGAGAAGGTCAATTTGCATCGGTATCATATATCGGCCGTTTTGAAGATGGCGAAATCTTCGATCGGAGCGAGGAGCATGGCGGAACGCTCGACTTCGTGGTGGGTGGCGATAATATCATCGCTGGCATTGATGAAGCTGTGCGTACAATGGAAATCGGCGAGACTCGAACGGTGGTTATCGCCTCAGAAGATGCATATGGGCAACGTAGTGATGACAAGATTCAAATAGTTACGATCGCCGAGATTTCAGATGGCGAGGAATTGATGCGCCATATAGGTTCGACCGTGTATTTTCAGCAGGATGGGGATTATTTGCCTGCACGCGTTTCGGACATAGGTGACGGGAAGCTCAGCATCGATTTCAATCATCCTATGGCAGGAAAGACACTCATTTTCGACATAACGCTCGTGTCGGTTGCTGACTGTGGCGACGATATGCATAGGGACGGCTCCTGCATGAAGGTGATTGCTGCTCCTGACACGCCTGCTGCCCCCGGCGAAAAGTGCGCATGACATAATCTGCGGGATTTATAGTACAGGCAAAGAAGCGAGAGTCTCATTGAGGCTTTTTAATATTTCGAGGGTTTTACGGGTATAATCACCTCACTTGTCCTGCGCGTCTCTGCGATTCGAGAGACGGGTGCATATGAACGCGAGAGGGAATTTGAAGCAAAACGAGACGGTTTCGCCCGAAACCAAAACTCATACGATGTCTGCTGTTGAGCTATTGAGTACCCTTGGCCTCTCATGCTTGGTCGGGTGGATGCTGCTCGCTTTTTTCTGCCTTCCCCGTGTTTATGCTGCCAGTGATCCCCATTATGTTTACAACCTTGAGTTCCTGGGCACGTTTCTGGGCGTTGCGGCAGGCTATCTTATATTGCATAAGCTCGGGCAGCAATCGACCTTTAACCCATTTGCGCGTGGATTTGTCGCGCTCGCGTTGGTTTGCGGGCTTATCCTTCCGGCGCTTGTGTTTGCGCAGGGATATGGCATCGACATTTCATATATTGCGATCTGCGCCGTAAATCTGTGTACAGGTTTTTCCTTCGCGGTTTTCTTCACTGCATGGCTTGACGTGGCCTCTCGTTTGCATCCGCGATCATTGGGATATTTCATTGGCTTGTCGTTTGTTGGGGGTGCTGCCCTGCTTGCGCTTGCCATGCTGACGGGGGAACTGGTGTTGCCATTGCTCGCGGGCATCGAGCTTGTCTGTTCGACTGCGCTGCTCATGTTCGCTACGGCCAATGTCGAGTTCAACGATACGCGTGCTCCGCTTGAATCCGTGCCCGATGTATGGCGGTTTTCGCGCGACGTCGAACCATCGTTTTTCATGTTTGGCGTCGTGTTCGCATGTGGTTTCGTGCGCCTGTTTGCCTTCGATGAATCCGCTGTTCCGCTAGGTTTGCTCTCGGTATTGATAGGCGCATTTATCACCGTGACCGTCGCGGGCGGCCACCAGCGTCCGAGCGTGGTGACCGCTCAGCGCATCGTCGCCTTTGTACTTGTCGCTTGCTGCGTCATCATGTCATTTACGCCCGGAGAGGTGCAGCTTTTCTGTACGTGTATCATTATCGCGGCATGGGCAACACTCACATGTTTCAACAGTGCATTCATAGTGAGGAAGAGCATCCTTGAACGCGCGAACCCATGTTTTCGCGAGGCGCCGCGCAGGCTCGCCCCACTCGCATGTGGATTTTTCTGTGGTTGGGCAATTGCGACCGTGGTGAATGTATTCTTTGGTTCAGATGCGGCGGTGTTCTCGACTGTGCGCCTGGTGCTTGCTCTCGTACTCCTTGGTGTTGTCATTGCGTTTATGCCCTTTGAAGACAGGCACGAGATAGATGGGAATGTAAAGCTCGACGACGCTACACCTGTCGTCGTGAGCGTTGAGAGTACCGAAGCCGAGCTGTTTGAAGCGCGCTGTGCCGCTGTCGAGAGGCACTATCAGCTTTCGCCACGTGAAGGCGAGATATTGCGCTATCTTGCAAAAGGACGTAATTCGGCATTTATCCAAGAGAAGCTCGTTATCTCGCAGAATACGGTGAAAAGTCATATTGCACGTATCTATAGGAAACTCGATATCCACTCCCAGCAAAAGCTCATGGACTTCGTCGAGCAATTTCCCCTTGATCTTTCGAATCAAAACCCGAAAGTCTAACCAACGTTTTTCTGCCTGTGTTCCTGTATAATCTGCGCTTATGGAAATCTGGGACATATACGATGCGAATCGACAGCGCACGGGCAAGACTATGGCGCGTGATGACTGGCGCATGAAACCGGGCGAATATCATATATCGGTGATAGGAGCCATCCAAAAACCCGATGGCAGGTATCTGATCACCCAGCGTAAAGAGGACAAGCCCTGGGGCGCCGGTTGGTGGGAATTTCCCGGCGGTGCCGTACGCGCAGGCGAAGAGCCCGATCAAGCTGTAGCGCGCGAGCTTGGCGAAGAGACAGGGCTCGATGTCTCTTCGGTATCGCGGGAACGCGTATACAGCTACGAACGCGTCAATCCCGACGAGCAGAATAATTATTTCATGGATGTGTACCGGCTTCGTTTTGATTTTGAGGAAGCTGATGTGAAAGTGCAGGAAGAAGAGGTCGCCGGCTTCATGCTCGCAACGGCTGATGAGATTCGCGCTTTTGCAGATCAGGGTATATTCCTTCATTACGATAGCATCTGCAGTATTTTTGAATAAGCGCATCGCATAGCGCCGTCTGCCTTTCAGCCTCTGCCCCGTAAAGGGGCGCTGCTCTATAATTGCGCAATACCAAGGGCGAAAGGACTTCCCATGCAAAGCGGCGATACGGTACTTATGGCACATGGCAGCGGTGGAACGATGATGCGTGACATCATCGAGCAGCTGTTCTTCGAGGCGTATGCAGGTGATACGTTGCGCCGGGCCGATGATGCCGCCGTACTTGGAATACCAAGTGGGCGCATGGCGTTTTCAACGGACACGTTTGTGGTGACACCTCACTTCTTTCCTGGGGGCGATATCGGGCATCTGGCTATTTGCGGCACAGTGAACGATGTCGCGACCAGCGGAGCTATTCCACGGTACCTTTCATGTGGCTTTGTCTTGGAAGAGGGTTACCCGCTCGAAAATCTTCGACGCATCTGTGCTTCGATGGCGGCAACCGCGAAAGAGGCGGGTGTCGAAATCGTGACGGGGGATACGAAGGTTGTGAACCGCGGGCATGGCGACGGTGTCTATATCAATACGGCGGGAGTTGGCGAGCTGCGCGAGGGTGTCGAGCTTTCGGGATCGCTCATCAAGCCTGGTGATAAGGTGCTTATAAGCGGAAGTATCGGCGATCATGGCATCGCTATTATCTCTACACGCGAAGAGCTGAGCTTCTCGACGCAGATTGAATCGGATGCGGCGCCGTTGAACCATCTGATTGCGGATGTTCTAGATGCATGCCCCGCCGGCTGCGTGCGGGCATTTCGTGATCCGACACGTGGCGGGCTTTCATCTACGCTTAACGAATTTGCCGAGAGCAGCGGAGTAGATATTCGCATCGAGGAAGATGATGTACCCGTGCACGATCAGGTCCGTGGTGCATGCGAGATGCTGGGGTATGACGTTTTCCAGGTTGCCAATGAAGGCAAAATGGTTTGCGTGTGTACTCCGGAAGCCGCTGATGCCGCTCTTGCCGCAATGCGCGCGAATACGTATGGTTCAGAAGCAGCGATTATCGGTGAAGTCGCCGAAGGCGCGGGACGCGTCTATCTGCATACGGCCTTCAACAGCGAACGTATTCTGGATATGCTGGTCGGCGAGCAGCTACCAAGGATTTGCTAAAGGCGACGAGCTGTTAATGCGTAATCGTTTTGTGCCAGTTGTCGATAACATCTTCTAAAAGGTCGTTGAGCTGCTGTTTTTCTTCTGAGGTCATTCCTGAAAAGGCCTTTTTTGCAAAAGCGTGATCTTCCTCGATGAACGAACGTGCGACAGCAACGCCCGTTTCGGTGAGTTCGATAACCCAGACACGCCTGTCGGATTCAGATTTTTTGCGCGTTATATAGCCTTTGTGCTCTAATTTTCCAAGAAATTCGGAAAGCGTTGCGGGTGCGATATCCTGTTCTTCGAGCAGGTCTTGTTGCGTGATTTGGCCATGCATGGCGATGATGCACATCGTACGTCGCTGGCCTGGCGCCATAGTGCTCTCGGTCTTTCCGCGGCTGGGCTGTAACATAAGGGATATTTGCATAATCAGCATCTGCAGGTGCATGTCCTGTTCGATTCCTGATTTGGTGTTGCCTGCGACTTTTTTAATCCTAATCACCAGTTTCTGCGTCTTGACCTATTACGCATAAATATTAAACAATAAATTGGCGTGCAAGCTATACAAAGTAGTAGGATTTAATTAAAACTATACCTGGAAACACAAAGAACGCACGGTGAGTGCAGGGATGTGGCGCTCAGGCAGTTTAATTGCACCGCGGGGCATTTTTGGTTTGTAGGCTTGGTTGAATTCCGCTATACTCTCGTTTCGCGCGCAAGCGCATGAAGGAATGGCATGGTGGGTATAGCGCAGTTGGTTAGCGCGCCAGATTGTGGCTCTGGAGGCCGAGGGTTCGAATCCCTTTACCCACCCCATTTTCTTGCACACACGTTCAGCGAAAACGTGTATAATCCCTTTTCGCTGCTATGGACCGTTAGCTCAGCTGGCAGAGCAGGGGACTCTTAATCCCAAGGTCCGGGGTTCGAACCCCCGACGGTCCACCAGCCTTTTTCTTGCACTGAACCAATCTGTGCAATACATTCACTTTTTTCATGCGATTGATCGCTGTCGAGTTTGGGCGGGCATGATTTTTTTGTTGAGGCATTAAAGAAGATTGCCGAGTCGTTGCGAGTCCATATCATCAGACGTTCCGACTCAAATCAGCGAATATGCCGATAGAATCAATGCCGTAGAAGTTGAGCTAAAAGGCTATCACCGCTTGTGAGACGGCTGAGACCGCGCATGATTACCGGATGGCTGGTGAAAACGTCCGCAAGGCAGAGGACGATGCCAAGTTCTACAGTCAACTGTCTGAGTCTGTCTCAGGCTAAAGCAGCGACGTCATCCGAATAGTTCGCCACCGCACTGACGAATTCCTCCCAGTTTCCGCCGATCATCTCCAAGAACGCTATTGGGTCGGTATGACCGTCGCACCCATCATAATGTTCGCTTACCCACTTGTGGCTCACCATATGCGAGGTGTCCCACCCATGAGCGTCAAGGATATAACGCGCCGCCTGAACCGCGAAATCCCACGCGGCATCGTAGTGAGAGGAATCGTCGGGTACGCAGATCTCCAATCCGATGCTTACCGCGTTGCCATCTCCGCAATGCCACGCCCTCCGGTTGTCTTCTACGCAATGAAAAAAGACTCCTTGCCAGTCCACGACGTAATGCACAACGTACAGCATATCTGGTGAATCAGCCCAATAGTCGTGCAGGTCCTGAGCCGTGTGTCCGACTTCTTCGGTGTCATGGATAACAAGGTAAGTCGGCGAGATGGAACCATGTCCGTCAGTTAGGATGGCGTCGGTGGGTGCAATCATCACTCATCGTCCCCCTGCGCCCCCATGTATTCTTCCAACGTCAGATTGTTATCCATGATCTTATGCGCGATGTCCGCACTCCCCACATAACGGTAATGCCAACACTCGGAGTTATAACCGGTTATATTCTCTTTTTCCTTGGGGTAACGGAGTATGAATCCGAAATCCGGCAGCGCATTCTCTATCGTTTCGTAAATCTTACTCTGTACGAGCATGTCGTCATTGGCATCGATGATTTGTCCGTCCAGCACAACCGCGGAGTCAAGGGCCAAGCCTGTTTGATGCTCTGAGTGGCCGGGCATTGCGACATAGGACTGAGCATATTCCTCATCTACCTGCCCCTTGAGTTCTTGGAAGAGAGCCAGCTGCTCTTCTGCCGTGCGAATCCCGCTGAGGATTTCTATCTGGACCCCGTTGGCAAGAAGATGGGCTCTGAGGGCCTCGAAGTGTCGATACGTCTCCTTCTCCAACGAGAACACTCCGCCTTCCTGCACATGGTTGCTTACGTGCACCAAGTGGCTTGCGATGCTCGCTCCCCAGTTTTCAGGGAGCATGTGTTCGCGGTTGACAAGTACCATATAGTCGATGACTGTATCTCTGGTTTCCATCTTCGAGTTCTCTGGATTATGGCTCCGATGCGCAAACTGCGTTTTTAACCAGATAAGTATATAAGATAAAGTATTCTGTAAGGCGAACACTGGAGAAGACATGCCACGGCATGTAAATGCGAGAGTGATTCACTCTTTGGCAGATGTCGCGCAATCCCCTACTGTACGGTTCGGGCACAGTGACACATGCTATGAGGGCCTACGCTAGGATCCTGAATCAGGTACGGAAGTTCAAGAGCTTCTATAAGGTTATTGATGCATGGCATGAGAGATCGAGTCGGTGAAGATATGGGTAAGCCTTCTCATGGCAAGAGAACTGCGATTCTTATCTCTTCGATTGCAATCGTCTGTATAGCGGCGATTGTGTATGTCGTAGTTACCGGACAATGGATAAACGCATGCGCTCTCATAACGATTGCGCTCGTCATTTTGGACGCAGCCCTGTTCTTGGAGTTTGTCTATTGGATCAAAACCGACTTGTGTTCGTATAGGACACTTCACTTCGGCTCCTGGGCATTCTTCGTTGCGATACCGGCGATCTCGTCCCTGATCTTGGATGTCTCGTTTTTCAATACCCACGAATATCTTGCGGTAAAATCCGTTGCTTCGGATGTCCTCGTGCTTTCGTTTAATCGCTTTATCGGTGCTGCTTTTCCCGTCTTCATAGTCCTGGTGATTTACCTGATGATTTGCAACGTCGTGTTGCTGCGCTGGGAATGGGAAGTGAAGGTCGACCTTACAGGCATCGTAGCTGGCATGCTGCTGGTTACAGCAGCATGCGCGTGCACAATGCCCATAAGTTCCTTGCCCGGCTCTATATCTCTAGAGCGTGATGCTGCGTACTGCATCCAATACGTTTTATCCTCGTTGTTCTGCTTTTTCCTGGCAACCTTGCTGAGTACGGTGATATGCACGCTCGTCGCCATAAAACGCACTCCAAAGCGCGATAAGGATTTCGTGATCATCTTAGGGTGTGGGCTCTGGGTTGACGGTACGCCAACCCCGCTTTTGAAAGACAGGCTGAATGGAGCCTTCGTGTTCTGGCGAACACAGTGCGGGAGCCCCGAGGGAAAGATAGCGTGCTTTGTTCCCTCAGGGGGACAAGGTCCGGGTGAGGAGTTGCCGGAAGCGGAGTCGATGAAGGCATATCTGTTGGATAAGGGTGTCCCCGATGAGCTCATACTTACCGAGTCACGCTCGACGAGCACCTTCGAGAACCTGAGTTTTTCCAAGGACATACTGGATACGTACATGCAAGATGCCAAAATCGCAGTCGCGACGTCTGATTACCATGTGTTCAGAAGTGTGATGTTGGCCAAGCAAATCGGGCTTGCCGCTGAAGGTATCGCCAGTTCTTCGAGCTGGTACTTTTTTCCGAATGCTTTTTTGCGTGAGTTCGCATGCCTCGTTGTCGGTGCATGGAAGATTGAACTCGTGTCCTTCGGCGCAATTGCCCTGATGACAGGCGCTATCGCCCTCTGGGGGTAGGAGTCTTGTTGCCCGTTCGGCGCCCGATACTGCCAGACAGGCGCACGTCAGTTCGTCTCTTTCTTCGCGGGCATCGAAGCCTTGTCCCTTCCGAAGGAGAAGGTGACGTAGTTGAAATCCATGACGCGCAAAAACTGGATATGATTGGCGATGCTGTTGATAACATCGAGGCTGCTCGCGTTGATTTCCGCGGGGATGTAGGCGGAGGGGTCGAACAGGGGCCCATCGAACCGCATGCTCATGATGACGTCGTGCTCTCTAATCCGGACGTTAAGGTCTATTATCTGGTCGCGACTGTCGTTCCTTTCCATGATGCAGACGGCCATTTCCTCCGCAGTGATCGCCATGAGGTTCGCCAATTTTTCCGAAACACCGTTTTCTTTGGAAACGGAAAGGATCTTGTCTATAACGGCCGATGTAGAGGTATGGACACAGTCGATCGTGATGTCGCAGAGAGTGTCGTCTTCATCATCAAGGAACCAGATATCTTTTGCCTTTTTGATTTTCTTAATATAGAGGAAAACGACGGCGATCGTTAGGATCATTGCGAGACCATCGCCGAAGATAACGCCGTAGAATAGGTCGATTCCTGCATTTTTGGCCAGTAATATGAAAAGTATCTCGAAAGACAGCGGGAAGATCAGCTCTTGATGCAGGCCCAAGAGCGATGCTGTCTTTTTGTGGCCGATGGACTGGTAATACGAGAACATGAGACCGAGTATCAGGTTGGGAATCATCTTTAGGGCGTAGAACCATACGGTTATATATTGAATTGGTTCAAGTTCGGACGCTTCGAAACCAAATAAGGTCAAAAACTGTTTGGAGAAAACGCACAGGCAGATTGCCAGTACGATCACGATCGTCACTGCTACTTTGATTGCATACTTCATCTGGCTTTTCAGCCCGTAGTAGTCCTTTTCTCCGAACAGGACTCCGCTCATCGACGGTACTAGCCTATAGATGCCGCCGGCGACAAGGAACATGATGCAGTCGATGTTCACGGAAATCTCGAGCAGCGTGACCGAACGTGTCTCGCTGAGGCGAATCAGGATTATGCTGATGATGAAGGCATATGCCATTATGCTGAGTTGTTTTAGGAATGTGGGGAGATAGTATTCCCTCAATGCCCGTATATTCTCTTTGATCTCGACGAACGGGCTTGTAAGTCCAAGCATTCTGTTGGGGGAACGATAATAGAAGATGAACGTAAAAAGCCCCAGTCCGTACCCGATGACGGTGGACAGGGCTACTAGTGAGGCATCGCTGCCGACCACGCTCAACAGATAGTATTCGCTGGCTACCTTGATGATATTGGATACGACGATATAGGCGGAGCCGACTTTGGCATTGCCGTCCATCATCGCGCAACTGCTGAGGGGGAGTCCGATACAGAAGACCATCGATCCGACCATGGTCCACCAGACGAACCCGGTGACCGCCGGCGTGATGTTGCTGCCGCCGGTCATCCAAGTCGAAATCGGGCCTGCTAGGGGAGAAAGCACGATGAACAGAATACCGAAGCATGCGCAAATGAACAGGGACAGGCTGAATATGCGGCGCGCGTCTTGCTTCTGTCCTCGTCCGAGGAGGATGCCCGCCAAGGCGACACCGCCGCTTCCAAGGACGAATCCGGGAAGTTCCGTCAGGGCGTCGATGTTCATGCCCATCCTTACCGCGGCGACCGCATCGCTTCCCAGAAATATGCCGGCAAGATAGTCATCGCAGATATTACCTACCTGCATGGCGAAGGCGAAGAGGATGCAGGGGAGCAGCATCCCGCGCATCTTCCTGATAAGTAGCTTGTTGTTGCGGTCGAAAGTCAACGGAACTTGCTCCCCGGTGATTACAGCTGGCGTTTTTCCGATAATCCTAAACAGTAACTGAAACCGCACGTTACCATACCCGTTATTATGCCGCATCGTGTTTGCGGGATGGATATCTTTTCCCTTTATTTATCTGCAGGGCTGCGGTTCGATGCACGTGCATATCAGGCCGAGCGTCTCTATGAGCATAAAGAACGCAGAGTGGATTCGAATGAGCGTGTCTTATCCGAAGTATTCCCGATACCAGACGAGGAAGGTATATATATTCCAGAGCAGCTGCCAGCGGTTTTTCCTACCGCTGTAGTAGTTGTCGAGTAACCGATCCAACTCCGCTCGGTTGAAGAACCTGTCCGCTGTTTCGGAATATAGCACCGAGAGCAATTTCTCGCGACCCCGGTCTTCCTTGAGCCATGTGCGCATAGGCACGGGAAAGCCGCGCTTCTCCCTTTGCGCTATCTGCTTTGGCAGAACGTTTTCTGCAGCCATACGGAAGACGATCTTGCCATCTGTCTCGCTTACCTTATGACGTGATGGAATCTTTTCGGCTAGCTGTAGCATCCGTACGTCGGAAATGGGCATGTGAACCTTCAAGCCGGCGGCTTCGCTCATTCGTGCAATGTTGAGATAGATATCTCCTTCCAGCCAAAGTCCGATATCTATCGCCATCATCTGCGTCAGAGCGTTTTGGTTCGCGTTATTCTCGCGTATCTCCTTCGTCAAGAAGGTGAAGTCTGTCTCCTCCGGCTCGTCTTTGAGTAAAGCCAGAAGCCCCTCGTCATCTATAACATCCTGACACCCCAGATAGCCTCCCGCCTTGGCGAGCTCTATCTTGTTCTTGTGTGTATAGGCGTGGTAGCCACCGAAGAACTCATCGCCTCCCTCGCCTGAATAGCAGACGCTCACTTGTTGCGCCGCCGTCTTGCAGGAGACGGCGAAAACGATTGCCGACGCGTCGGCGAGCGGTTGTTCCATATCGTGCATGACTGACGGAACAAGATCGAAGAATTCATCGAAATCGACCTGCCGCGTTTCAATGTTCCTTGAGAGAAACGAGGCAGCTTCGCGTGCTGTCGCCGATTCGTCGAATTCCGCTATGTCATAACCTGCGGTGAAGGCGCCCTTCGCATCCGATAGTGCCAGCACGTAGCTGGAATCAACGCCACCGGACAGGAACGAGACCGCCTCCTCATCGGTTTTTATCTCGGAAAAGATCTGCAGCATCAAGGAGTGTATGTCTTGCGCCCATTGCTCCGATGTCCTGTCGTTATCGGGCTCGAATCGTGGGATGCGATAAGCACCTGTCTGGATCTCTCCGTCGCGAAACACCAGGAAATGACCGGGCATCAGCCTCATCACACCTTCGAAGAAGGTCTCTTCACCGGCGGGATACGTTAACTTCAGGTAGATGGGGAGCATGCGCATGTTAAGGGTCTTCACAAAACCCGGCTGAGACATGAGAGGGCGGATCGAGGTGCCATAGAGCAGTTCGCCGCGGGCGGTGAGGTAATAGTAGAACGATTCTATCCCGAGCGGGTCTCTGACGCAGAACAACGACTTGTTCTCGTCATCCCATAATGCCGCGCAGAAGCCACCATAGATATGGTTGCCCATGGAGGTACCCCACTTCTCATAGGCGCACCGGATGATTTCACGCTCGGTAAGATCGCGTGAAGATGCCTCGCGCACTCCAAGCTCGGCACAGAGGGGCTTCAGGTTGCGGATACTTCCCTTGTATTCGGTCACGGTAATCATGATGCCCCTGAGGGAGTCACCTCCACGCTGATTGTATCTTGAGGATCGCATGGTCGGAGCTGGGACCATCGTCATCCGGCTAGAACGGCAAATATGATTGTCACGCAGGTTACAGCACTCGACTTGTATATAGTAACGGGTTTTAGCGGGTAGTGAGAAATATGTTTCACATGCGAGCTGTCGGCTTTTCGGGGACCATGGCTAACCCGAACTGCCCGACGTAAATAACATATCTACCTTGTGATATGTGCAGGGGGTGCGTTTTGTATGCCCCGTGAGCGGTTTTGTGCGAAGTGCGCTGCGATGCTAGCCCGGATGCCCGATGAACCGCCACTGTCCTGCTCTGCGCCGCGCGTTCGTCTCATTTTTTCGATTGCCCGCGTCGTATAATTGTTCTGTTATATGAGACAAACTCGATCAATTGTCTTGCACGTTGGAATAATCATGCTCTTTATGACCAAAGCTCTTCTTATTCCCAAGGTCAAAGGTTTCTACACTTTCCTTGGGCGGCGAAAGAAATCTCTGAAAGCTTTAAATTGGCGATGCCTGCAGAATTTACGAGGACGTCAATATAGTCATATTCCACAATGTGCGCGCTGTTTTTTGCCAGCCGTTGATTCAAGTGCCGCGAGAGAACTCGCGTTGTCCACACGTTTAGCTTAGCGCCAATAGGGCGTCGACCTGTACCAAGTCTCGCCTTCATCGATTAAGGAAAGGAGTTTGTCCTTTTGCTCGGGGGTGAAGTCGGCACGCTCCCTGACAAGATCGCGCTGTTTGTCGAGTTGCATCTTTGCCTGTGTCCCAGAAGGCGGCGGGCAGCAGGGGCGTACCCAGAACGACTGCTTGCCAAATGATTCGACAGCTTCCTCGTAGCTTACTTCTGCAATACCCGTATCGGGTATATCACAGGCGATATTTGCTTCGTCGGCCATATAGCGGCTCCTCCGGTTGCTTGCAATTCATTTGATGCGATGCATCGTAGGGCAAGAGTCGATAACATTCAACACGCATGCACGTCGCCTGACGGCTAACATGCATATTGAGATGACGATATGGTTGAGATTTGACCGCGCGACCTGAAATCAGGCTATGCTTGAATATAGTAAGCAATAGCTTTCATATGCAGGCGAAAAGGAAGGAATCATGCCCGACTCAGACAGTACAGGCGCCGCCGTGTGCGGCGACGGAACGGACTATCACATACAAGACTCCCAAACGGGCTCTTCAGCTCCAGTGAATGAGGCTGATCGGCAGAGGGATGTTCGATACAGTGGGCAGGACGCATCGCGTATTCCCCTCGAACAATATGAGGAAAATCGCGTCGGCGACTCTGACGATGACCTTGTCTGGACACATGGCGACCTTGATGAGACGGATGAACTGATTGACGAAAACGTCACAGATACGTCCTCGGTTGCTTTCAAACGGAGAATTATTTCGCAGCGTGACGAGCAGCTCTCGCCTGCGGAAAAACTTTATCGGAATCTGACGATCGTCGCGGCGGTCATGGCGGGTGTCTGCGTTGCCATTGTCAAGTTTGTCGCTGCTGCATTCACCGGCTCGACAGCGATGATATCTGAAGGTATACATTCGCTCGTCGATGCCGCCAATGATTCTTTGATGCTCATCGGCAAGCGCGGCTCAAAGCGAAAGCCCGATGTCGAGCATCCGTTTGGCTACGGGCGGTTTCTCTATTTCTACACCTTCATCGTTTCCGTCGTCATTTTGCTCTTCGGCGGTGGATTCACGATCTTACAGGGCGTGCTTTCGCTTCGGGACGGCGGTCATGACCTTGGAGATCCGTTCGTTGCCTATGTTGCGCTCGGGCTCGGTGTCGTTCTTGAAGGCATTTCGCTCACCATCGCCTTTCGTGATGTCAATAAGCGTCGCGAAGATAGGGGATTATGGGAATATATCCGTCATTCCAAATCTCCGACGAGCTTTACGGTCTTGCTTGAAGACATGGCGGCTGTGCTGGGCATGGTGTTTGCCTTTGTGGGCATCGCTCTTTCTGTCGCGCTGGGCGACCCCGTGTACGACTCGATCGCCTCTATTCTTATCGGCGTGCTGATGGCCTCTTTTGCCATCGTGCTCGTGCGCGAGACGACGAGCCTGCTTATTGGCGAGGGCCTTTCAAGGGATGAAATCGAGGCAGTTGTCTTTATCGTCGAAGAAGATCCGTCTGTAATCAAGTGCGGCCGTGTTCTCTCCATGTATATGGGTCCTGCCGACTTGGTTTTGAATCTTGACGTCACTTTTGACGATGAACTTGATGAAGGAGATATCCTGCAGGCTATCGACCGTCTTGAGGCTGAACTCATCGATGACTTTCCGCAGTGTTCGGCCATATTTATCGAAGCCGAGTCACTGAATCAGGTGTATCGTCAGCGCTATGATCGCCGCCTCGCTTTTCAGGAGGCAGAAGAGGACTAGGCAGGGGGCGCATATGAAGATCGAGAGCATAACTGCGATACCCGTCAATTTACCGCTTGCCCATGCAGTGAAATGGGCGACAGGTGAGATGAAAAGTCAGGCGCATGTTCTTGTGCGTGTGCAGACGGATGAAGGCATCGAGGGTATTGCCGAGGCCATTCCACGTGAACATATCTATGGTGAGACGCAGCCGGGCATGGTGTTTTGCATAAACGAGCTCATCGCCCCGCTTCTTATCGGTCTTGATGCGTTCGACCTTGAGAAGATCCATGAAAAGATGGCTTATATCAAGAGCAACCTTGCGGCAAAAGGCGGCATCGATGTCGCAATTTGGGATGCGCTGGGCAAGAAACTCGACCAGCCGCTTCACAAGCTTTTCGGTGGGTACCGCGACTCCATCGTTCCAAGTCGCATTCTGTGGATGGGTCCCATAGACGAGATGCTCGAACAGGCGAGAGATCTTGCTGATCGGGGTTATCGTGCGTTCAAGGTTAAAGGAGGCTTGAATCCCGATGATGATATCGCTCGCGTACATGCCTTGCGCGGGATGCTTCCCTCCGATACCAAGCTTTATATCGATGGCAATGAAAGTTATACGTATTTTGGCGCGAAGAAGGTCGCTGATGCGCTTGCAGGCGAGCTTGACTATTTCGAAGAGCCTGTTGCGGCAACCAATGAACGGGATCGAAAGCGCCTTGCGCAGAGCATCGATATCCCCATTACAGGCGACGAGAGCAACTTCACGATATATGATATCGCGCACCAAATCGATATAGACGCGCTGTCCATTTTGATGATCAAGATTCCGCGCAGCGGGTTTACCTATGGCCGAAAGATCGCTGCTTTATGCGAGGCGTTTCACCGTCCGATGATGATTGGCAGTCAATCTGAAAGCGCGCTCGGTGCAATCGCCATCATCCACATGGGCTGTGGGCTTAAGACTATAAGCTACCCATGTGAGTTCATGGATTTCGATACGCCGCGTGCAAGTCTTATCAACGAGACGATCGATATGCGCAACGGTCGTATGTATCCGCCGCAAGGTCCTGGTCTGGGCGTTTCGCTCAACGAAGATGCTGTGCGGGAATATACCGTGGCGCTGTAGTCAACGCTTGAGTGAAAGGAAACGCGCTATGTCGACAAAAGTCATCATCGAGCCGGGTATCTGCAAACTTGCGACATCGGTGGTCGTCACGACTACCGACGAAGATGAGGTTAAGGTCACGGTCAAGACGACATGTGATTCGATCCGGGCAATGTTCGACGACCTAGGCGACACGTTCGACACGTTTGAGGTCTGTCTGCAAAAACCGGGCAACGGTCCATTCTTCGATTATGCGCGGGCTCATTTTCCCGTGCACGTGTCATGTCCGGCAATCGCTGGCATTATCAAGGCGATGGAAGTCGAGGGAAAGCTCGCGTTGCCATATGACGCATCCATACGCTTTGTCGATGCCGACTGAGTATCTGGGAAAAATGAACCGAATATCGTTTACGCGCGGTTATCTTATTGCGTTCCTTTTTCCATACAATTGAAAAAGATATTTTTGGCACGGTTTTACAAGGGGTGGCTTCGTGATTGAACTTAAAGATCTCTGCAAATCATACAAGACGGGTGATTTTGTTCAGACTGCACTCGATCATGTCTCCACTTCGTTTCGCGATAACGAGTTTGTTGCCGTGCTCGGTCCATCTGGCTCGGGCAAGACTACGCTCTTAAATGTCTTGGGCGGTCTTGACCATACCGATTACGGTGACCTGGTTATTAACGGTGTTTCTACCAAGGACTACAAAAGTGCCGATTGGGATACTTATCGCAACCATCATATCGGGTTTATCTTTCAAAGCTACAACCTCATTCCGCATCAAAGCATTCTATCTAACGTAGAGCTTGCGCTTACGCTTACGGGGGTATCGCGCGCGGAACGCAAGAAGCGTGCTATCGAGGAACTCGAGCGTGTTGGGCTGGGCGAGCATATCCACAAGAAGCCAAGCCAGCTGTCGGGTGGGCAAATGCAACGCGTGGCTATTGCCCGCGCGCTGGTCAATAATCCCGATATCGTGCTTGCAGACGAGCCAACCGGGGCGCTTGATACCGAAACCGGCGTTCAGGTTATGGACTTGCTCAAGGAAATCGCAAGCGATCGTCTCGTCATCATGGTTACGCATAATCCGGACCTAGCCTATGAGTATGCAAATCGCATCATCAAATTGCATGATGGGCGTGTCGTTGATGACAGCAATCCCTTTGCGCCGCAGCAGGCTTCGTTCGCGGATGATACGGAGATTCCTGGAGGGCGCAAGAAACATGCATCGATGTCGTTTCTTACGGCTCTAGGTCTCTCATTCAATAACCTGATGACCAAAAAGGGCCGTACGTTTCTCACGGCTTTCGCCGGCTCTATCGGCATCATCGGCATAGCCGCGATTCTCGCGCTTTCCAATGGCGTCAATAATTACATCGCAAAAGTCGAGGAAGACACACTGTCTTCAACGCCGCTCACGATTACCAAGTCGAGCTTCGACATAACCTCGATTATCACTCAGGCGGGAAGTTATGAGCACGGGTCGGGCGGGAGCGACTCAGATGGACAGTCTGCCGATCAGAACGCTATACCCGAATCGACCATCATGGCCGACATTCTGACGGGCGTGAAAAACAACGATCTCAAGTCGTTGCGGGCGTTTTTGGAAGCTGACGAGGGCAATCTCAAGCGCTATACCAACGCTGTTGTCTATAACTATGGCATCGAGCCGCAGATATACGAATCTGATACTTCCGCTGGTGTAAAACGGCTTAACCCCGGGTCGCTCACGGGTATGATTTCCAATGGAATCAACACCTCGTCATCGTTTTCATCTCTAGCCTCGAGCAATTCATTTCAGGAAATGCTCGATGATTCTACGCTGCTGGAAAATCAGTACGATGTGGTCGCTGGCCATTGGCCTTCTTCGTACGATGAATGTATTTTGGTGCTTAATAGCGATGGCGGGGTAAGCGACTACACATTATATTCTTTGGGCGTCCTTGATCCTGACCAGCTTGAAGACATGCTCAAAAAGGCGCTGGCATCCGAAGAGATGAATGTCCCGAATACTAAAGTCAATTTTACATACGATCAGGCGCTTGGGCTTTCATTTAAAGTTGTGAACAAGTGCAACATGTACACGAAGATGTCCGATGGATCCACATGGGCCAACCGGGCAGACGACGAAGACTACATGAAGAATCAGATTGCAAAAGGGACCAGCCTCAAGATCGTCGGTATCGTGAAGCCAAACCCATCCGCTTCCACCACATCGCTGTCAGAGGGAATAGGATATCGCCACGACCTTGTCTTGCATCTGATGGATGAGGCTGCCTCATCCGATGTCGTGAAGGCGCAGCAGGCTGATTCGAAGACAGACATCTTCACAGGCAAGACATTCGAAGAACTCAAGAACAACGCCTCGAATGCGTTTGATACGAGTTCCCTGTTCAGCGTGGACGAAGATGCAATGGCAAACGCATTCAATGTGGATACAAGTGCTATTGAAGACGCGATGGCGTCGGCTATGGGTGGAGCGGGTTCGGGTGTAGATTCCAGTTCCATGTTCTCGGATATCCCGGTCCCCGACTTCAGCACTATGGACCTTTCGGGTATCCAAGATGCGACGGCACAGTCCATGGCGCAGCAGGCCGCGATAACGCAAACCGCTACGGCAAATGCGATGCCCCGAATTATGGGCGAATTCATGGTCTGGGCGCCGTCGCATGGTTATGACCTGACGTCGCAGATGAGCGAAGCGTATGCGGCATATCAGCAGACGGGCAAGCCGTCTTCCATTATGCAAGAGGAGATTGCCGCAGCGACTGCTGCTTCCGGTTTCGATCAGGATGCAGCATCGCGTCAGCTGGAGGCTGCCTTTGCTACTGCGATTCAGACAAAGATGGATGATTACATGTCCACGCAGTTCGCTCCTTATATGCAGTCGAAAATGGGTTCGCTTATGCAGAGCTACACCGCCAACTTGGCGAACTCTATGGCAAGCGCGTTGTCTGATGCGATGGGTTCGGCCATGTCGTTTGATGCAGATGCTTTCGCGAGCGCTATCCACGTCAATATGGATCAAGGGGAACTCACCTCGATGCTCACCAGTTTTGCCACGGCAAACGAGCAGACGTACACGAATAACCTTGCGAAAATCGGCTATGCCGACGCTGCGGATCCCGAATCTATCAGCATCTATGCAAAGAGCTTTGATGATAAGGAGAAGGTCAAAGACGGCATCGAACAGTACAACGCGAATATGGAAGCAACCGGCGAATCAGACAAGTCCATTTCATATTCGGACATCATGGGAGTTCTCATGAGTTCGGTCACGGATATCGTGAATATGATTTCGATGGTGCTTATCGCCTTCGTTGCCATCTCGCTTGTGGTGAGCTCGATCATGATCGGCATCATCACCTATATCAGCGTGCTTGAACGAAAGAAAGAGATCGGCATTTTGCGTGCTATGGGCGCCAGCAAGGGCAACATCGCCAATATCTTCAATGCAGAGACGTTTATCGAGGGCTTGATGTCTGGCGTGTTCGCGATTCTTATGGTCGTTCTTGTGTCATTCCCGGTCAACGCGATTATCATGGCCTGGAGAAATATCGATGGCATTATGTCGCTGCCGGCATCCTCGGCGTTGGTTCTTGTGCTCATCAGTGTCATCTTGACGTTTATCGCTGGTATTATGCCTGCGATGAATGCGGCTCGGCGCGATCCTGTCGAGGCGTTACGCAGCGAATAGCGCGTTACGCCTCGGGCTGATGCTACAATAAGTCCATCACGTTTATATAAGGGTGCGCGCAGCTAGAAAGGGTGGTCGACATGGCAACGACAGAAAAGCAGAGGACATGGTCGTTTCTGAGCGATGTGTGCCCAGTTCCCCAACAGGCCGATAACATCTTGATTGACGATGAGGTCGTGCTTGCATGCTATACCGGCGAGTTTTTTGACGATTTCAATAAGAACGTGCGAACCAACGCTCGCTATGTATTCACTAATATGCGCTTCATACTTGTGAAATTCTATACGTTTGACTTTACCGACGATCAAATGAGTATCGTCTCATTGCCTTGGCGTCTGGTTGAAAGTTGGCACACGGACGTCACCGAGGCATTCAATACCGAACGCGCTCAAATTTACCAAACTGGCAAGGGAACTGAATGGCGCAATCTGGGGTGGGAGGCGACCGTCACCATCCGTACGCGTGTCGGCGAGGACTGGAAATTCCGTATTGCGGATCATCTGGTAGACGATGAAACGCGTCTTGCTGATTTTGATAACATGATTGCGAATTGCGTGCTCTAACAGGCGCTTCGTATATATGCCTTCAGACTACACCCGCAAAGGACTCGTCTTCGTTCTAGTGTCCGCTGTGTTCTTCTCCATTGCCGGTGTGCTTATCAAGGTCATTCCATGGAACCCCGTGAGCATTAATGGTGCACGCTGCGTTTTTGCAATTATTCCTTTGTATGTTTACCTGCGAGTAACGGGCAGACGCTTTCATGTGAACAAGCAGATCGTCGCCGGTGCGGTCTTGGATTTTGCGATGCTTGAGACCTTTGTAATCGCAAATAAGCTTACCACCGCTGCAAATGCCATAGTTCTGCAGTTTACCGAGCCGATCTGGGTGATTATGCTGGGCTGGATTGTGTTTCGATCGCGCCCGCATATAGGCAGCATCGCTACCTGTATCGTCGTCCTTACAGGAATCGTCTGCTTCTTTCTTGACAGCCTTGGGGCTGGCGAAATGTGGGGAAATCTTATCGCAATTGTTTCGGGACTCGCATATGCGGGCGTTTTTCTTATCAAGAAAATGCCCCAATGTGATTTTGAATGTGCTGCGATTCTTGCCTTTGCCGCCTGTTTTGTAGTGGGCATTCCGTTTTATGTGCAAGAGACCGTTTTCACGCCCGAAGTCATTGTCTCTATAGTCGTATTGGGCGTCGTGCAGCTGGGGCTCGCGTATCTGTTTCTCTCCAAAGGTCTGGATTCTGTTTCTCCGGTTACCGCGTCGCTCACCTCGACTATTGAGCCAATTCTTAATCCCATCTTGGTTGCGCTTGCGATAGGGGAGACGATAGGGCCTGTTTCGATTTTCGGCGCACTTCTTGTCGTTGGTGCCGCGACTGCCTACAACGTTTGGATGGCGCGCGTTCCAGAAACCTGATTCTGGCTATGGTATCGCTTAGAACAGCATGAATATCTTGGCAAGGCCCCAGCCGATAAAGCCGCAGCAGGGGAATGTCAGCACCCAGGCGACGACCATGTTCTTGGCAATATCCCACTTGACGCGACGGGGGCTTTTCGAGGCTCCCACGCCCATGATCGCTGCAGTGCTGCAATGCGAAGTCGAAACGGGCATGCCGGTTATCGATGCGGTGAACAAGGTGATGACCGTAGTGATGGAGGCAGAGACGCCTTGGTATTTTTCGAGTTTCACCATATCCATTGCAACGGACTTGATGATGCGTTTTCCTCCGATGAGAGTGCCGAGCGAGATGGCTAGTGAACAAAGAATCATGAGCCAGAGCGAAAAATTGGTACCCCCGCTGGTTTCCATGTCAAAAGCAAGCGCGATACCTAGCAGCGCGATGGACATGAACTTCTGACCATCTTGTGCGCCGTGAAGAAACGAAAGCGCGGCGGCGCATATGTCCTGAACGACCACGAAGGCTTCGTTCGCCTTGTTGCGGTCCGCGTGGGAAAAGAGAGCTTCGACGACTTTTGTCATGATCCAGCCCAAGACAAAGCCTGCGCCAAGTGAGAACAGCATGCCATAGATAACCTTCATCCATTCGCCGATAACGACGCCGGCAAGTCCATTCATCGCAATGGCCCCGCCTGTGACCCCGGCGATAAGAGAATGGGATTTAGATGCGGGGATTCCCCGGAACCAGCAGAAAACGCCCCATCCAATCGATCCGACCATGGCGGCGATAAGGGCCATGAGGGCTTGATGCGTATCCCCCGAGAAATCGACCATACTGAACATGGTATGGGCAACAGCGGTCGAGATATATGTCATGCCCACAAGACCGATAAAGTTGAATACGGCCGCCAATGCAAGAGCTGTTCCCGGTTTCAGACAACGCGTCGAGACAGCTGTGGCAATGGCGTTGGGCGCATCGGTTGCGCCTGACACGACTGTCACGCCGATGACGAGAACGAGCACGATAATGAGCGCGGGATGCGCGCCTGCTTGCGCAATGAACACCGATAGCGTCAAGTCCATATGAGTTGAGCCCATTTCCTGAGAAAACTATGCACGGGTTAGGAGTGCGCTGCTATTCTAACGTAGTTTTTTGTCTAGCTATCGAGGGTTTCTCTTGTTGGCACAAAGTCTCGCTATATATGGCGCATTTTGCGCAGGATATCCATTTGCCGCCCAATTTCTGTAGATTTGTCGCAATATCTTGGTATTCGTGTATTGTGGACATGATGTGAATTGGTATACGTGTTTTGTAACGAAGGGAATAGAATCGTGTCTGAATATGTTTTGAGCTGCGAATCTACTGCTGATCTGAGCGTGCAGAGGATGGCAGAGCTTGACATCAACTATATCTGCTTCCATTTTTATCTGGATGGCAAGGAATATGCCGATGATCTGGGACAATCGATCCCATTCGACAAGTTCTATCAGGCGATGACTGACGGCGCTGATACGAAGACAGCGCAGGTTTCATCGGGCGAGTATGCAGCACATTTTCGCAAGTTTCTTGAGCAAGGCAAAGACATCTTGCACCTTTCGCTTTCTTCGGGCATTTCTGGTACGGTCGAGTCTGCTCATATAGCTGCCAGCGCGTTGGCGCCCGAGTATCCTGATCGCAAGATCTACATTGTCGACTCCCTTGCCGCATCAAGCGGATATGGTTTGCTTATGGCAACGCTTGCAGAAAAGCGCAGCGCTGGCATGGGCATAGACGAACTGCACGAGTGGGCGGAAAACCAAAAGCTCTGTCTGCGTCACTGGTTCTTCTCAAGTGATCTCACATTCTTTATCAAGGGTGGTCGCGTAAAGCCGGCAGCTGGTTTCGTCGGCAACTTGCTGGGCATCTGCCCTCTTTTGGATGTCGACCAGAAGGGCTGCTTGATTCCCCGTGAGAAGATTCGTTCGAAGAAAAAGGTCATCAAGCGCATCGTCGAGCAAATGGAAATGACAGCTGAAAATGGTCTTGATTACAACGGCCGTGTGTTTATTTCCGAAAGCGCATGCCCGGAAGATGCCCGTGAAGTCGCCGACTTGATCGAGCGCCGTTTCAAGAAGATGACTGGCAAGGTCGAAATATTCAGCATCGGGACGACCATAGGAAGCCATACAGGCCCGGGTACGGTGGCCCTTTTCTTCTGGGGTACCGAGCGCGTGCAATAAAAACGGTGGCTGTCCAGTTGGACTTACGAGGGGAACCACGCGTGCTTGAGCAGCGTGGTTCCTTTTTTTATCGTTCCTTCCGAGATTGCTGAAAACCCAAGTAATACCAGGTTGTCAGGGGCATTGGCAGAATTGAGCCAAAAGTCATGCGTCGGGTATACCCGTACGTCTCTACGGCTCGCTGCGGCGATGAGATCTTCTTGGTCGAGTCCGTTGTTTACCGTCAGAAGCAAGAATAGCCCCGCGCCATCTTCGTGTACTTTCACGCGGCTATCGAATGCGCGGTCGAGCGAATCGAGAAGAGCCTGATAACGCTTGCGATATGCCAGTTGCGCGCGATGAATCTGCCGTTCGAAGTTTCCGGTTTCCATGAAGCGCTGCAGCGTCCATTGCTCGATTCTAGAGACGGTCGGTCGCGTACCCAGGAAGCTACGCTCGTATGCCGGCAATAGACTTGGCGGCAGTACGACGAAGCTCATGCGGATTGCCGGAGATATGATCTTTGAAAACGTCCCAAGGTAGATGACGCGTTCCCATCGATCTATCGATTGCAGCGCAGGGACGGGTTGAGACGCATATCTATAGACGCTGTCATAGTCGTCTTCAAGGATATAAGCATCTTCTTGAACAGCATGGGCAAGCAGTCGTGTTCGAATGTCCTGGGACATGCACCATCCCATGGGAAACTGATGCGAAGGCGTGGTGTATATGATTTGCGCGTGACTGTTCTCGACATCATCGGCAAATGCTAACGGCCCGGCATCGGTTCGCAACCCTTCGAGTTTTATGCCGGCGTTTTGAAAGACGACATGCGCTGCACTGTAACCAGGGTCGTCCACAGCGGCCGTGTCAAGGGTGCCGTTGAATAGGCCAATGACAAGCGCAATGGACTGTTGCGTGCCACTTGTTATGACAATCTGCTCAGGCCTGCATTCGACTCCACGTCTGCGTGCTAGGTGTTCGGCGATCTGAACACGCAAGCCTCGTTCGCCGCGCACCCCTCCATAGGATGCGAGTTTGGCGGCGTTTTTGTCTGAGAGTACGTCTGCGGATAGGCGTCGCCAGGTTTCAATGGGGAAAATATCTGGGCCAAGATTGCCGTAACAGAAGTCATAGGTGAAATGTTCTTGTGCCGGGTCGAGAAGCAGCTCGCTGTCAGTGGGTTGCGCAGCGGACGCTCCGATTTGCTTTTCGTCGAATGCCGATGCGCGGACCGTGTATCCCGAGCCCTGTTTGCCCTGAATATAGCCTTCTGTGCGTAGCTGCTTGTAAGCGGCGTCGACGGTGTTGCGTGCAACCCCGAGCTGCGCCGCGAGCTTGCGAATGGAGGGTAGTTTGCTGCCCGCCGCGAGGTCGCCACACGCGATATCGTTCTTTATCGAATGATAAAGCTGTCGGTAGACGGGCATGTCGCTGAGCTTGTCTATCATAGGTTTCATAGTAAGGGAATCATACGCTATTTGACACGGTGCCTGCACGTCTGTTCGCATGTCGAACATCTGGTAGCACGATGCATCAGACGCCAAGATTTAGGGTACTATGGACGCTATGGCCTATCTTCTTGGATGCGAAAACATAGAGCTCGAATTTCCCACAGCGCGTCTGTTCGATGCGCTCACGCTGGGCGTTAATACCGGAGACCGTATTGGTATCGTGGGGCGCAATGGGGATGGGAAATCATCCTTGCTCAAGGTGCTTTCAGGAGCTATTGAACCCAATGCCGGTCGTGTGATTCGAACGGGAAACGTCACGGTGGGCATGCTCGCCCAGGCGGATGCGTTAGGCGATAGCGATACCGTTGGGCATGCGATCGTGGGCGATCGCCCCGAATACGAATGGGCTGCAGACACGCGCATTCGGTCCGTCATTGCAGAACTTGTCAGCGACATTGGCTGGGATGCGCAAGTGGGGACGTTGTCTGGCGGACAACGCCGGCGTGTCGACCTGGCACGTGTGCTCATTGGCGATTTTGATGTGCTCATGATGGACGAGCCGACCAATCATTTGGATATCGAAGGTATCCACTGGCTTGCGGAACACCTAAAAAGCAGATGGCGCAGCGGCGAGGGCGCTTTGCTGCTTGTGACGCACGATCGTTGGTTCCTTGACGAAGTATGTCTGAACATGTGGGAAGTCCACGATGGGGTCGTGACCCCATTTGAAGGAGGATATTCCGCTTATGTTATGCAACGCGTCGAACGTCAGCGTCAGGCACGGGTCATTGAATCGAAGCGCAAGAACGTCTTGCGCCGTGAACTCGCCTGGCTTGCCCGTGGCGCACCTGCGCGATCAACCAAGCCGCGATTTCGCGTTGAGACGGCAGAGGCCCTTATAGCCGATGAACCCCCGTTGCGCCAAAAGGTCGAACTTAGACGCACCGCAATAACGCGGCTGGGAAAAAAGGTCATCCATATCAAGGGCGCGAGTGTTGAAATCGATGGCCGAGAAATCATCAAACCTCTCGATTGGAATATCGGCGCGGGGGAACGTGTAGCCATACTCGGGGCAAACGGCGCGGGCAAGACGACGATGCTCAAGTTGATCGAGGGAAAGATCCGTCCTACGCACGGGCGTGTCGAGATTGGCCAGACCGTCAAGTTTGCCGTGCTTACGCAGCAGCTTGCAGAACTCACGGATCTGGGCGACGATCGCGTGCGTGAAGTCTGCGCACGCCATAAAGCATCTGTCGAGCTTGTCGGCGGGAAGACTATGTCTCCCATGCAGATGCTTGAAGAGCTTGGGTTCGAGCATGAGCAGCTGAGTTGCCCGGTGCGTGACCTTTCCGGTGGTCAGAAACGCCGCTTGCAGCTTATGCTCATTCTGCTTGACCGTCCCAATGTACTTATACTCGACGAACCGGGCAATGACCTTGATATCGATATGCTTGCGCAGGTGGAAAGCCTGCTCGATACATGGCCTGGCACGCTCGTCATCGTGAGTCACGATCGATATCTCGTTGAGCGTGTGACCGATGATCAGTATGCGCTCATTGAGGGAGACCTCATCCATATGCCACGCGGCGTGGATGGATATCTCGAAGAGCTTGATCGAAGGGCGCGCGTCGCGCAGGACGTCAAAACCGTTGGTTCAAATGCAACGACGCAGGATAAGGCCCCTGTTCAGCGTGAACTTCGTGACCTCAAAAAGAAACGCACGTCGGCCGAACGCAAGATGGGAACCGCTCGGGCCAAGCTTGAGCGGGCGCGGGAAGACCTGCTCGCAATCGATGGTACTGATTTTGTCGCTTTGGGCGAACAGCAAAAAAAGATATCTGCCCTGCAAGCAGAGCTGGAAGTTCTTGAAGACACCTGGCTTGATTTGAGCGAGCAATTGGGGGAATAGCATGAACGGTAAAACGGCTGAACTCCTGTTTTGTTCTTGATGCGTGTTAACCGTCTCTTTATTTTCCGCTGCCGTTTCCATACATGCGTTTTTTGTCGATGCTGTTTTGCGGTTGGATAAATCATGGTAGTATTTCCACTCATATATGCCCGAGGTGCATGCGCCGCGGACATGGACTATTCCCGATAAGACGAGGGGTTATGGCAAACGACAGTCGGCCTTACAGGGGCCGTTCTCGCAGGAGTCCAAATGCGCAGGGCGCGCATTCAGGTGCTCGATACAGCAGGTCGCGTCGCAGCGAGCAGAACGAATCGCGCAACGAGGCCCGACGCAGCTCTCGGCATAGCGCTCCATCAGGCGCACGGCGTGGTACACGGGAGACCGCGCAGGAAAGCCCCCGGTACAGCTCGCAGCATGCTGCCAATGGCAGCTCACGGCTTTCCTCGTCCGCGCGAGATTACTCGCGTTCTTCATATGGAAGCAAGGTGTCGGAATATTCGGCTGATAAGTACCGTTCTCGCAAGACGGGAATGTCGCGTACCAAGAAAATCGTTATCGGCGTCATCGCCGCGCTTGTCATCGTGCTCGCCGGTGCAGGCATTTCCGCGGCCGTCTGGTACAACAATGTCGCAAACAATATCAAGGGGAGCCAAAGCGTAAGCAATCTTGCAGCACCGGCTGCTAATGAACCCTATTACGTCTTGCTTATGGGCAGCGATAGTCGGTCGGGTGAATGGGACGATAGCAAGGACAATGCTGGCGAACGTTCCGATTCGATTATGGTCGCCCGTATCGATGAGAAGAACAAGAAAGTCAGTATCATCTCGGTTCCACGCGACTTGCGCGTTTATGTCGAGGGACATGGATACCAAAAGATCAATTCAGTTGTCGAATACGGCGGCTATGAATTACTTATCGATAAGCTGAACGATATTCTGGGAATCAAGATTAACTATTACGCGACAGTTTATTTCAGCGGGTTCCGCGAGCTGGTCAACACGCTTGGCGGTGTCACGGTCGAAGTGCCTGCTGGAACAGCATCTCCTGAAGGTGACATGCTCCCCGTGGGCGATGCGGTCACCCTCGATGGCGATCAAGCGCTTATCCTTGCTCGTTGCCGACACGGCATACCTGAAGACCAGGGCGTTTATGCCATGGGCGACTATCAGCGCACGCTTAATCAGCGAAATCTGATTAAGGCCATCGCCAATAAGGTCCTTGAACAGGACATTACGAAAATGCCGGCTTTGGTCGAGAGTCTTTCGAAATGCGTTGAGACGAATATGAGCATTGACAGGATCGTATCACTTGCCCAGAACTTGAAGGGCATGGACACCAGTACCATTGCTTCGTCGCAGCTGCCTATCGGTTCTGCGACTATCAACGGGGCGTGGGAAGCTGTCATGTACCAGGATGTCTTCGAGCTGATGTGCAAGAACTTCGTCAATGGCGATGCGCTGTATAACGGCTTGGGTAATTTTGACAATGAATATAACGATGACGACGTGAAGAGCAATTATATAGACGGCTCAGTGTACAGTTACACCACGTATACCGCGCATGTTGGAAGCCCGTACAGTTCGGGATATACGCCATCAACCTTTACGCAAGAGGCGATTAGGAAGACGAAGGCCGGTGTTTCACATTAGCGTGGGCGCCAATGCTTGAAGAATCGGTGTAGACCATATGAAAGGGATGCCTAAGGCATCCCTTTTTGGTAACGGTTCATTGTCTATATCGGCATATTTCGGGCAAATGGTTAATATAGCGCCTAGCACTCAAAAGCACGATCGGCGGCGAGCCGTACCCAGAAAGGTCACCACATGTCCGAATCTACGACCAATAATCCTGGTAAGCGCTGCAGCTTTTGCGGCAAAAC
>CAYSZR010000023.1:0-29323 GCA_964435565.1 uncultured Coriobacteriaceae bacterium
CTTGATGATCTTGGCATCGGCACTGCAGGATCAAAGGCCTCGCGCTTGAAGGCTGCGATCGAGGCGGATGTTCCGGTTTTGGCGATTTGCGGTGGATATCAGATACTCGGTGAATACTATTTGGGGCACGAAGGCCAGCGAGCTGATTTCATCGGGGCGATTCCCATGTTCACTGAAGCGGGAAACGATCGGCTCATTGGAAACCTGGTTTTTAATGCGGAAGGGATCGAGGGTTCTCCCGTTGTCGTGGGGTTTGAAAACCATGCCGGTCGTACGTTTTTGCGCGAGGGCGCTCGTCCTTTGGGCAGAGTCGTAGAAGGTTTTGGCAACAATGGGCAGGATGGGACCGAGGGATTGCGCTACCGCAACGTCATCGCGACTTATAGCCACGGACCCCTTTTGCCGAAGAACCCGAAAGTCGCCGATAGCCTGATTGGCCTCGCCTTGCAACGAAGGCATCCAGAAATGGAACTGTCCCCGCTTGATGATTTGCTCGAATTAAATGCACACGATACTATGGTACAAAGGCTTACAACCTAGATAGGTGTCATAAGGAGTAACAATGGAACAGACATCAATGAATGGTAAGTATTACCGCACAAGCATGGATGACATCAAATCCTCAGAAGGTTGGTTTGGCAAAATATGTCTGCTCGGCCTTATCTCGTTCATTCCCGTTTTTGGGCAGATGACCCTTTACGGTTATGCATATGAGTGGGGACATAAAGCAGCGTGGGGTATAAAAGATTCCCTCCCCAAGAAGATTTATGGCCGTCCAAACAGCAAGATGCTGCGTTGGGGCTGGTTCGTGTTGGTGCTCATGTTCGTTTTTGCTTTGATTCCCTCTGTTGTCAGTGGCATTGGCAATGCCATGTCGTCGGCGGGCACTGCAACAACCACGCTGTCTGCATATGGACATGCTACGGCAAATACCGGGAATCTGGCGCTTGTCGGTTTTGGCGGAATCCTTACCCTGATAGGCTCGGTTCTTGCACTTGCCGCCGGTATCTTTTCGTGGGTCGGAATCATGCGTATGACCATTTATGATCGTCTGGGTGCCGGTCTCAAATTCGGCAAGATCTGGGCTATGATCAAGCATGATTTTGGCGGACTGATGCGCATATTCGGCATGGCCTTGCTCTGGGGCTGCATTCTCGGCCTCATCTTGTTTATTGTTACCATGGTTCTTGTCATTGCCGTTGTAGGCGCTGCAGCTCTGCCTGCCATATCGAGCATTTCGGGCACGACGGCAAGCAGCTCTACTCTTGTGGCTTATATCGTCAGCGCCGTTGTACTCATGATTCCTGTTTTCATCGTTATAATGTACTTTGCTTTTGTCGTGAGCGCATTTGTTCAGCTGCTCGTTTCGCGTGCACTTGGATACTGGACTCGCCAGTTCGATGTTGCCGCATGGGGACCACAAGATGCCCCGCTTCCTTTCGAGGCAGCACAGCAGCAGCAACAGCAGCAGCAATATTATGCTGCACCTCAGCCTTCGTACAATCAGCAGCAGGCTGATGTCCAGCAGGGGCAAGCGCCTTATACCCAGCCTCAACAGCAGCCGTGGCCTGCGCAACAGCCTGTTCAGCCTCAGCAAAATCCGGTTGCGGCCACACCCGAACCGACTGCAACGGCTGTTCCGGTAGCAGTACCTGAGCAGGCGGCAGCACCCGATCCTGCCTCGACTCCTGCCGATTCGGCTCCGCAGCCAGAGAACAACACCGCGGCTCCTGAGGCAGAGGAAAAGTCTGAATAAGACATCTTCAGAATCGAGAAATCGAGCTCCGTTTTCAAAGAACTTGTCTTCTTGGAAAGCGGGGCTCGATCTTTTGCACTAGAACAGGCTATTTTATGGGAGCTTTCGCCTGTTTTAAGCAAAAAGGATATTGATTTCGAGCTGTACGGCGAGTATCCTTAACAAGTTCGCTTTCAGAGCCCCGTGAAACTCTGTGATTGAACACTGTTTGTAATTAGTTGGAGGAACTTTACGTGAAGACCTATTATGCAAAGCCCGGCGAAGTCCAGCGCGAGTGGCTTTTGGTCGATGCGACCGGCATGACCTTAGGGCGACTTGCTTCTGCCATCGCGCAGATTCTGCGTGGCAAGAACAAGCCAACCTATACGCCGCATGTTGATACGGGTGACTTTGTCATCGTAACCAACTGCGACAAGATCAAGATTTCCGGCGCAAAGGTCACTGACAAGGTGTACACCAGGATTACCGGTTATCCCGGCGGTGTGCGTCAGGAAACTTTCCAGGAGGCAATGGCCAAGCATCCCGAGCGTGTCATCGAGCACGCGGTCAAGGGTATGCTTCCCAAGGGTACGCTTGGACGTCAGATGGCAAAGAAGCTCAAAGTCTATGCAGGCTCCGAGCATCCCCATCAGGCGCAGAACCCCCGCAAGATTGACCTGGAGGCTTAACCAATGGCAGACACCAAAAACGAAGCCGTTTACTACGGCACTGGCCGTCGCAAGAACGCTGTTGCACGTGTGCACCTCGTTCCCGGTACTGGCAAGATCACTGTCAACAAGCGCGATGCTGAAGATTATTTTGGCCGCAAGGCTCTGGTGGAGTTTGCAAGCACCCCATTTAAGGTGACTGGCACTACCGAGCACTTTGATGTTATCGCGACTCTTAACGGTGGCGGTATCTCCGGCCAGGCCGGAGCATTGCGCCATGGTATCGCCCGAGCGCTGCTCGATGCTGGCGATTATCGTGACGATCTTAAGAAGGCTGGCTTCCTTACGCGCGATCCTCGTATGGTCGAGCGAAAGAAATACGGCCTGAAAAAAGCTCGCAAGCGCCCACAGTTCTCGAAGCGCTAAGCAAAAAAGACCCGCTTTTGCGGGTCTTTTTTTATGCCATATGAAGCCTTTGTATATAGCCGACAGAATCTACGCGTCCAATTCTAAGAGCTCCATAATTGCGCTAACTGCATAAGGCACGGCTGCTTTTACTTCCTGTGTCAGATCAATGGTTAATTCTCTAGGAGAGATATCCTTTTTCTGAACGCCAACGCAGCGTATATCGCAATCGTGGCCAGCAAGTCGGGCGTTGGTTAGGACATCTGAAACACGCATGTCATGCAGGGAGTGCATGACACTGTAGCTTGCCATGTCTTCTGGCGTGAATGTGTAGCAGGTGCCGGGCTTTGCCTCGGGGCCGCAATCGACGACATCGACGATGACAAGACGATCGTAATCGCGGATATAGGGGATAAGCCCCATTCCCATGGTTCCGGCATCCATGACAGGGATGAGTCCGTCTTCTTCGGCGTCTACGCTGTCTTCGCGAAAAATACCCATAAGCGTTTTCGCATGTTCTTGGTCGAAAACCTCGCAAGCAGTTTCATAATCTGTCAGCACTTTGGCGACATATGATCCAAAACCCTCGTCAAGCAGCAGCATGTTGCCTACGCAGACAACCATCTGCTTCACATGTTCGGTATCGACGTTTGATTGTGTCATGAGCGTTCTCCCTTTAGAACGGGCAGTAATTCTGAGGTGATCTTCTCGACAGACTCCAACGTGGAGAGTCCATCGAGCTCGACGGCAATATCAGCCGCTCGTTCATAGAGCGGACGTCTTTCGTTATAGAGATCCTCGAGTGTGTTTCCCTCGCGAATGATTACGCCACGATCGAGTAGGTCCTGGCGCAAACGACGTCTCAATTCTTCCAAGCTAAGGTCGAGAAACACGATAGTGCCAAGGGTCTTAAGGTTTGCGACGGCTTCGCTGCCATAGACAGCCGACCCTCCTGTAGCGATGATGTGATGTTCGCATTGCAGCCCAGCAAGTAACGTGTTCTCGCAATCGATGAAACCCTCGATGCCGCGATTCTTGATTATCTCTGGAAGAAGCATGCCTTCTCCCTCTTGGATAAGTAGGTCGGTATCGACAAAGCGATAACCGAGCTTTTTTGCAAGCACGACACCAAGCGTGCTTTTGCCGGCGCCGGGCATTCCGATGAGCGTGATATTGTTTTTCTTAGTGAACTGCACGTACGTATCCTCCTTAAGGCTTGGATAATTCTACCTTACGTTACAGCCTGAAAATGAATCAACCCCGCCGGAAGTTCCCGACGGGGTTGATTTGCAGAACTTTGGACTAACGGGCTGCTAGGCAGTCGCGGCAGCCTCTTCTTCGGCCTCTTCTTCGGGCTCTTCGCCCATTGAATCGTAGCCGGAGATGTTCATGGTCTCTGCGTCATAGGTGAGACCGGGGCTGCTCTTCTTGCCAAAGAGCATGACCATTGTGGGGCCAAAGCCTTCGATATTAGCAAGATAGAGGTGGATAAGCGTGAAGCAGATGAAGAAGAACATCATGAAGTAATGGATGATGCGAACCTTCATCAAGCCGCCTACGGCAGCGGTGAAACCTGCGAAGAACGGAATCTCCATCGTCGGCCCCCACAGAGCAAAGCCGGTGTAGCCCATGAAAAGCAGGGCGACGGCGACAAGGATGTAAGAGAGCTTTTGCGGAACGCCGTACTTGCCACCCAGCGGGTGATCCTTCTTGAGGAACAGGTAGTACTTGATCCATGCGCCCAGCTGATGGCGGTTGTCCTTCTGAGGAAGGAACGTGTACATGTCAGGCTTGGTCTCGTGGCTTCCATAATATGGCGAGGACTTGATGAAGCCCGAAGCAACGATACGGAAGATGAGATTGATGAGAATCACGAAAGCGCAGAAGATGTGCAAGCCGCGCGCAAGACCCATCATGCCACCGATAATGGGGTAGTGGATCTCGATACCCGAAAGGATAAGGAGAAGCATGCAAATCAAGTTGATCCAGTGCGTGACACGGAAGACGAACGGATGCGCCTCAGGGTAATGTACGAGATGTGCCATGACTATCGACCTCCCCAAGGACTCATGTGCGTCTTGAATTCATGACCGGTCTTGGGCTCCATAATATGGATAGCGCAAGCAACGCACGGGTCATAACCATGGACAATACGCAAGGCGTTGATAGGTGCCTTGATGTTATCGATGGGAGTGCCGATAAGGCCCTGCTCGATGGTGCCTTTGACACCAGAGGCATCACGCGGGGAAATGTTCCAAGTGGTGGGAACGATCTCCTGATAGTGCGTGATCTTGTTGCCGGAAATCTTCTCGGTGTGATACAGGGCACCACGAGGTGCTTCCCAGAATCCCTCGCCCTGGCCAGCATCGCGGACGCGCTTTGCAAACCAAGGATTGCCGACGACCTCGCCAGCTTCAGCCTTCTTGAGCAGCTCGACGACTTCTGCGCACCAGTCGACCATATAGCCGGCTACTGCAGACGCCTCGATGGGACGTGCCGCCAGGCGGCCAAGTGCAGAGTTGAGGGCAAGGACGCTGCTGGCATTGGCGGGAAGGCCAAGACCGGTAAGAACGGTCTTTACGCCAGCGACGATCTCGGGAACTCCGTTCATGTATGACACGAGTACACGCGCAAGAGGACCGACTTCCATGGGTTCGCCATCATAGCGAGGCGCCTTGGACCAGGTGTACTTGTCGTTGACGACTTCGTTCGCCTCGTCTTTGTAATAGCCTGGGAATTTGTCGGGAGCCTTGGTAACGCCTTCTGTTGGATGGCGAGGTGCGCCATCGTCTGCATAGTACGCATGCGTGGTTTCCTCGGTCATCTTCGAGCCATCGAACTTCTCGAGTACGGGCGCGCCGCTCTTCATGCGAACGATGCCGGCCGGGAAGTAACGATCTTCAAGAGAGCGCGATGCGCGGTCGAAAACGCCATAAGCGAGGAAGTTACCATGCTTGTTGTTGCCGATACTGGCAACGTCTTTGAGGTACACACTGGCGATAGCGATCGCGTCGGGAACCATGACGTTGTCAATCCAGTTTTTGAGCTTGGTTGCACGGAATAAGATGTCATCAAGCTTGTCCACGCTGGGCACAAATGCCGTGCCACCGGGAATCGAAGTCTGGATATGGGGCATCTTGCCACCGATAATCGCAGAGATTTCGTCAGCAGTCGCCTGCATGTCGATGGCCTCGATATAGTGAGCTGTTGCAATGAGGTCGACCTCGGCGGGGAGCTTGTACGCATTGGGGGCTTGGCCTTCGAGGAACCAGCCACCGGACAGCCAGGAGTACTGGCCGTTTGCAGCAAATTTCGCGAGGCGAGCCTTCAGAGCGCCAAAGTCGGACTGGGCCAGACCCAAGGTCTTGCAAAGTTCGTAGGTAGTGTCGACATCAGCCTCAAGAGCATGAAGCGGGTTAACGTAGTCGAGCGCGCTGAGCTGATAGAACCACAGGATGTGGCTATGCAGGAACTGCGAGCCCTCGACGAGATTGCGAACCAGGCGAGCGCCTTCGGGATGCTGGACACCATAGGCCTCTTCTGCTGCATAGCAAGAAGTATGGCAGTGGGAAACCGGGCAAACGCCACAGACGCGCTCGGCCAGATATGCCGCATCGATCGGCTCGCGGCCTTCGGCGATGAGTTCCATACCGCGGAACAATCCGCCAGAAACCCAGGCATCGCTTACAACGCCGTTTTCGACTTCCATCTCGATACGGAGATGACCTTCGATACGGTCTACCGGGTCGATAATTGAATGCTTAGCCATGATTATTCACCCTCCTCAACCTGTGCAGCGGGCTGCTTTTCGGCAGCCGGCTCGTTGGTGAGCTGGGCATTGCCGTGCTTGATATCGTAATCGCGTGCCTTCTCGAACGGCGCGCCACCCTTCGTGCGGCCCGTTGCCTTCATGCCGATGCCATGAATGACGAGCGCTGCGGCGATAACGCCGGTGACTCCAAGGGCGACAGGAGTCGGCTGGAATTTAAGATCGCCCAGCTTAAGGGTTTTCATGCGGCTCAGGAACGGTGAGCTAACGTCTACCCAGTTGCGAACCGTGGTGCCCGGGTCTGCGCTGCAGCATCCAATGCAGGGTGCACCTGCATCAACGCACCAGCTGGTGCGTCGATTCCAGCGCGTCGTTGCGCAGTTTGCCTTGGTCTGTGGGCCTTTGCAACCCATAGCATAGAGGCAATATCCTAGAGCCTCTTCCTTGCTGCCGAATTCGTAGACGAATTCGCCGTTCTCGAAATGTCCGCGACGTTGGCAATTGTCGTGGATGGTCTCGCCGTAGTACGTCTTGGGCATGCCGAACTCGTTCAGGTCGGCAACGACCGATTTGGCGCCAAGAAGCAGATACTGAACAACGACGGCAACCAAGGTGGCCGCATTGCAGGGACAAGAGGGAAGGTTGACGACCGGTGTCGACACACCATTGTCTCGCAGATACTTCTGAACGCCTTCAGCGCCGCCCGGGTTGGGGTCGGCTGCGCAAAAACCGCCATCGACCGCGCACGAACCTGCGGCGATAACGACAGCTGCGTTTTTGCAGGTCTTGAGCAGGGGGCTATCGCCCGGTGCGCAGGTGGCTTCGCCTGCAATGCGAAGGATCTCGCCATTGTAGCGGGTCATGACTGCACCCTCGATAACTGCAACGTACTTGCCTTTTGCTGCTTCGATCGTCTGCTCGCGGGACTCTTCAAGAGAATAGCCAGCAGAGGCCGAAAGTGTTTCTGAGTAGTTGAGAGCGAGATACTCGAGAAGCAACGTCGCCGGATCGGGATCGTCAGACTGTGCAAAGGATTCTGTGCAGCCGGTGCAGGAGCCAAGCTCCATCCAAATGACCGGTGCGAGATTACCTTTGCCAAGACCGCCGTTTACGCCGATAAGGGAGTTGCTCTCGATGGCTTCGGCTACGTCAACCGCCGTCACGCCTTCAATGCCGATTGCCGCTGCAATCGATCCACAGAAGCCGAGAAATGCGCGACGCGTCAAACCACGCGACTCAAGCGACTCGATAAACGAATCTTGCATAGATACCTCCATCTTCCAATCAAACCAACCGCCCATGTCCCCCAACACGGATTGCGGCATGGCCGTGACATCTCGATAACTATACGTAATCGAAAAAATAATTCCTCGGTAAAACGATTGATAAACAATTGTCGGATGGAATTGAGCCGTAAACGGGGGATAGTCTAGAATGCTTTGAGAGGCTGCAAACTGAAACAGGCAGGAAAATCACTGGTGAAAAAGGACCGTACATATATAGCGAAGAACCGCAAAGCGCTGCATGACTATTTTGTTGAAGACCGCGTTGAAGCGGGTGTGGTGTTGACGGGCACCGAGGTGCGCTCGTTGCGAGAGAGCTCGGCGCAGCTCCGCGATTGTTTCATTGTCATTCGGCGGGGCGAAGCATGGCTTAACGGTGTCCATATCGCGCCATACAGCAACGGCTCCTTTTTTAATGTCGACCCCGAACGCAGGCGTAAGCTCTTGCTCCACAAGAAAGAAATACTGAAGCTTGATCAGCAGGCAGCTCGGCAAGGCTATTCGCTTATCCCGTTGTCTATGTATTTTTCTGAAGAGGGCCGCGTGAAGATCGAGGTTGGCGTCTGCAAGGGCAAGAAGATGTATGACAAACGCGCCTCTATTAAAGAACGCGATGCAAAACGCGAGATTCAACGAAGCATGAAGAACAACGTCTGATTGCGTCATAACGAGGGTATAATGCGTATCCCGAACTTTGAAAATGGTTCGAAACTGGGGGTGACTGGTTTCGACAGGATAGCTTTGACAGGGGCAGCAGGCCGTGGTCTCCTCGCCACGTTAAACAGGGGTACAGCCAATTAACTGGCAAAGTTGTATCTTTTAAGGGTGCTCAGGCTCAGCCTGTCGCCCTGGCTGCCTAATTTAGGTTCAGCCCTCCCAACTGACGGTTATATCCCTGGTCGTCATGCGGGATCAAATTAGGGGATTGCTCTTGGGAGTGTAGCCGGTATATCCCAAGTTAAGATTAAACCGACGGAAGGCTGTCATGTTTGTCGTTGTACGCGACTGTCTTCCTATTTAAACAGCGACTAAGCCTGAAGACACCTCTGAGGGGGCTATCGTGGACCGGAGTTCGATTCTCCGCACCTCCACCAAAACGTTTGAAGTGCGGACTCGTTTTCTATGCAAAACGAGTCCGCACTTGTCTTTTCATTTTAAAGACGGGTTCAAGTGTATTGAACGACCAAAGGCATCAAGAGCGCAGAGCTATAGGCATTTGGCAAGTTCATCGACGAGTTGTGCGAAATAAGACAGTGCAGACGCTATTGAATCGGGCTTTTCCATATCGACTCCAGCGCCTTTGAGCAATTCGATGGGCGTCTTGCTAGACCCTCCTGAAAGAAATCCCAGGTAATCTGCAACTGCAGTTTCGCCTTCATGCAGAATACGGTTGGAAAGCGCAATGGCTGCCGCAAAACCTGTTGCATATTGATACACATAGTATTGGTAATAGAAATGCGGGATGCGTGCCCATTCGACTGCGATCTCATCATCGACGACGATCTCCGGCCCAAAGTAATCGATATTGAGTTGTCGATAGATAGCGCAAAGCGCATCTGCGGTGATTCCTTCGCCGCGTGCGGCGATTTCGTTTACCTTCAACTCGAACTCTGCGAACATCGTTTGTCGGTACAACGTGCCCCTGAATTGTTCGAGAAAATGATTGAGAATATACGCGCGTTCCTCTGGGGCAGTGCGTGTCTTGAGAAGATGCTGCGTAAGCAGGGCTTCGTTACAGGTTGAAGCGACTTCTGCAACGAAGATGACGTAATCTGAATAGACGCTCGGCTGGTTCTTGCAGCTCAGGTACGTGTGAATCGAATGTCCCATTTCGTGTATCAAGGTGAATACATCGTCCAGTTTTCCCTGGAAGTTCATGAGGATCACCGGATGCATTCCATATCCGCCAGCTGAATATGCGCCGCTTCGTTTGCCGGGGGTTTCGAATACGTCTACCCAGCGTTCGCTCAAACCCTTGCGGACAAGCGCTAGGTATTCTTGGCCCATGGGTTCGAGTGCGTTCAGGATGAGTTCGCATGCCTGCTCGTAGGTGAAGTGCATGTCGACGTCTTTGACGATGGGCACATACAGATCATAGAAGTGCAATTCGTCAACTTCCAGTGCATGTTTGCGCAGGTTGACATAATCGTACATGGGTGCGAAGTTTTCTTTGACGGTCGAGATGAGATTGGTATAGACCTCTGTAGGGACCTCGGTTGAATCAAGACGATATGCAAGTGAAGAAGGGTATGCACGCGTATCTGAGAAGAATTTGAGTTGCTTGACCTGGGCTCCGAGCATTGCAGCTGAAGTATTGCGGAACTGGCCATACGCAGAGCACATGCTCGAGAACGCCGTTTTTCGCAGGGCACGATCAGCGGACATCATAAGCGGAATATAACTTCCGTGGGTGACGGGATGCGCGTCGCCAGTTGAATCGGTGGCATCTTCAAAGGCCAGATCTGCATCGTTGAAAAGCGAGAAGACATTTTCGGGCTGCATGGCCATGTCTTGGGCGCGAGCGAGGATAAGCTCTTCAGAGTCACTAAGTATATGTTCGCGACGATGAAACAGCATATCGAGCGCTCGCCGGTATAGCTTGAGATCGGGGCACTGCTCATAGAAGCGATCCATCGCAGCGTCGTCAAGTTTCAGCAGCTCAGGTGCAAACCAGGCTCCCGCGCTGGCGATTTCAGTGTACACAGTCATGACCTGGGCTGAATAGTCCTGGTACTTTGCGTCGCGGGTGTCTTCGTCGGATTTGCGTTGCGCGTAGTTCACGAGTTTGCCAAGCTCAATACTGATTTCGTCGTCAAGCCTTAAATACGCGAGCAGGGATTCGGGAGAGGCCGTTGCCTTGCTCTGGAATGCGGCAATCTTTTTCGCGTAGCTGCGAGATTCTTCTAAAGCTGCAATAAAGACATCATCGCTTCCGTAGATACTACCCAGATCCCAGCGGTATCGTTCATCTATTTGATCGCGTGATTCGTATGTCATGTACGCCTCTATTTCATAAGCCGTTTTTCTATTCGATGTGCAAACTATATCGGATGAAGCTGATTGAATCGAGGTGGCAGGTGGCCGTGGCGTGCCGATGATGTAATATGGAGCACTATGAATAATGCACCTATCGGCATATTTGATTCAGGCTTTGGCGGGCTTACCGTCGCGTGTGCTATTCACGAGCGCCTGCCGCAAGAGTCGATCGTGTTCTTTGGCGACACGGCGCGTTGCCCATATGGTCCACGCGACCTGCGGGAAGTTCGTGGTTTACCAAGCGCGACGTCAAGATGATCGTTATCGCCTGTAATACGGCGACCGCTGCCGGGCTTGCTCTTGCACAGATGGAATTCGATGTACCCGTGCTTGGCGTTATCGAACCGGGTGCTCGTGGCGCTGTTCGCATGACACGCAATCGTAAAGTTGGCGTTATCGCGACACAGGCGACGGTTGAGTCTGGCGTTTACTCCGATACTATCCGCAATCTCGATGCGGGCGTGACCGTCTATTCGGGGGCGACCCCGCGCTTTGTCGAAATCGTTGAAGACGGCATTCGTAAATCGAACAGTCCTATCGAGCGCCTTACCGCCGAGGCAAGTAACGTCTATCTGAGACCTGCGTTTCAGGAAATCGCACGCGATTATCTTGATCCCTTCAAGAAGGCTAATGTCGACACGCTCGTTTTGGGCTGTACGCACTATCCGGTGCTGCGTCCGCTCATTCAGCAGGCGGTTGGTGAAAACGTATCGATTATCTCGTCTTCAGAAGAAGCCGCAAAAGAGGTTGTCGAGACGCTTGCATACCGGGGCCATTTAAGCGATGGCACTGCAGGGGTGCATAGTACGTTTTATACGACAGGTGTAGACCTTGATGACTTCAGGCAGATTGGCGGCCATATCTTTGGCGAACCGATCGACGACCTTGATTATGTTGACGTGAATTCGCTGTAATACCAAAAGGAGAGATATGACTATTGATATCGGTTTGGGGCGTTCGTTTGGACGTAGTCCCGAAGAAAAGCGCCCTACAAAGATCACGCGGCATTTTCTTGAGAACGTCTCCGGATCTTGTCTAATTGAAACAGGCAATACGAAGGTATTGTGCGCGGTGACAATCGAAGAGCGTGTCAAGTCTTGGCGCAGGGGGTCTGGCGCTGGCTGGATTACCGCTGAGTATGCGATGTTGCCCGCTTCTACGGCAAAGCGTACATCGCGCGAGCATGCAATGCGTAAGGGCCGCAGCATGGAAATCGAGCGTCTTATAGGACGCAGCCTTCGTACCGCGGTCGACATGACCGGCCTGGGCGGAGAAACGACTTTTACCGTTGATTGCGATGTCATACAAGCCGATGGCGGAACGCGCACGGCTTCTATCACGGGCGCATGGATTGCCCTTCACGATGCAATTCAGATGTGGACGGACGCGGGCAAGATCAAAGGCAATCCCATTTTCGATCAAATTGCAGCCATTAGTGTGGGGCAAGTCGATGGACGCGTTTTGCTCGATCTTGATTATCAAGAAGATTCACGTGCCGAAGTCGACTTGAACCTTGTCATGAACGGCAAAGGTGAAATCATCGAAATACAAGGCACGGGCGAACAATGCCCATTTTCACGGGGAAAGCTTGACCGCATGATCGATGTCGCATCTGTCGGAATCGAGCAATTGCTCGAAGAGCAGCGCCGTGCGATAGGGGATTAGGCGATGGCCGAAAAAAAGGTGGTTATTGCGACGAATAACGCGCACAAGCTTGAAGAGATATCTCGCATGCTTGCCCCCGCGACGGGATGGGAATTCGTAAGTTTGAAAGAATGTGGGTCGTTCCCAGAGCCCATTGAAGACGCGGATAATTTCGAAGGAAACGCGCGTATCAAGGCGCGCGCCGCACGCGATAATACGGGCTTGCCGGCCCTCGCCGATGACAGTGGCCTTGTCGTCGATGCTCTTGATGGTGCGCCCGGCGTTTATTCAAGCCGCTTTGCAGGCCAAGATGCAAATGATGCTGATAACAATGAAAAATTGCTCAGTCTTTTGTCCAATGTGCCCGATAAGGACCGAACTGCCCGTTTTGTCTGCACGCTTGTTTTCGTGGATATGGATGATTCGGAAATCATCGCCCAGGGGACGTGCGAGGGTAAGATTGGCTATGAACGCCGGGGCGAAAATGGCTTTGGCTATGACCCCCTGTTTATAAGCGATGCACACGACGGCTTGACGATGGCGCAAGTGAGCGCAGGCGAAAAAGATGCGGTTTCGCATCGCGGGGAGGCCCTGCGTGCGTTTATCAAAGAATTTGAAAGCCAGAAGTAAGCGGGCGGGTATTGGCGCTTGTTCAGGGCAGGAAGAAACTATTTCCCACAAGTGTGTAGAATTCTGATAGACTGTGCAACTGCGCGAAACGCGCAAAGCCGATGTAGCTCAGCTGGTAGAGCACCGCACTCGTAATGCGGGGGTCAAGAGTTCGAGTCTCTTCGTCGGCACCATTAACATTTAAGGCCCGCATATGCGGGCCTTACCTTTTTCTTCTGCTTATAATGTCATAGTAAAAAATATAAATAATTATAAAACAATAGGTACAGTTGTCTCATATCAAGTCTCGCAGTATCATGCAGCTGCAGCGTTTGTTTTCCGCAAAACCCGAAAGGTCTGAAAGCCCATGGCGTTGAGTGACGGATCGGTTAATGTAGAGCAGGTCATCCATATGGAAGGGCTCCTGACTCTTAAGCGCAACGAATACGAGCAGGCGCGCCTTGCCGATAAAATGGCGTGCTCTGACGATCGTGAATACTCGACAGACGCCGGAACGCTTTGGAACTATGTCGTTGTGAATGATGCGTTTGTGCGCATCACGGGCTGTAAAACTTCTGCAGTCTCGCTTTTTATCCCGGAAGAGATAGAAGGCAAGCCTGTTTTCGAGCTGTCGGTCGACGCTTGCTCGTATCTGGATTCAGTACGCGAAATCGTCTGCTCACCTCAGATAGTATCTATCGGGCAATGCGCGTTTCGTCTTTGCAAGAGCCTTGAGCGGCTGGTACTGCCATGCGACGTAGACGGTTACGATTCTTCTTGGGTTCGAGGTTGCACCCGCCTGAGCGAGCTCGTTCTTCCCGGCAGGCTTAAACGCATCTATGCGAATATCTTTGATGTTGGAGAATTGAAACGCCTCACGCTCGGAGTAGAGGCGGAAAGCTTCGTTCCCGGCGTCTTTGCCAAAAGCACGCTCGAATATATCGATATTGATCCAGCCAATCCCTTTCTTACCAGCGACGGAAAGGCGATATATGCTGATGGTGCGGAGCGTCTGTGCGTGTTGGCCGTCCCCTGTGAGGGTTATACGGTCCACGAAGGATGCCAGGTTATCGAGGTCAAGGCGTTTGCCAATCGAGGCGAGCTCGAGTCGGTCGAACTTCCTGACAGCGTTATTGAAATTGGGGACCATGCCTTTGCATATTCGGGACTGAAGCATTTTAGAGCGCCTGGTAATCTGCAGGCGATTGGGGCACGCGCCTTTTTCCGGTGCAGACATCTTGAGGATGTCGAATTCAACGATCGTCTGGAGTCTATTGGTGATGAGGCGTTTACTGGAACAGCGTTGACGCAACTTATTGCCCCCGCCTCGCTCGAGAACCTGGGTCGCTCCATTGCTGCAGATACGCAGCTTTCGTTTTCAGGAGAAGACGCGAGCTTCATGATTGCCCCAAATGGCATTTTGGAGCTTGACGCACGAGGAGGGCTCTACCGAAATACGCCAGAAGGCAAGCATTTCGTGCGCCTGCTCAACGATGAGATCGAGAGCTATCAGCTCCTAGATGAAACGGTTGAGATAGAGGAGCAGGCTTTTGCGCGGCATAGTCATATAAAAACCATCGTCTTTTCCAAAGGGCTCTTGAAGATCGGGGATGCAGCATTTCGTGACTGCCGTGATCTGACATGTGCTGAATTTCCTCCGTCCCTTGAATATGTTGGTGCCGAAGCGTTTCTTGATACATCACTTGAGCATGTGTTCATTCCTAAAACATTAAAGTATCTAGGTGACAGCGCGCTGGTCACTCACGGCGCTCACAATGGAGACGTTGCTCCTTCGCTTCAGGGCATTGACGTCGAGGAAGGAAGCGAGAACTTCTTCTCCGTCCCCGGACTTCTTTGCGAACGACGCGAAAAGGGTGGGGCGCATGTGGTGGTCTATGCCGACAGCGTCGAAAGCGTGCATATTCCAGATGACGTGACTGCAATTGACCCCTATGCATTTGGTGGCGCACGTAATCTGCGAGAGCTTTTTCTGAGCACGCGAATCCGCCGAGTTGGCATGCGGGGATTGAGTCTTGATTGCTTGGTTACTCATTTTCATATTGACCTTGCGGAGCCTATAGAGGGAAACAAGTATTTTGACCTTTATTTTCCTGAATCTGCGCGTAGCGCACATGAAATTCAGCTCGCATTTAATCTGAGCAGCTCAGTTGACCCGACGATGATTTTCAAACATTACGATAGCGCGATTGTAAACATGCACGAATTCGATAAGCACTCGAGTTCGGCAAAGGAAGAGTTCGATGCATACACGCAGGCGAAACTGGCTCTTGATCGGCTGACGAACCCTGTTCTTATGAGCAAGACCAGCAAGGCGATGCTCATTCAGGCAATCACGGATAATATCGGAAACGTCTGTGAGGCTATCGCTCGGCATGATGACCGCGAGGCAATCGACGACCTTGTTGATCTTGAGCTGCTGAACAAGGACAACCTGCTTGCAATCATCGATCGCATTGGCAAGTTGCAAGATGCCGCTATGACAGGCTACCTACTTGAAATCAAACGCCGTTTCTTCAAACAGAGCGCCGTTGATTTCGAATTGTGAGGATGGAGCATGGCAGAGATTACAGATCAGAAGACCGAGCGTTATAATCGCGCAGTTCAGCTTGCCACTGACATTATCGAAGAATGTCGTGTGCAGCTTATGCTCAAATTTCGTTTTCTTGACCTTGCGCTTTGGCGCATGAAGCTTGAGCCAGTTCATATAAGTGCCCGATATCCGTTTTCAACCGATGGCAAGACGATCTATTTCGAGCCATTCGATGTTCTGGCCCGTTTTGAGGAATCGTTTGACGAGGCGGTCCGTGATTATCTGCACCTTGTTCTGCACTGCATTTTTCGCCACCCGTACGACAAAGACCATAGAAATGTCGAGGCATGGTCGTTGGCGTGCGACGTTGTCGTTGAAAGCGTAGCTCTTGAGATGTGCGCGACGCGTTTCGCAAGCGAAGACGATGCGGCCCGCGAGCAGTATATTTCAGAAATCAAGCTGATAACCGGCGCTCTTATGCCCGCAAAACTCTACCAGCTTTTCGATCGCGCAATTAAAAATCCCGAGGGAAGCTCGTATCTTACTTTCTCCAAGAGCACGATTGTCGAAATGCAGGCTTTGTTCGAACGCGATAATCACGAATCTTGGCCTGCGTTTGATGACCGGGAGGGTGAAGCGAAGCCAGGCGATATCGAGGAAATCGCTGAGGAGGATAAGGATTCGGAAGATTCCATCGCCCCGTCAGCGCACGATTTGCAATCTATGGGCGATACGCAGACCGCGAAAAACGACTCTGATCAGAAGACGGAAGGTCAGGATACAGACGATGAAGAAAGCGCCAGCGGCGCAAATGATGAAGATGCACAAGAGACCAGCAGGAACGAAGAAGGCCAAAGCATAGATACGTCTGACGAGAGTCTCGAAGGATCTTCGGACGAACACGAATCCGAAGAGCAGATAGCCGACGAAGAGGCGCATGAGGAAAAAGAATGGGAAGAGATAGCCAAGCAGATCGAGATGAACCTCGAGACCTTCTCTAAAGAATGGGGCAATGAAGCCCGTGGTTTGATATCAAGCCTGACCATTGCCAACCGACGTACGTATGACTACGGAGATTTTTTACGCAGGTTCGCGACGCTTGCAGAGGACATGCGGATAAACGACGAGGAATTCGACTATATCTTTTATACCTATGGGATGAAACTGTATGGGAATATGCCGCTTGTCGAGCCTCTTGAATATATGGAAACCAATCGTGTGCGTGACTTTGTTATCGCTATAGATACGTCTGAATCAGTAAGCGGAGAGCTGTGCAAGCGATTTGTTGAACATACCTTTGCCATATTGATGCAGTCGCAGGAATTTGGAAGCAAAGTCAACGTCCATATCATTCAATGCGATGCAAAAGTGCAGGCTGACACCAAGATTACTAATACAGAGGAAATGAAGAATTATCTCGAAAAGTTCTATGTACGCGGACTTGGCGGGACTGATTTTCGCCCGGTCTTCGACTATGTGTCAGATCTTCAGGATAGAGGAGAGCTCGAAGACCTTCAGGGCCTTCTCTATTTTACCGATGGATTGGGGACGTTTCCCGAGACAATGCCGCACTACGATGTCGCGTTTGTCTTTTTAGACACGGGCAACCCGCATATGCCTTCGGTTCCACCTTGGGCGATGAAGGTCGTTATAGATGAAGAAGGCATTAACAGATTCAAGAGCAGGGACAAAGCACGGGCCTAGAGCGCTTGTGAGAAAGGAACGTAGACCATGAATATAGCGGACGCGAAAGACCAGATAAAGGATACTGTCGAGGCGTATCTTGCCAAAGATGACGCTGGCATGTATCGAATCACTCCGTCGCGCCAGCGCCCGATTTTCCTTATAGGCGCGCCGGGCATCGGAAAGACCGCCATTATGGAACAGGTCGCTCAAGAACTTGAAATTGGCATCGTTTCGTATTCTATGACCCATCACACACGACAAAGTGCGCTTGGCCTACCCAGAATCGTTCATCGCGAATTCGAGGGATTTGAATACGAATCTTCCGAATATACGATGAGCGAAATCGTGTCGAGCGTATATGACTATATGGAATCGACGGGCCTGCGCTCGGGCATCCTGTTCCTCGACGAAATCAATTGCGTTTCTGAGACACTGTACCCTTCTATGCTGCAGTTTTTACAGTTCAAGACCTTTGGACGTCATCGTATCCCGCATGATTGGATCATTGTCTGCGCAGGTAATCCGCCTGAATACAATAAGTCAGTGCACGAGTTCGATATCGTCACTCTCGACCGCTTGCGCGAAATCGAAGTCGAACCCGAATACAGCGCCTGGAAACGCTATGCATCTGAAAAGGGCATCCACCCGGTGGTGACGACGTTTCTTGAAGCTAAGCCCGATTGCTTTTATCTGGTGGAATCAAAGCCTGGAGGGGGCAAGAGCTTTGTTACAGCTCGCGGCTGGGAGGATCTTGCTGAAACCGTCTCGCTTTACGAGGAGATGGGCAAGGGGGTTGGGCGCGATCTGATCGGTCAGTTTTTGCGCGACACCGATATCGCCGATAGGTTTTCCGTCTATTACAACCTCTTTGACAAATACCGGTCCGATTATCAGATTATGAGCATCCTTGCCGGTGAAGCGAGTTATGAGATTGTGAATCGAGCGCGAGAGGCAGAATTCGACGAACGCGTTGCTTTGCTCGGGTTGCTGCTCGATGCGCTTTCGAGTGCTTGTGGCAAAGCCCTTGAGCAAGAAGAAACCGTCATCGATCTTCGCGATCTATTGCGCGAGGAAAAGCCACGTCTGCTCGATGGCGCGAGTATCGACGATACGCTGAGCGTTGTTATTTCCACACGTGAAAAGGCGCTTGCACGTAAGGTTGCTTCAGGAACCGCCAAGCCAGCATATGTGCGCAAGGAAAACCTGGTCATCAACAAGCTCAAAGCTCTCGAGGCACAGTGTCAAATGGCCAATACGATGGTCGGGGAGCCTGCGTTTTCAACCATGAGCGGCGGTTATCGTGCAGAGGTCGATAAAATTGACCCGTTTGTGAAAGACGCTGGCTCGAAGATGGACAATGCGTTCGAATTCATCGAAAAGGTCTGGAAGAACGCGCGTGAAATGCTCGTATTTGTGGCAGAACTCACTACGCGCCAGACGACTACGCAGTTCATCGCGCATTATGGTAACGAAAGCTATTATGCGCACAATGACGAGCTTCAAGTCGATGCGCATAGGCGCAACCTTTCAGAACGGGTCAGGGCCCTTGATCTGAATGCGGAAGAAGCCGTTGAAGCGGGCGATGTGCTCAAGACCGATGATAGCCTTGAGCAGAGGCGATTAAGCTATGCCGAGGCTGCAATGGGCATTGATATGGCTGGTGGTGCGGGCATCCGTCGTCCGGGCAAAAAGGCCGTTGAAGACTCTAGACCTTCGATCAATGATTATTACAGCGGCAAACAGTTCGAATACGGTTTTGCAAGCATGAGTAAGATGACTCTGCCCTCTGTCGATCAGCTTAGGGGAAAGACCGTTCTCGATATTTGTTGCAGACGTGGCAAGGGCTGCTTCAAGTTCAGCGCAAAAGTCGGTGATATGGGACATGTATTGGGCACTGACTGGGCGCCGAGTTATGTGGCTGAGGCGAAGGAAGACTCCGAGAAGTCCTGGCGTAAAAATGGCCTTAAGGGCAACAACATGGAATTCAAAACGGCTTACCCCGAAGACCTTATGTCTGCAGGCATCGGCGATGGAACGATGGATATCGTCTATATCAACAACGTCATGACGTTGCTCTATGATCAGGGACAAGCGCTGAAGGAGTTTTATCGGGTGCTTAGGCCGGGCGGTCTGCTTATCTGCGAAACGATCATCTCTGACACCAAGCGTGATGATGCGGTGGTCGAAGGGGCTCGCTCGATTGGTAACAGCATCCAGGCTGGGCGGACCAAGGAAGAAATCATAGGTTTGATCGAGGCCGCCGGTTTTGCTGCCCCCGAGTTTCTTGATTCTTATGCGGTCGAGGCTGAAACTGGCTTTAAGGCGAACAGAACCGTCGAAGTATATCCAAGCGACGAGAAGGTGAAGTTCGAAGCTGTCGTCATCCATGCGACTAAATGATGCTGTTGTTGGTGGGGCCCGTATGTCGATGAGGCCCCACTAAGATTATTCTCCAAGATACGTAGCGACGTTGGGATTGCTTTTTATGACGTCGCATAAATTTTCGATATATGCACCGAGCAGCTCGTTGAGTTTGCGTTCTTTGTGGATGAGATAGCCCACCGTCATGGTCACGTCCGAGTCGAGGGGAATCGAAATGATTCCATCTTGCATTTCGGGCGTGAGGATTCCGGTCGATAGCGTGTAGCCGTTGAAGCTGGTAAGCAAACTGGTAAGTGTGCCACGATCTGATATACGGATATTCCTTCCGTGCGGGATTTCACTTAAAGGTTCTTCTGAGAAATAAAACGAGTTGCTTGTTCCCTGTTCGAATGAATAACGGGGGTATGCTTCCAGATCGTCAAGGTTGATTGACGTTCGACGTGCGAATGGGTGGTGTTCGCCCACAAAGACATGCACAGGGGCCTCAAAGAGCGGATGGAAGACGAGACCAGCATCGACAAAGGTCTTGTTTAATACGCGTGCGTTGTTCTTGTCGATGTAGAGTATGCCGATGTCACTTCGGAATGTGCGCACATCGTCGATAATCTCTCCGGTGGCAGCTTCGCGCATGACGAAATCGTATTCGTCGGCTTTGCATTCATCAACCGTATTGATAAAAGCGCTTACGCAGAAAGCGTAATGTTGGGTCGAAACGGCAAGTCGCGCGCCGGTTGCATTGCCAGAGAAATGACTTTCGAGCATATCTGCCTGTTCGACGACTTGTCGTGCATAGGCAAGCAGTTCGGTTCCTTCGTTGGTAAGTGTGACGCCACGGTTTGACCGGGTAAAGATGCGCAGTCCGTACTCTTTCTCAAGTTCCCTAATCGCAATCGAAAGATTTGATTGCGATGCGTATATGGTGTTTGCGGCGGCGCTGATCGATCCCGCCTCGGCAATGGCGATAAGATAGCGAAGCTGCTGCAGTGTCATAATGCCTCCAAATTTTTGACTTATCATACATACAACAATCAAATGAATATATAACTCAGCTATCTATATTATAAATAGCAAGGTATGAAATCAAAGCATCGCCCTTGTCCTTCTCAATCTCTCGAAAGAGTGATGAAATACTGGATGTCAAATAATTGCAGGTACGATAGGAGCGAGCATGGCACTTAAGAACATACCGTATGACCAGAAATACTATGATCCTGAGATTGAGACTATGCCCCGTGCCGAGCTTGAAGACCTACAGCTTGGGTATTTGAAAGACGAGCTTAAGTGGGCATATGATCGTAGTCCGTACTATCAAAGGGCATGGGATGCTGCAAAGGTTCATCCAGATGACATCAAGACCTTGAAAGATCTTGAGCGTATCCCCTTTACCAATAAGCAGACAGAGCGAGACTGTCAGGGCGTAGGTTCGTTCTTTGGCGAGCTGTGCTGCGTGCCCGAAGACGATGTCGTCTATATGGCCACATCTTCGGGCTCTACAGGCGTGCCCACAATGAGCCCGTTCACGCAGAAGGACTTCAACGATTTCCAGAATGCCCAGTCACGTCTTTTCTGGCAGACGGGCATGCGACCCAACGACAGGTACCTGCACGGTATGAATTTTGCGCTGTATGTCGGCGGGCCAGATGTTATCGGCGCTCAAGAGCTTGGGGCGTTGGGTATTTGGGTTGGTGCTGTTCCCAGTTCGCGCCTGCTTTGGGCAATGAAGCAGTATCAGCCAACATTTATGTGGTCGAGCCCTTCGTATGCATGGCTCCTTGGGCAAAAGGCTCTTGAGCAAGGCTATGACCCGAAGGTCGATTTCGGCAGTTTCAAAACGTTTATTATCTCGGGAGAACCAGGTGGCTCTATCGAGACGACACGCAAGGCTATCGAGGATATCTGGGGCGTTTCGGTCTATGACTTTTTCGGTATTTCCGATATCTATGGTGCCTGTGCTGGCATGTGCGAATATAAAGATGGCCTGCATATGATCGAAGACCAGATTCTGGTTGAAGTCGTCGATCCGGCGACGGGCGAGGTCTTAGGTGAGGGCGAAAAAGGAGAAATCACCTATACGACGCTGCTCAAGCATGCACGCCCCACGATCCGCTTCAGAAGCGGCGATATCGGGTGGCTTACGAAAGAACCGTGCAAATGTGGGCGTACGCATGCGCGTATCCACATATCGGGCCGCAAGGATGAGATGTTTATTGTGAGTGCCGTGAACGTGTTCCCAAGTGATATCGAGTATGTCGTTCGCAATGAAAAGGCCGTTACCGGCGAGTATCGTATCCGCGTCTATGACGAAAATTATACGACCAAGTACGAGGTATCGGTTGAACGTGCTTTTGGCAGCGACGAGCCTTACGACCAGGTTGCAAGACGTGTGGAAAACGACCTGAAAACACATACGGGCGTTCGTCCGAGCAAGGTGATCGTTTTTGATACGGGCAAGCTTGAGGTTTCGGCAGAACATAAGGCGAAGAGATTTATTGACGAGCGCAAGAGCAACATCTAAGACATTGAAGAGGAGCATTAATCATGGCTAAGAGTTTTGCGGTTTCAGGTCAACATTACCTGTTCAATGTGCAGACATTTGCAGGCATCGTTCTTTCGCAAGGTGGCGATGCCTATGAGTATGCATTTCGCGATCGCACGACACAGGGCGTTATCGACGATGTATCTCAAGGCGTCAGCGAATTGGGCGTGCTCGTCGAAACGACGCGCACGGCAAAAGACCTTGAGGTGGCATTTGAAAAGGAAGGCGTTGAGTTTGTCGAGCTTATCGAATCGGCTCCACGCGTCGCATTGCCCGCAAGCCATCCGCTTGTGAACGCACCTGTGCTCACGCTTGGGCAGCTTGAGGATTATCCTTATATCTTCTTTGAACAGGAAGATGATGCCCCCATTGTGTTTGCGGAAGAGGCGCTGGCAGACGAGGCTCGCCACAAGGGAATAGCATGCACCGATCGCGCTTCGTTATCCGAACTCATCGTTGCGCTCAATGGATATACCGTGACCAGCGGCATTCTTGTCGGTATATCTGACGGTGCGGGTCTTGCCACAGTGCCGCTTGATACAGATGTCAAGCTTCACTTGGGCTACATAACGAAGAAGGGTGCCACGCTTTCGGACCTCGGCAAAAAATACGTCGAGAGACTCGAGACGAATCTCAAGCGCTATGCGCGTTTCTAGTCACGAAATGTAAAACACCGTATTGCCGTATGGAATATATGACCAGAAAGCCCCTCAGCGTCTGAGAGGGGCTTTCGATTACCAACTCCTTTCAATAGGGGCGCTAGTACTGGCACATGAGGTACCATAGCGAGAAGCATATTCACGACCAAACGAGGCATGCCATGACCGAACAGTTCGATAATCGCCAGATCATCATCGACTACCTCAGAGGTGGCTGTAAAGGCGGCGATATGGGCTTCGTCGGCATTGAGATCGAGCAGTTCGTTCTTGATGAAGATGGAGAACGTGTTCCCTATGATGAAAAGCACGGGCGTTTGGGCGTGCGCGATATACTCGAGGCGCTTAGCGTGTATTATCCCGATGTCACACGTACTGAAAACGGCGATATCACCGGTTGCTCACGTGCGCAGGCGGGAATCACCATCGAACCATCTGCCCAGGTTGAAATAAGCATTGCTCCTAAGCTGACACTTGCGGAGGTCGAAGAGGAATACGAGAATTTCGATTTCAGAATCGGACAGCTGCTTAAACCTCGCGACTATAAGCTTGTCCCATTAGGATATGACCCCCAGAGCAAGGCGGCTGACTTACCACTTATCCCTAAGTCGCGCTATCGCTATATGGACGGGTATTTCTCTCGGTTGCCAGGCATGCATGCCGAGCGCATGATGCGTGCCACAGCTTCGCTGCAGGTTTCCATTGACTATTCGGATGAAGCGGATGCAGTTCGAAAAATGCGCATCGCTACGCTCATGGGACCTCTATTTTCCTATCTTTTGGACAATATCGCTGTATTCGAGGGCGAGCCAAATGCGACGCCGCTTCGCCGCCTGAAAGTATGGCGCGAAGTCGATCCGGCCCGCTGCGGTGTTGTTCCGGGCCTATTCGATGGGGATTTCGGGTTTGGCGCATATGCTGACTGGCTCTTGTCTGTTCCGCCTATTTTTGTAACGCGTCCTCATGAACATACTACGGGAGCGCAGCCTGCAGCGCAGGTGTACGCTGATGCACCCATGACCGAGGCGGATATCGAGCATCTTCTAGGGATGGTATGGCCGGACGTGCGTCTGAAACATTACGTTGAGATACGACAATGCGACGCGGTTCCTTTTGATGTTGCGTTGGGCTATGCGGCGCTTGTCAAGGGTCTGTTTTACGGCCCGACAAATCTCGATTTACTTGAACATGCGCTTGGCGTAGGCGATGATGGGGCTTGGCATTACAGTTCACAAGATGTCGAAGACGCGATCGATGCCATAATTGCTGATGAAATGGACGCAGTGGTCTATGGGCGCAGCGTGGGTGCATGGATCGATCTTTTGTTCCAATTCGCGCCCGATGGTCTTGGCGTCGAAGCAGATTATCTTGAAGCGCTCAAGGATTTCAGGGGGCTCTAATACATGGCAGAGACTTTTACCGACCAGGTTCATATCCAGGTTAAATCAGGCAATGGCGGCGCTGGTTGTACGTCGTTTCGCCGAGAAGCGCATGTTCCGAAAGGCGGTCCCGACGGAGGAGATGGCGGTCGGGGCGGAGATGTCGTGCTCGTTGCAGATGCAACGGTCCCGACGCTTATAGACTATCGATATAAGCATCATTTCAAAGCGGGCAAGGGAACACATGGCCAGGGCAAACGCATGCATGGGGCAGATGGCGAAGACCTGCTTTTGAAAGTGCCGGTCGGGACTGTTGTCCGCCTGCTCGATGATGATATGCAGCCATGCGAGGACATTGCCGACCTGACTCATAATGGAGAACGCGTCATCGTTGCCAAGGGTGGGCGCGGTGGGCGCGGTAACACTCACTTTGTTACTCCGACAAGGCGTGCCCCTGCATTTTCTGAACTGGGCGAACCGACAGACCCATTTTGGGTCGAACTAGAGATGAAGCTTATGGCCGACGCGGCACTTGTGGGTATGCCGTCTGTCGGCAAAAGCTCGCTTATCGCCTGCATGTCTGCCGCCCGTCCTAAAATCGCCGATTATCCATTTACGACCCTTATTCCAAATCTTGGCATGGTCAGAAGCGGCGATTTAAGCTTTGCAGTTGCAGACGTGCCGGGCTTAATCGAGGGGGCAGCGCAGGGAAAGGGCCTGGGGCATGAATTCTTGCGTCATGTCGAGCGTACGGCCATCATCCTTCATGTCGTTGACTTGACAGGCGGTTTTGAGGGTCGTGATCCGGTCGAGGATTACGAGGTGATAAAGCGCGAGCTTGCGCTCTATGCCGCAGACCTTGCCGACCGTCCCGCTATAGTCGTTGCTAACAAAGCGGATGTTCCGGGAACCGAAGAAGCACTTGATCGGCTTAAAGCGCATGTTCGAGCTGAAAGCGATGAGCTTTCCGAACGTCTGCTTGATGAAGGCATTGATGACAGAAATCCGATTCCGTTTTTCGCGGTGAGCGCGGTGACTCGGATGGGGCTCGATGCGCTTATCGCGGCAATCGCGACGAAAGTGCGCGATTTGCGTGAACGAGCGGCAGAAGAGCCGACTCCCGAATACGATCAGGTATGGGAACATCATCGTCTTGAGCGTGATCGCGCTATTAGCGTCGAGCGTGAAGAGGCGCATGCGTGGCGCGTGCGGGGGCATGGTGTCGAGCGCATGGTCATACAGACTGAATGGGACAACGAGGAAGCGGTTGCGTTTTTGCAGCGGCGCATGGAACGTGCCGGTGTCGAGCGGGCGCTTGCCGATGCAGGGGCGCGTGCGGGCGATGAGGTGCGCATTATGGGCATCGCATTCGAATACGAACCGGCTAATTGGGGCGATGATGAATATGACGGCATCATCGATCACGAGGAGTAAACGATGAAGCGCGTGGTTATTAAAATCGGCTCTTCGACGCTTGTTAAAGACGGCAAGGTTGATGCCATATTCGTTGGACATCTTGCGGCGGAGTGTGCAAGCCTCATGCATGATGAGGCCATACAACCCATCATCGTTTCGTCTGGGTCGATTGCGCTTGGACTTGAGGTACTCGGCCTTGGTTGCGGTGAGCGTCCGGACGATATGCCCACGTTGCAGGCGGCGGCTTCAATAGGTCAGGTTGGCCTTATTCGCCAATATACTGACACCTTTGCTTGCTTTGGCGTGACCGTGGGCCAGATTCTCATGACCCGTGCGACAACGGGCCAACGTGAATCGTATTTGCATGCGAGAGATACGATAGAACGCCTTTTGGAATTAGATGTTGTTCCCATCATCAATGAAAACGACACCGTTGCTGTCGAAGAGATTCGTTTTGGGGACAATGATTCGCTTGCCGCGATGGTTGCCACCTCGATCAATGCCGATCTCGTAGTGCTCTTGAGCGATATAGACGGCCTGTATACGGCGGATCCGCGCAAGGACCAGGATGCGGAGCTGTTGAATACGGTAAGCAAGGTGAGCGAGGAAATAGAGCGCGGTGCTGGCGGCGTTGGAAGTCGGAGCGGTTCGGGTGGAATGCTCACGAAAATCGCTGCAGCCCGAGTTTTGATGGCGGCGGGTATACCGATGGTAATCTGCGAAGGTCACCGCAAAAACGCTGTTTCCGACGCGGTTCATGGACAGCAAGTCGGCACGACGTTCTTTGACAAGACAGCCAATGGAATGGCGGCGCGCAAGTCTTGGATTGCCTTGGGCGGCAAGGTCAAGGGACGTGTGGCCTGCGATGATGGAGCGTGCGAAGCGCTTCGGGAACGCGGTGGTTCGTTGCTTCCCGTGGGTATCACGGGTCTGGAAGGTGATTTCACGGCAGGCGACCCGGTCGATATTGTCGACCGGCAGGGGCGCATCATTGGACGCGGTCTTGCAGGCCGCTCAAGTGCAGAACTTGCAGAATCACTGGGCCAGCATGGGGCATGCGAGTTTATCAATCGTGACGAGCTCGTTATTTTCTAATTGCTTTAATGGGCGCAGCCGCGCGCGTGAAACCCCGCCTGCCGAACTATGCGAGCGGCAATCATGTTGCCTCGGTATACTGGTCTTGTACATACCCCTTGCAAGAAAGGTGAATCTGGAATGTCAATCAAAATCGGTATCAATGGTTTTGGGCGTATCGGTCGTCTGGTTTTTCGTATTGCCGAGCAGGACCCTGATGTGGAAGTCGTCGCCATCAATAATCCGAGTGATCTTGACTGCGCCGCCTACTTGGTCAAATACGACTCTTGCCAGGGCCGCGTCTTTGACGAATGCTACGCCAAAGATGGAGCACTCGTGGTCGACGGGCATAGCGTGAAAGCGTTTCAGACGCGCGATACGGCAGAGCTCGCCTGGGGTGAGGTGGGTGCCGATGTCGTTATCGAATCGACTGGCAGATTGAAAGATGGCGCCACTGCGCAACAGCATATAGATCAGGGTGCTCAAAAAGTTGTTATTACCGCCCCTGGCACAAACGTCGATGCGACGATCGTTATGGGCGTTAATCAGGATGTCTATGATAAGGACACGATGCATATCGTCTCGAACGCATCGTGTACGACAAACTGCCTTGCGCCTTTCGCCAAGGTGCTCAACGATTCCTTTGGTATCAAGCGTGGTTTGATGAACACGATCCATTCGTATACGAATGATCAGAAGGTTCTCGATGTACATCATAAGGACTTCCGTCGTTCACGTGCAGCTGCGCTTTCTATGATTCCGACTTCAACGGGTGCTGCGAAAGCCGTTGGGTTGGTGCTTCCTGAACTCAATGGAAAGCTTGATGGATTCGCAACGCGAGTTCCCACGCCAACAGGATCGATGGTCGATTTGACTGCCGAGCTTGAAAAGGCCGCTACAGTCGAGGAGATAAACGCCGCGATGAAAGAGGCTGCCGACGGCCCCATGAAGGGTGTCCTCGAATATTGTGTCGACCCGATTGTCAGCTGTGATGTTATCGGCAATCGTTCTTCCTCGATCTTCGATAGCAAGCTCACCAAGGTCCTGGGCGGCGAAGGCAACTTCGTGAAGTGCATCTCTTGGTATGATAATGAAATGGGTTACTCTAATCGCGTTGTCGACCTTGCCAAGTTCTTGATGGCATAGGGTATGCACACAATACTGAACATGGGGCACGCGGCGTATGCCGGGTGCCCCATTGACGTATGAGGGAATATGATGGGAAAGCTTTCAATAGTACCAACGCCACTGGGAAATCTTGGCGATATGACGCAGCGGGCGCTGGACGTTCTTGATGATGCAGATGTCATCTGCGCTGAAGATACGCGCGTGACTGGCAAGCTATTAGCGCATTTTGGAATTCATGCGCATCTTGAGCGATGCGATGAAAATATCATCGCCCGGCGTAGCGCGACATTGGTGGAGCGTATGGCCAATGGCGAGCACATCGCATTTTGTTCTGACGCTGGAATGCCAGGCATCAGTGATCCGGGAAGTGTGCTTGTTGACGCTGCGCGCGATGCCGGAGTTCCCGTTGACGTGCTTCCGGGTCCGTCTGCGGTTGTCACTGCTCTTGTTGCTGCCGGGTTCGGCGCGAGCGCTTTCTATTTTGGCGGGTTCATGCCAAGAAAAGACGGGGAACGGTCGAGGCTGCTCGAATCTCTTCGTCCATTGGATGCCGCCCTTGTTTTTTACGAGTCACCGCATCGTGTCGCAAGCGCTGTTGAAGCTATTGCAAGGTCGCTTGACGGTCGCAGGGTCGCCCTATGCCGCGAATTGACCAAGCTGCACGAAGAGGTCTTGCGCTTGCCGGCAGATGAACTTGCGCAAAATTTGTGCGAGCGAGACTCGATAAAAGGCGAAATCGTCCTAGTTATTGCCCCGCCGTTGGTGACAGGGCAGATGGTCGATCTATGCGACCCCGTCTTGCATGATCGCATAGAATGCCAGCTTGCATCGGGCATGTCTAAATCGGCACTTGCCAAGCAGCTTGCATCCGATCTGGGCGTTTCGAAAAATCAGCTGTACGATCTGATCTTGGAAGTATCAAAAGATAAGTAAATAGCTGGTCAAAATTATTCTCTAAGAAGTATAGACAAATCAAAAAAAGGTTGTAAAGTGTTTTTGTTGCTCCTCTTGGAACATATGTTCCAAGAAAGGAAAGCACTCGTGGCCTGCCCCGCTACGAGACCCGTTTCCTTTCTGCCCCCAAGAGGCAAATCTCTCTCTGCGTCGAAAGGCCCCGGCAGTCAATGACTGTCGGGGCCTTTCGCATTCGGGTTTAAAGACGGAACTGCAGCTAGGTGCTTCTGAATAAAAGGGGGCCCTGGTGTTGGGATGATACACCAGGGCTCTGGGATGAAGGTTCGAAATAGGCTGGGGAAGTTTGGGGAGAGGAGAATAGCCTATCTTTCGAACCATGAGACACAATACAGGGAGAATCTGAAATATTGCTGAAAGAATTTCTGAAAGACCCCAAGGGCCAAAAATCGTT
>CAYSZR010000024.1:0-28422 GCA_964435565.1 uncultured Coriobacteriaceae bacterium
AACACCGTACGAGATTCACTACTCCGAGGTGTTGCATTTGATTTGAAGATTCAAGTAGGAAAAAACGCCGTACGACGTTTCAAGCAGATGCTCTTTTGCGTCGAGCCGCATAACCGGACAATTGCTTCTAACATCAAGGTCGAGCAGCGCAATCTGTTCGGCATCCCAAGGGAAACAGTCTTCGTACGAAATCTCTCCGGCGGCATAATACGAGGTGAGTATAGGACTGTAAGGGGGCAAATCCGTAGCCGAAAACACGCGGATGCAACCCCGATACCCTGCCTGCCTTAAGGCAATCGCCGCGTTGATCGCAGCTGTTCCATAACCGATAACTGCCACTGTCTGGTTCACGCGTAGCCCCCTGAAAGTCTTATATCTGAATTGGAAGTATAGCCCTGTTCCACTTCCTTCCGAAAACAGAGAAACGATACGGGGCATCGAGCGGTTAACGGCTAAAATGGATAACCGCGACAAAGACCATGTTCGTCTTGTTGAAAGGACCATCATGCTCAGCGCTGAAGCAAAAGCTCTCTTCGCCAAACTTGAAATGGATTATCCGCCGGTTGCAATCAAGTTCAGCTTTGGCAAGCCGCAAGGCCTGCCCCGCGTGCAATCCCCTGACGCGTTTTGCCAGTTCGTCAAAAAAATCCAAACAGGCGCCGATGGGTTCTATACAACGGCAGCAGATGATACGTGCTTCGGGCGTATGGTACTTGGCATGATCGATAAGCCTCCTTTTGCGGCAAGCGGTCAAGCAGGCATAGACTTTGGCGTGTTCAAGACGCAGGCGCCGAACGCTCGCCTTTATACCCAGATTTCGACGCTTACGCGTGGGTCTGTCAACTACGTAAGCTTTGTCCCGCTCAGCACGTGCACATTTGATCCGGATCTTGTCATATGCGTTACCGACACACGCCAGGCTGGCATTTTATTGCGCGCATCAAGCTATTATTCGGGCGATCTTTGGGAATCGAAATCGTCTCCCGTGCTCAGCTGCGCATGGATGTATTCGTATCCCTACGTAAACGACAAGGTCAACACGCTTGTCACTGGTATGGGGCACGGCATGACGCGCAGGCACACCTATCCCGCTGGAATGCAGGTAATATCAATTCCCTATGGCAAACTCGGAAGCATCGTCCAGGCTCTTGGGGAAATGGATTGGGAGCTTTTGGCCTTAAGCGAAGACCCACAGGACAAAGAAGAGCTCGCCAAACGCATGGGACACTGGGACGATATCCAAGCAAGCGCCATAGACGACATGTCGCCTGCCACAGCCAGCGCACTCATGCCCGGCCAAGCCGAATAAAGGTTTATCCTATCTGAACATGCGTGAAGATATCGAAAATGGGCAATGTATGGCTCATATCTGCGTATAATCTGCGCAGATAAAAAGGCAATCCATAACACGACTGAACACAAGAGGTACCCATGGTTTACGATACTGTGCTTGACGCGATGGGGCGTACGCCGCTCATTTGCCTACGGCATATTCCCGATAAGGACTGCGCCCAGATTCTCGTGAAATTCGAAGCGCTCAACGTAGGCGGTTCGATTAAAACACGCACCGCATACAACATGATCGTTCAGGCAGAACGCCGCGGCGACATCAAACCAGGAACAACAACCATCATCGAACCGACGAGCGGCAATCAGGGCATCGGTATCGCACTTGTGGGTGCTGTTCGCGGCTATGACGTACGTATCGTTATGCCTGATTCCGTCTCTGTCGAACGCCGCAAACTCTGCCAGGCGTATGGAGCGCAGGTATTACTCGTGCACGATGATGGTGACATAGGAGCAGCGATTGCCCAATGTACAGACATCGCACGTACAGCCGCCGCAAATGACCCGAACGTCTATATGCCCGACCAGTTTTCGAATCCCGACAACATCGCGATCCAAAAGACACAGACAGCTGTCGAGATTCTTGACGACGTCGATTGCCCCATAGATGGATTCGCCTGTGGCTTTGGTACAGGCGGCTCCATTTCAGGGATAGGCGAGGCACTGAAAGAAGCCAACCCTCAAACCATCGTTTGGGCAGCGGAACCGGAAAATGCCGCGCTCCTTTCAGGCGGAACCGTGGGCACACACCTGCAAATGGGTATTGGCGACGGCGTCATACCGGATATCCTCGACCGAAGCGTCATCGATGCAACCTGCATCGTAAGCGATACGCAGGCAATTGCCATGGCGCGCCGCCTTGCTCGTGAAGAGGGCATGCTTTGCGGGATTTCGAGCGGAACGAACGTGGTTGCCGCATTGATGCTTGCACGCGAGCTTGGTCCCGGCAAATGCGTCGTCACCGTGCTTACCGATACAGGAGAACGATATTATTCGACCCCGCTTTTCGATGAATAGCGGTCATATGCAAAGGAGCTAAAATGGATAAGCCTGTTCTGTATTATTGGGGTCCCTGCGCGACCTGCGCGCTCAGCGTGGAATTCGCAGAAAGCCATGGCATCGAGCTGGACAAACGCGATGTAGAGCAGGAAGCGCCATACGCCGAGCTCCTCGCTCTTGGCGGAGACGCCAACAAGATTCCCTATCTCTACGCTAACGGCGAGCTCGTTCAAGGCGTCCCTGCGGTGAACGCCTATCTTGAGACGCATTATCTCTAGTTTGCGTCTTCGATAATTTGCCGGAGCTCGTCTGGCGTAAACGAATACTTCTTATTACAAAACGCGCATGCCATCTCGACATCATCGCCTTCGTCGACCATGCTCTGAAGCTCGTCGACACCCATAAGAGCGAGCAGCTTTCTTGTGCGCTCTTGACTACAGTCGCATCGAAATGATGCCGGAATACTGCTCAAAACGTTCAGGTCCTTGTCGCCCAGCAACATCTCGAGAATCGCTTCGGGCGTCTTTCCTTCTGCAAGCAGCGAGGTAAGCTGGGGCATAGCCGCCACACGCTCTTCAAGTTCAGCGGCAAGCTCGTCTGTCGCCCCCGGCATCATTTGGACTATAAGGCCACCGGCTTCGCGCACCGTACCGTCGTCGTTCAGCAGCACCCCCAACGAAACAGCCGAAGGAATCTGGTCGCTCGTCGTGAAATAGTAAGCAAGATCGTCTGCTATCTCACCAGATTGGATTTCGACAAGCCCGCTGTACGGATCGCGCATCGCCACATCGTAGATAATCCGAAGAGTTCCTTTACCGACTATGCCACCGACCTTAAGCTTTTCACCGGCCGCCGCGGGCAAGGATGCCTGCGGATTGCCCACATAGCCTTTAACGCTGCCATCCGTCTTCGCAGTGACCGTGACATTCCTTAAAGGGCCGTCTCCCGTAAAGACAATGGAAAGCGCGCTTCGTTCGCCTTTCATCATCGATCCCATCATGACCCCCGCGCTAAGCGTTCGACCCAAGGCCGCCGTTGCAGTGCGCGAAAGACCATGCACCTTGCGAGCCTCCTCGACCGTTGCACGCGTATATGCAGCTAAAGCGCGGACAGTCCCGCCAGCTGCAGTAGCACGGACCACACAGTCACTATTCAACGCGAAAACACTCATGCTCACTCCCACTTTGCCAAATCAACACGCTCACCATCGAGGAACGCGTCGATAAGTTTGTCATTACCGTCATAGACGAGTTTCAATGAAAAGAAGGGCTGCCCCTCATCTGCAATCAGCGTGAGAAATATCTCATCGCCTTTCCAATGCGGCAAATCGAAGATACGTTTCTTCTCCACCCATTCAAGCTTGCCTTCATCGCATGATCGCAGATTGCCTTTCCACCCGTCGATTGTAAACAGATGCATATATTCGGTTTCACTTCTCTGTGAAACGAAGGTCACGATACCACGATACCGCCATCTGAGTGCTTCGAGCCCCGTCTCTTCCAGCACTTCGCGTTTCATACACTCCTCGGGGCTTTCATCTCTCTCGAACTTTCCGCCCACGCCGATCCATTTACCTAAATTGACATCGCATTTTTTCGAAATACGATGAAGCATCAGATAGGCTTCGTTTCGTTCGATATAGCAAAGCGTTGTCTCGATAGCCATGGAGCCTTTCCTTATCGATTGCGACCTCGGGTACCTCGACTTGCATCATCATCGCAGCATAAACGCAGCTGTGACATCGGCTGCCTGAGCGATCTGGTCTTCGTTGGAAATGGACGCTTCATTATCGCCGGCCTGCTTGCCATATGAGCCGAACTGAGCATGGTTGCCGCCGTCAATGACATATTCGACCCATCCTGTCGGCAGTTTCGTCTGCGCCTGCACGTACTTTTCGTAATGTAACACCCCATCATTGGAACCGCGGACGGAAAGGACGCGCAAGGCGCTTGCAGAAAGGTCTGCAGCCGGATACGAGGCGAACAAGACGAGCCCGTCCACATCGCCTTCATGGGCAGCTGCATATTGTGCGGCCATGGTGCCACCCAAAGAATGACCACCGATATACCAATGCTGTACAGAAGGAAGCTGGGATGCGATGCCGTCTGCCGCATTGGGGTCTAATATGGCAAGGTGAAAAGGCATCTGCACGATGACGCAGCTTATACCTCTCTCCGCGAGAGCCCGGGCAAGCGGCGCATACGCCTCGGACTCAACTTTCGCACCTGGGTACAAGATGATTCCATAACGGGCGTTCGGGGCCAGAAAGGCGATATCGCCTCCCTCAAGGTAGTCGACCTCGACCACCGAGTCACTTTGCGCGGCGGCCTGGGCCGCGTCAGAAGCATGATTATAGTCCGCAACATACAGGCAAAACGAGGCGATAGCCAACGATACGACAGCAATGCACGCAACAAGCACGCGCCACAGCACCTTATGACGTCCTATCTTTTTTTCCGCCGCCACGGCCTTTCCCTTTCCTGTTGCCATCTCGTTGGCTTGATCACTAGAACAAGGGCTGCCGAAGGGATTGCTATTGGAGGGCACGTGTATCGATTAGCGCTATCTCTTCTTCCGCCAAGCGAATGTCTTCTTTGATCCTATCGAAATCACCTTTGATAGCCTTTTTCCCTTTGAAATCAAACAGGCCCGTTTTTGCCTGGGCCGTTCGCGTCGTCTCCCACTCGGCCTTTCTCTCTTCAATCTGAGCCTTCAGGGTCTCCAGCCGTTCCCGTTCTGCGGGATGCTCTTCCATATAACGCTCGTAATGCGCTTCTTGCGCCGGTTCGACGATTTCGAGCAAACGTTTCTTGAATGCGGGCTCTCCCATATCGTCTTTTACCTCTGCTGCTTGACGATAATCCCTACAATCCTTTGCCAGGCTGAACGCCCTATTGAAATAAGCGACCGGGGCATATGAGAAATCTGGGGCAATGTCGAGGACGCACGTATCGATGTCGATGCAGGCCTGACTGCACGAGCGGAACTGTTCTTTTAACATGCTCCAGTCGCCGTGCTTGCCCTGACCCCTGAAATGGTCAAGAAACATCCGCGTCATAGCATAGATAACGTCTGACAGTTCTTCTATCGCATCTGCAACGAAGAGAAAGAAATCCTTGCTGTCACCAAGCTGCGCATAGGCAGCCGCAAACGATCGTTTTGCTGCGTCCGAAACATCGCCGATCTTGCAATCGTCAATCGTCGTGCAATACATCTGCGCTATAGCGCTGAAAAGCATCGCACGGTAATCCCTTGGGTCGTTCTCAAGCTTTTCTTCGTACATGATTACAGCCAGGGCAAATTGTCCGTCTTCATATGCCTCATCTGCCGTCTCGGGCACCTTCGCGTCAGATGCCTCTTCGGCCGTCTTATCTGGCCGGGGCTCTTTATCCGCACAAGCCTCTTGGCCAGAGTCTATAGAACATGCGTCTTGATCGGCGTTCTCGCTCATCGTTATGCTCGCTTTCTTTTTGCATGGGGCGGCAAAACGCAGCCCAAAGTCACGAGGTACATAGTAACATTGCCCGCACGATGCAAGTCATTCGGTAACCATTTAGAAAGACGAAGCTAAAACCGCGCAATTCGGCGATTAAAATATAGGGCGGCCGTACGCGCATGATGGAGGGCCGCACATGACGGACCCGGCAAAACTACATATGTCTAAGACATGCACCAAACACATTCTGCCCATCGCATGTGTCATCTTAATGATCGTCACGATTATTCTATCCGCATGCTCAAGCGTATCCGACGAACATGCTACACAGAGCAGTTCTGGGGATACAAACGATATTGCGCAGCTAAATGTCCAGAATCCCGTCGTAAGCGCGTTTCTTGCCACCCCGGCATATAACTCTTCAAACTATACAACCAGCTTCATGGAACCCCTGATCAATACGACCGCATCCACGCTCGACGACCCCGCAGAACTCCCTCTCAACATCTCGGGCACAGGCACGCTATACATAAGAGATGAAACAACCGGGACCACAACCAGCATGGACTACACGCCCGGAGCCTGCATCATCCGCAATCTAACTCCCCAGCACACCTATGAATATTGGACAAGCGGAAGCGACGGGAATATGGCAGCCCGCGGACGCATAAAAGCATTGGGAACCCTGCGTATGATCTATATGGAGCAAGTTCGCAATGTGCGTGATCTGGGAGGATGGTCATGTGATGGCGGAAATATCCGATATGGATTGATGTTTCGCGGAAGCCAAATAAACGGGAATGGCGGACTCACCGCAAGCGCAGGAGACATCGCCCGGTTTCGTAATCTGGGAATCGCTGACGAAATCGATTTTCGTACCACTACTGAGCGCCTGCTTACAGACGATAACCCCACTAATGATATCGTCTCATCTGACATAGGAAACAATGTCACCTATAGCCATTACGAGGTGATTCCATATGCAAGTGGGTTAACCCCCGGCAGCGTATCGAACCAACTGTATGCCAGTGCTATCACGCAGATTATGAATGACGTGATTGCAGGCAAACCTGCCTATTACCATTGCGCCATTGGAGCCGACAGAACAGGGACGTTTGCGTGCTTACTCGAAGGCCTTTTGGGGGTCTCGCAATCTGATATAGACAAAGACTATGAGCTCACCTCGTTGTTCTCGGGGTATAACCGGTTGCGTACCAACTCAGATTGGCAGAGCCTGATAACCTATATACGCTCGTTTGGGAAACCGACCTTTAGAGACAACGTGGTAGCCTGGGCAATGCAAGCAGGGGTAAGTATAGATACGATCAACGACTTTCGAGCTGCCGCTATAGATGGCGATCCCGAAACTCTGACGCCCTAGTCACACGGCAACGCGCGCGTATTTCGAAATATTGCCAGAAAACGGCCCTTATGTTCACAAAGCGCCGCACAAGATATAATCGCACAGCAGGGACAAACGACGGCTCCTAAGGAACCAATGGGAAAAGAACACAAGACACATGTCATAATGGCGATCGTATACGCTGTGGCTATGCTTGTCTTCATTATCGCCGTTTTTTCCCATGTTGTTCCATTCAAGCTCCCCGTCAGCTCTCCCGATTCCCCCGCTGAATTCGGGAACGGCTGGACAACACAAGATGCGACTACGACAACCGCAGATCGTATCTACGCATATGCCAATACAGGAAAACCCGTCGTCATCTCAAAACAGCTGCCCGACAAGCTCTACAAAGACAGCTACTTGAACTTTAATGCGAAAAACGTCAACTTCACCGTCTTTGTAGACGGTCAGCCCATATACGATTTCACCGCAAGCGGACCCTTTGGCCTAGGTGGAATGGAATCGTATTTTCAGCATATCCGCATGGATGAATCATATGCGGGCCGGACTGTCAGCATGCAGGTGGTTCCCATCAACGATGACTCCTCCTCGCTCTTCGCGGATATGTCCATATGCTCGATCAACGATTACAACCTCTTCTTTCTACAGCGACATGGACTGGCACTAGTCTTGAGCCTCCTGATCTTTTTCCTGGGCGTGTTGCTTATCGTGCAGTACTTTGCCATTCCCCATGAATTCCACGCATACGGCACGCTTTCGCTAGGCATCGCCTCATTGGCGGTCGGCATCTGGTCATGCGTGGAAACCCAGATTCCCATGTTGGTTTTAGGGGCAATCACCCCATATCTGCTTGCGCTGGATTATGTCAGTCTCTGCTGCGCGCCTTACCCCATCATGATGTTTTCCTCATCGGTCTTGGACCATCGCTGGAAGCAAGCAGAATATCTTGTCCTTGCCGCAAACATCATTCTTGCCGGCATCATGTGCATAGGCTGTTTCACAGACCAGCTTGACTGGCACGCGGGGCTTCCGTTGCTCTATACCTTACTTCTTATCTTATTTGCGGCAATCATCGTTTCGGCGATTCGCAGCAATATATTGACCAAGCACGACTCTTCGACGGAACGCACAAATTACATGCCCCTGGCAGCAGTGGGCGTATTCATCATCTCCATGGTGACTGATCTTATGCTCTATATCTCTAGCAACCAGGCAAGCGTCGATGCAGCCTCGATACTACGCATCGGATTCGTCGTCATGCAAGTGATATTACTTGGCTCGTTTATGGCAAGAGGAAATAGAGATACGCGCACCGCAGCTCAGAGCGAGGCTATGCGCAAGCTTGCCTATGTCGACGCGCTCACTGGCATAGGTAATAGAGCGGCATTCGAGCGCGCATGCGACGAGATCGACGAGCGCAGGCACGACTTGGACTTTGATTTCCTCATGGCGTGCTTCGATGTCGACAATCTCAAATACGTCAATGACACCTTTGGCCATGAGTACGGGGACCGGCATCTCGTGGCCGCCAGCAGCGCCCTTCAGTACTCATTCGGAGGCATCGGAGAACTATTCCGTGTGGGCGGCGACGAATTCGATGTGCTGATTATCGGCAAAGACGCTGAAGAGGCATACAAGAGCGCGATTGAACGCCTTCGTCAGGTCGAAGATGGATACAACGAGGAACATCCCGATGCCACCTTGCGCATAAGCAGCGGCACCTGCTTGCTTTCCCAAACCGCAAATCGTTCCTTACGCGAAGTCGCGGCAGTCGCCGATGCCGCCATGTACGCCGACAAACCCAAGCGCAGACGCAAGACGGCATCGTAAGCGATCAAGGGCGCCTAACATGCTCTTTTGACTAGTAATCCTGCAAAATGCCCGAATTGGTTTCAAGCAGGCGCTCGGCAATACCGTGAACCATCATCTCGTCTGCGCCCTGGGCTAACTGATTTCCACGACAATCCCGCCAGATGCGACTCACGCGCGAATCATTGGTATACCCGGCGCCACCAAAAATCTGTAGCGCGTCGTTTGCAACTTCTGTTGCGGTTCTTGGCACATAGTATTTCATAAGCGAGCAATCAAGCTGCCGTTTTTCCAAGCTTGCCCCACTTGAAACAGAGTCTGCCGCCGTTTCGATCATCGCGCGCATGGAACGGATTTTTGCAGCCATATCCGCAAGTTTTGTCTCGATCTGAGGAATAGATCCCAAAATGCGACCCTCGACATGCTTACCCGCACAGCGTTCGATTGCATCGTCCATGGCTGCCTGCGCAAGTCCCAGGCTTGCAGAGCACGTGAGTATGCGGCTTAATTCGTACTGGCGTTCGAGCATGGTGCCAAGCATACCCTCGGTTTGAATCCTCCAGTCTTCATTCAGCTTCACATGGTCGAATTCAACGCGCGCGAGTGCGAGCATCTCCTGGCCGATCGTATCAAGCGGATAGGTATAGACCCCTTCTTCTTTCAGCGGGACGAGCCAAAGCGACATACCTCCATCATCAGCGCCGTACACATCATCATGTGCGAGCACGAGCGCCTCGGGGAAAAACTGACCGTTTGCAACATAGGTTTTGGCGCCATCAAGAAAAATTCCCCCGCCGCTTTTAACGACCCTTGTTTCGATTTCAGCCGAGTCACCTTGGGCATCGCCTTCTGAAAACGCCTGCGAAAACACAACGCGGCCGTTACGGGCAACAAGGTCCTCGACGATTTCCTGCTGGGACAACGACCTCATGGTCGAAAGGAGCGCCATGGCGACCATGTCGGTTTGATAAGGCAAAACCGCCCCGGCGCGCCTTGTCAACCGTGCGACGAGCAGCGCGCGGGCAATAAAGGGGCCTTCCCATCCGCCTATCTGGGGCGGAAGACAGTAGGCTCCCAAATCGCTTTCATAAAACGCATTATAGTCAGCGTGCGGCACGCCTCCGCCAACGCACCAATTCTTGATGCGGTCCTCGGAAATACGGGCTTCGCAAAACTCGTCCACGGCTTTAAATACGTGCTCTTGCAGCGCGTTTTCCCTATCCACAGGCTATACACCCCATTTTTCGCGCGCTAAAAGCGCGGCACCTATTGCTCCGGCAAACTGCGAAAGATCCGATGTCATAATCGGCTGACCAATACAGTCCGAAAGACGCTTCCTCAGACTCTCATTGTGGGCAACGCCCCCTGTCATAGCAACCTTGGGAACAATACCCAATCGCTTAACCAAGCCTGCCACGCGCTCGGCAACCGATGCATTCACGCCTGCTGCGATATCGGGAATAAGGACTCCCGATGACAACTTGGATATAACCTCTGACTCGGCAAAGACCGTGCAAGTCGAAGATATAGATGCGGTCTTGGTCGATTGAGCATCCAGAACTGAGAGCTCTGAAACACCGCAACCAAAAATAGAGGCCATGACATCAAGAAACCGTCCAGTACCTGCAGCACATTTATCGTTCATGACAAAGTTTTCGAGTGTTCCTTCGGCACCTATAGAAAGAGCCTTGGCATCCTGTCCGCCAATGTCTATGACGGTATGGACGCCCTCGAACAACCTGGCCGCGCCCCTAGCGTGACATGATAATTCCGAAATCTGGTATGTCGTCCACTCCGACAGGTGCCTTCCATAACCGGTGGCACACGACGCGGCGAGGTTCTCGCGTTCGATACCGGCCAAGCCAAGTGCTTCTTCGGTTACCGACTCCGGGCCTTTCGTACCAGAACCTGCGGGAAACAGCGCTTGGGCGATGACTTCGCCGTCCGCATCTATGATTACGCACTTAGAGGCAGTCGAACCAACATCAAGACCCAAGTACAGCATTTCTTTTCCCACAGCTTTTTCCAATCATCTATTCAGTGGGCTCAGTATGCCCCATTGAACACGACAGCGCATTAGGCAAGCAGATCGGCGAATGCCTCAAGCTTCGTCCGCGCTTGCTCATATGTTTCGGTCGACTGATCAACCTCGATCTGAACGATGGGGATTCCAGCCGCACGGCAGGCTTTCACAACATGTGGCGCGTCGAATTCTTCTGGATCGCAGAACTTCGCCATAAGCAAGATAACGCCTTGTGCTCCGGCCTGCTGTGCAAGCTTTGAGACATTCTCGACATGCCCTTTGTCAGCGTCATAAAGAATCGAATCGTTGCTTAAAGCGCAATATCCCTTTGCCAGAGCCTCGATGGGGTCACCTGATTCGGGGACATTCATCTGAAGCGCACGCGATTCTTTTGCTATATCGTCTGCGACGATCGCATACTTCAGATCGTCGAGCATCTCTTGAACAGCGGGGATGTCATACATGATTCCCGACAAGACGACGCGCTTGAAACCATCTTGCTCTTCCGGTTGTTCGGCAAGCAAGCTGTTAAGCTCGTTAACCTTTGCCAGATGCTGCGCCTTATCCATGTAATACCCGGCGTTCACAACAGCGCTGCGTGCAGAAACATTCACCAGACCGGGGTGCGACGCAGCAAGAACCAGAAACGCGCGCATCGCCCGGCGCCATTGGTTATACAACACGATGGCCTCGCTGATGGCGCCATCTTCGATGATGGCATCACAAGCTTCGCCCACCATGCGCCTTGCCTCTTGATACGAGTCGATAGCATAGGCAAGACCGGCATCGGTCTTCCTGTTCTGCGGCTGCGAAACGAAAATCATGGGAACCTGCGACACGCCCACGCGAAAATTCTGGGAAAAGCCCCGCAGCGTATCGCATAGCGAAGTAACCATCATGCCTGAAAGCTTATCAAGCTCGTGATTCAGGCCCATCTCAAGTGTCATCTGACACATCGAGCAATAAAACGGCGCGAAATACTTGCGTGCCGCAGAAACGGTACCCATACGACCCCAAACGCCGAAGGGAATCGCCCCCGCCGCATAGACCAGCTCTTCGGGGACATAATAAGGCCCGACGCCAATAACCTGCTTGCCAGCTGCACGGTGTTGATCGAGCTGAGCCATAGGATGGTTGGCGACTTCGGCAAGCTCTTCGATAATCTCGCTGATCGTGGTCATGCGCTATTCCCCCTTCTTCGCGTTGCTTTCCATGATTTCTATCAAACCTTGCACACGCGTGTTGTATTGTTCTTCGCTGAAGTTACGCGGATCAGATTGGTCGCCGTCGAAGGTAACGACCGGTATATTCAGATCGCGACTGATCCTTCGTGCCATTTCAGGCATCGTCGCTGACCACATCTTGCAAGACCTATTGATATGGACAAGCCCTCCGTCAACCTTGCCCTCTTGGCAGAGCTGCTCACGCAGGTCAGTCGAACGTTCAAGATTGATGGCATTGGGGACCGAACAATACTGCTCGACCATCTCGTCAAAACTGTCGTACGAAAACGCGAATGATGGGCCATAGACACAAGAAGTGATATTCACACCGGCATGGGCCAAAGTCGAATACGTAACGCGCAGATATGGCCAGCAGGCAATACCCTCGAACATCACGCGATAGCGCTCTTCATTTTTGAACGTGGACTTGCGTTCCTTGATGAAACACTCGCATTCAGCATTGAACTCTTTGAATGCCGCAAGCGAATCTTCTTGACCGCGCGCCATCGTCGCTACCGCCATGTGATTAAACAGATCGAACCCCTTGTAAGGAGCCGGTTTGTAATTCAGATACTTTGTGGCTTTCAGCCACTCTTCTCCCACCTGCGACGATACCGTGCAGACGTGCTTAAAGCGTTCTTCATCCCACTTTTTTCCAGAGATGTCTTCAAGCTGTCGTATCGCGTCACGAAACTGCGCGCCAACATATTCAATACGCTTACGGTCGATATCGTATGCGTTGCTAAACGGTATATCGATCATGATGACGGGAATATCAAGCATCCTGCCCAGGTTCTCGTACCATTTGAACATGCAGTCACATATGTTGTTGCAGCACAGGACAAAGTCCGGAAGCGGCATCTCGCGCTCAGCATGGGGGCATTGGGCAAGATCGGCATATGCCTGGCTTATGCGTGCATATGCGCACAGGTCGTTCGAAAGCCCCAGCGCGCCTTCTGCATGCTCGCACATTTCCCGCCCTGCACCCTTTGCAGAGATTGCCGCAGCCTGACTTTCGGGATACACGCAGTGAATTCCCAGGGTCGTGGGAATCTCCTGGGGGAAGTTCGAGGCTATCCAACCAATTTTCTCGCCGCGTTCTTTGGCCTTGATCGCATCTTCATATACATTGTCGGCAATCTGAGCGAGGGTCCTCCCCGCCATGCTCTTAGCCGGCTCGATTTTGACCATATCCGTATCCCTTCTGATAATGTCCAACTATGAAACGCCGCCGATTGGCTGCGAACTGTTATTCGTTGTGCGTACCGACGATGCCGCTTTTAATCATGTCATCGATTTGCGTTTGGCTGTATCCAAGACCGCTCAACACTTCCACAGTGTCTTCGCCTAAAAGCGGAGCTTTTTCATACGGCGGCAAACCGGTTTCCTCAAAATCGATCGGCGTGCGAACAAGCGCCTTGGTTCCACGGGGATATTCCATTTCATAAAAGGTATTGGTTGCCCAGGCCTGTTCGTCATGAACAACCTCCTCATAGGTCTGGCAAAGCGCAAACGGAATATCGAGCTCACGCAATATAGGCAGCCACTCATCGGCGTCTTTCTGCTTGAAGCCCGCCTGCACGATGTCATACGCATCGCCTATACGTCCGGCATCGAGCATCTTGTTCTGATCGCTCATGATGGGATCTTCAAGCAAATCCTCACGGCCGATCGCCTTGGTGATCTTAGGCCAGTATATATCGAAATTCGGGCCCATGACCTGCAAGAACCTTCCGTCCTTTGTCTGAACCGCAGGCTGATAGGGCAATTGGTTATCGCGTCGATCGAAAGGATAGCTCACACCGTTGAATTCGTTTCCATATTGGCAACCCTGAATCTGGAATGCCTGCATCCAGATCGCAGTGTGCAACAGATTAGTCGAGACCTTTTCGCCTTTGCCGGTGCTCTTTGCCCGGTACAAGGCAGAGATGGCACCCACCGTAAGCGCGAGCGCGGCCTGATGGTCTCCAAGTGCCGGAATCAAATTGCCAGGCACGGTCCCCTTTTGATAAAGCGAACCAGACCAGCCGCTGCGCGCGAAAAACGCCGTATAGTCGAATCCGGGCAAATCCTTATCCGGCCCCGTTTCGCCATAACCGGTCAAATTGGCATAAACAAGGCGTGGGAAGCGATCCTTCAAATCATCGTAGGTAAGATTCTTACGCTCAAGCGCCTGCGGACGCCAATTGGTCAAGAAGATATCAGCATCCTCAAGAAGCTTGAACAGGATATCTCTGCCCTCATCGGCGCGCAGGTCAACAACAATTCCCCGTTTGTTCGCATTCTCAAGATCAAAATTCGTATCTTCGTGTGGATCTGAAGGACGTCCTTCATTGGGTGCCGTATAACGCAGGTTATCGCCTTTAGCGGACTCGATTTTCACAACATCTGCGCCCAGATCGGCAAGTATCCTGCCCACAGCGGGGACAGCGATAAACGTGGCCATCTCCACGACCTTGACGCCGTCAAGCGGACGATTCCCTGCTTCCATAACTTCCTCCAATAATTTCCGTCTAATAAAATTGACATATTGAGCCTTCTGATACATATTCTGCGTATCAGGCATCGAGAATTTAATAGATAGATTTTAAATCCATCTAATAGATTGCAGTCATACTCTGGGTGATAACATGGCAGATAAGCTCAACATGAAACAACAGATTATCGATGCAGTCGTCGACGCGACCATATCGTCCACGCTCAGAAACGTGCAGATCACCAAGATCGTGAAAACGCTGAATATCAACCACAACACGTTCTACTACCACTTTGGCAGCAAATACGACGTTGCCCTATGGGTGTTCAGGCATGACCTTGCACAAGAGCTTCGCTCGAACATCCCCGCTCAAGAGCTTATTGGAAGCCCTTTGGAAAATGAAGCGAAAAACGCCCCCCTTCCCTACTATATGCATCGCGAAATCGGTGCCCGTCTATTAGATCATGGCGTTTTCTTCAAGAGCCTTGTGCGTTGCGTCATGCAAAAACCCCTGTTCTATGGAAAATTGTTCAATGATAAAGAACCGGAATTCAAGATAAGAATCTACGATCTATACCGATCGGCAATCGAAGACGATATCCGCTTCATCCTAGACGGCCGTTATATGCCCGAAGAGACTTTCGATTTCATGGTCTCCATGCAGCTTGACGATATCTATCGCATACCCGCATACCACCTCGCCCATTCGTTCGATTCAAAACATCTACAAGACGACACGCTCAATCCATTCTGGAATCTTTCATATGAATTGCTAACCGGCGGGCTCCAGAAACATCCCATCAATAAAATACGCAGGGATTAGTGCCAAACTAAGGTCAATTGTCGACAGCAAGACACCCCATGTACAATGAACGATGCGAGCGAACATGTTTTTTCGCAATCGAACAGGAGGGCCGCTTATGCAGTATGAAATTCAGGGGGAACCGTTTGGCGTCGTAATCTGCACGCTTGATGCAGGCGAACAGATGAGGACCGAAAGCGGGTCTATGGTCTGGATGACTCCCAATATGGACATGTCTACCAATGCCGGTGGCGGCGTAGGCAAAGCGTTCGGACGCGTATTTTCTGGCGAGTCCATGTTCCAGAATATTTTTACCTCGCAAGGCGGACCCGGCCTTATAGCTTTCGCAGCAAGCTTCCCTGGCAAGATTTGGGCACTCGATATAGACGACACACATCCTATGGTCGTCCAGAAAACCGGCTTTCTTGCATCAGAGATGAGCGTCGGCGTCTCCGTTTTCTTCAACCCCAAGGTATCCGGCGGTTTCTTTGGAGGCGAAGGCTTCATTATGCAGAAGCTTTCTGGTCACGGCAAAGCGTTCGTCGAAATCGATGGATCTATAGTGCAATATGAACTTCAGGAAGGTCAGCAGATGGTTGTTGACACGGGCAATCTTGCGATGTGCGATGCATCAGTGCAGATCAGCGCGCAAACGGTCAAGGGTCTGAAGAACAAGATGTTCGGCGGCGAGGGCTTTTTCAATACCATCGTGACAGGCCCCGGTCGCATATGGTTGCAGACCATGCCAATGAGCGCACTCGCAGCGTCAATCGCTCCGTTCGTGCAGACTGGCAGTTCCTGATTCCAATCCTGCGAAGGCAGGCGATCCAAGGGCAAGAAAACGCCTTCGGATCGTCTGCTCCGTCCGATTACAATTTATCTGCATAGCAGTAGGACAACCACAAGATTTTATTATAAAACGCAAAATAGGTTCTATAACCATCGTGCAAGTGTGATTAAATGAGACACTCCAAGGGGTTTGCATTGCAAGCAAACGAGGAGGGTTCGCATGAGCACGCGTGTCGCCGCACTCAGCATCATCGTCGACAATCCCGATTCCGTCGGAGCGCTTAACGAAGTGCTCCACGAGGCTGCAGGGTTCATTGTCGGGCGCATGGGAATACCATACCGCACGCGAGGAATATCCATCATAAGCATCGTGCTTGATGCTCCAGAAGACGCGATAAGCGCCATTTCAGGAAAAATCGGCGCACTCAACGGCGTCAGCATCAAGTGTGCGTATTCGTCATACGAATTCGACTAATCCAGCAGGACGAGCGCGCAGTGCCCAGCACTGCGCGCTTTTTATAATAGAGGAGGAAACTATGGCAAGAATGCACGTCATGGAACGAAGTCATGAGCAGGAGGTGATCGACAGCCTTCATAAGGCGCTCGAAGCGCGCCTTTCGGTCAGCTCGCTCGCGCCGTGCCCCGTAGAATTCACCGCGTCATGCATACAGATGTGCCAGACGCAATCCTGCGGCAAGTGCACGCCATGCCGCGTGGGCCTGAGCGTTCTTAAAGACCTGTTCGAAGATGTTCTCGAGGGCCGCGCGACCGACAAGACCCTCAGGCTCATCGAAGAAGTGGCAGAGACCATCTATCTGTCTTCCGATTGCGCAATCGGTTATGAAGCAGGCGAGATGGCCCTTGTCGCTATTCGCGGTTTCAAAGATGACTTCATTCATCACATCGAAAAGCATTCTTGCGGCTTTTACCAAAACGCCCCGGTTCCCTGCGTCGCAGGCTGTCCGGCAGGCGTTGACATACCAGGATACATCTCCCTGGTCGAAGAAGGGCGCTATGCAGATGCCATACGCCTTATTCGCAAGGACAACCCGCTGCCGCTGGTATGCGGTCTTGTATGCGAGCATCCCTGCGAAATGTACTGCCGTCGTGGCATGGTCGATGACCCAATGAACATACGCGGTTTGAAACGATATGCGGCAGAGCATATGGAATCCGACTACACGCCTGTCAAAGCAGCAGCGACAGGCAAGCGAATCGCCGTCATAGGCGGCGGTCCAGCCGGCCTTTCAGCAGCGTACTATCTTGCCCTTATGGGGCACGAGCCTGTCATATTCGAGCAACGCAAGCATTTGGGCGGCATGCTGCGCTACGGCATCCCCGCCTACCGCTTGCCTCGCGAAGAACTCGATTCCGAAATCCAGTGGTTACTCAACCAGGGCATCGAGGTCCACACAGATACAACCATCGATAAAGACCTTGCGAAACTGCAAGCGGATTACGATGCCGTATATTTGGCAATCGGCGCTCATGCCGACCGCAAACTGGGTCTCGAAGGAGAAGACGCACAAGGCGTCATGTCGGCAGTCGAGATGCTGCGCGCCATCGGCGATGACGAAATGCCCGATTTTACAGGCGAAGACATCGTCGTTATAGGCGGCGGCAATGTCGCCATGGATGTCGCAAGATCTTCGGTACGCCTAGGCGCGAAAAGTGTGACTATCGTCTACCGCCGTCGCATCGCAGACATGACAGCGCAGGACGAAGAAATCGTCGGCGCACAGGCCGAGGGCTGCCAGATTCTCGAGCTTCACGCCCCACAGCGTATCGTTACGCAAGATGGCAAAGTCACCGGCCTTGCAGTTCAGCCGCAGATCATCGGCGGCTTGAAAGGCGGCCGCCCCGCGCCGCGCACTGCGCAAAACGATGAGCTCGTCGTTTCGTGCGACCGCATTCTCGTTGCCGTCGGCCAGGCTATCGACTCTGACACCTTCGCTTCTCAAGGTATCGCAACCGACCGTGGCAAGATCGTTGCCGACGAAGGCGGCGCGATCGAGGGATTTGACGGCGTCTTCACCGGAGGCGATTGCCAGACAGGTCCCGCAACCGTTATCCGCGCCATTCACGCAGGCAAAGTCGCTGCCGGCAACATCGACAGCTATCTTGGGTTTAATCACACCATCGAGCTTGATGTCGACCTGCCTCCCGTACAATTCAAAGGCAAGATCAGCTGCGCCAGAAGCGAAATGCCCCTGCGCCGCGGTGACGAACGCATCAAAGACTTTGGCGATATCGAGATCGGATTCACCTGCGAAGAGGCGTGCCAGGAAGCCTCGCGCTGCCTACGCTGCGACCACTTCGGCTTTGGCGCGTTTCGCGGGGGGAGGAAAGAAAAATGGTAAATCTGAACATCGATGGCCAAGCGCTAAGTGTTGCCGAGGGAACGACGATTCTGGAAGCAGCAGATTCTATTGGAATCCATATCCCCCGCTTGTGCTATCTGAAAGAGCTCAACGAAATCGGCGCCTGCCGTATGTGCGTCGTCGAGATCGAAGGCATAGACCAGCTTGTCGCTGCATGCAACAACACGGTACTCGAGGGCATGGTCATCAAGACCAACAGCCCAAAGGTGCGCACGGCACGTCGCGTGAACATGGAATTCATCCTTTCACAGCACAACACCGAATGCACGAGCTGTGTTCGTAACGGCAACTGCTCGCTGCAGACGCTTGCCCGCGACCTTGGCATCTACGAGCTGCCTTTCGAACAGCATCTGCCCAACGACCCATGGATAGAAGACTTCCCGCTTATTCGCGACAACGACAAATGCATTAAATGCATGCGCTGCATACAGGTCTGTGACCATGTACAAGCCTCTCGTATCTGGGGTCTTATGAATCGCTCCAGCCACACGAACGTCAACACGCGCGATGCGTTGCCCATCGATAACACCAAATGCACGCTATGCGGCCAGTGCATCACGCATTGCCCCGTAGGAGCTTTGCACGAGCGCGATGACACCCGTAAGGTCTTCGATGCCCTTGCAGACCCGAACAAGACCGTTATCCTGCAGATTGCTCCAGCCGTGCGCGCTTCATGGGGCGAACCGTTCGATCTGCCGCAAGAAAAAGCAACGGTCAAGCGTCTGGTTGCCGCAATGCGCACTATGGGGTTCGACTATATCTTCGATACGAACTTTTCCGCCGACCTTACGATCATGGAGGAAGGCAACGAACTTCTCGCCCGCATGCAAGCCGGCGACCTGAAGAAGTACCCCATGTTCACAAGCTGCTGCCCTGGCTGGGTGCGCTTCTGCAAGGCGAACTACCCGCAGTTCACAGACCAGCTCTCGACGTCGAAATCGCCCCAGGGCATGTTCGGCGCCATCACCAAGAGCTACTACGCCAAGATTCTTGGCATAGACCCGCACAACATCTTCAATGTTTCGATCATGCCGTGCCTGGCAAAGAAAGCAGAAGTCGCTATTCCCGCGCTTAACGATGCCTGCGGCGATCCCGACATGGACGCTTCCATCACCATCCGCGAGGCCGACCGTATGATTCGCGCCGAGCACATCGACGTGCACGCGTTGGAAGAAGAAGAGTTCGACGAACCCTTAGGCGTCGGCACGGGCGCTGCCGTAATCTTTGGCGCGACGGGCGGCGTTATGGAGGCGGCCCTGCGCACTGCCTATAAAGTCGTCACGGGACAAGAGGCGCAAGACGACGCATTCGAAGACGTACGCGGTCTCAACGGCTGGAAGGAAGCGACCTTCGACTTGGCCGGCACGCCACTTCGTGTCGCCGTGGCAAGCGGCCTGCAAAACACCCGTGACTTGCTCGATGCGCTCGAAGCAGGCGAAGTCTCGTATGACTTTGTCGAAATCATGGCATGTCCCGGCGGTTGCGCCGGCGGCGGCGGACATCCCATCCATGATGGAGAAGAGCTCGCTGGTATGCGCGGCGACGTACTGTGGGGACTCGACAGAGTCGCTGACCTGCGGCGAAGCCATGAAAACCCGTCTGTTATCGCATGTTACCGCGACTATCTGGACGAGCCGCTTTCAGAACGTGCCGAAGAGCTGCTACATACCGATCAACATGCCTGGTCAATGCCCGGCGAAGCGTAAAGAACACCCGATCGATCACAATCACTGTCTGACGTGAAAGGGCGCAGGCCGGAATCTGAAACCCGGCCTGCGATCCTGACACATAAGAAAGGAAACACCCATGAAACGCATCATCTCGATTATCGCCGCGGCACTCTGCATTGTTGCCATGGCTTTCGCACTAGCCGCATGCTTGGGCAGCGCAGGCGCCTCGACCAAAGCGTCGTCGTCATCCGCCCCTGTCGAAGTCCATGTCGCATCGCTGAAGGGGCCCACTTCCATCGGATTGGTCGACTTCATGCAAAAGGCCGAAACCGGCGAAACCCATAACAGCTATAGTTTTCAGATTGCGGGTACCGCTGACGAGATTGTGCCGAGCCTTATCCAAGGCAAAGTCGATATCGCGCTTATTCCCGCCAATGCGGCATCAATTGTCTATAACAAGACGCAAGGCGCCGTTCAGGTGCTCGATATCAATACAGGCGGCGTACTCTATATAGTCACTGCAGACCAAAGCATCAACTCCGTCTCGGATCTTGCCGGCAGAACTGTAATCATGACCGGCAAAGGTGCATCACCCGAATACGTGATGAACTATCTGCTAAGCACAGCAGGAATCGCCGATTCCGTTACGCTCGACTTTAAGACCGAGGCGACCGAGGCTGCAAGCGCGCTGGCAAGCGACCCTTCGGCCATCGCCGTTTTGCCACAACCTTATGTCACCGCCGTATGCGCTAAAAACCCCAGCCTGTCCCCGCGCGTGAGTCTTGCTGACGCATGGACGCAGGCAGTCAGCAATGGCAGCAGCCTTGTAACCGGAGTCACGGTTGTTCGCAAGGAATTCGCTCAAGAACATCCCGAAGCCATCGAAGAATTCTTGGCCAGCCAATCTGATTCCGTCAAAGCAGCTAACGACGATGCAGCGGCCACCGGCAAACTCGTTGCCGAGAAAGGCATAATCGACAATGCCACAATCGCCGAAAAAGCGATTCCCAAGTGCAACCTTGTCTGCACGACGGGCGCAGACATGAAAACCCAACTCGCCGGGTATCTTGAGGTGCTGTTCAAAGCGGACCCCAGCTCGATAGGTGGAAAACTCCCAGGCGATGATCTGTACTACGGTCTCTAAAAGCCTATGCCCGAACGTGCGCACATACATACCAAACACAAGGATTGCCCCAACCCAGCACGCGCCTTCGCGCAGCGGGCTGGGGCGGTCGCATTCTGGATTATCATCTGGGAAATCGCTTCACTGCTTGTCAACAACGCCTTGATTCTGGCAAGTCCCCTTGAGACGCTCGCGACTTTGGGTGGGCTCATCGTCACATGGAGCTTCTGGAAAATCGTCGGTGCGTCATTCCTGCGCATCATATGCGGCTTTATCCTTGCGTTCATGCTGGCGATAGCTTGTTCGGCGCTCGCCAGTCATTTCAGCTTGATACGCATAGTGCTCGCCCCTCTTTTCGGCTTTATCAAAAGTACGCCTATCGTATGTATCGTGGTGCTCTTGCTTATCTGGTTTGGGGCGGCCTTCGTCTCGACCATCGCTATCCTATTCGTCGTCACGCCAGCTATCTATTTTGCAACGCTGACTGGATTCGACGAACTCGATGCGAAAATAGGCGAAATGCTTGACGTACATCACGCAAACGTACGCGCCCGTCTTTGCGGTTGGATCTTGCCGGGCATCTTGCCTTATATCGTATCCACTTGCCGCCTTGTCGTGGGAATGAGCTGGAAAGCTGGCATCGCAGCCGAACTCATCGGGATATCGATCGGAACCATCGGCGAACGCATTTATCAATCCAAGCTTCTGCTCATGACAGGCGACCTGTTCTCATGGACAATCGTTATCGTCTTGCTTGCCGCGTTGTGTGAGGAGCTGTTTCTTCGCCTCCTCACAGCATGCAGCCCCTGGATTTCACGCCATGCCTACCGCTTTCCCCAAACACCTCATCCTCGCGCAGAGATCATCACGTCGCAAAAGGATGACATCGCATTCGAAAACCTGACTGTCAAACTCGGGAACACCACGCTATTTGAAAAGCAGACAGCCCGTTTCGAAGCAGGCTCACGCATTGCGCTCATGCAAGCTTCCGGGTCTGGAAAAACCACGTTTCTGCATCTGCTTGCGGATTTGCCAATAGGGACCGATGCACAGGTTTCGGGGCATATCAGAACGCCCGACCATATATCCATGGTGTTTCAGGAATGTCGTCTGATCGACCAGCTCTCGGCGTTCGAAAACGTCGCCCTTGTCTCCGCTCGCTGGAACACGCCCGCACAGATTCGCTCGATGCTCTCCGAATTGCTCGAGCATGACGAAGACGAGAACCCCGCCCTGCTTGACCGACCCTGCTCGGCACTTTCCGGAGGCCAACGTCGGCGCGTCGAGCTCGTCCGCGCGCTTGCCTGTCCTTCGAGCCTCGTCTGTTTGGACGAGCCCTTTGCATCACTTGACCAGACAACCCGTCAACGTGCCATCGCCTTCGTGAATGCGCGCTTGGACAACCGCACGCTCGTGATCGCTTCTCATGCCAGCGAAGACGCCTCGAACCTCGGGGCGCATGAGTACAAGCTCTAACTGCGCATTTCCCAAAAGGTCCATCGGTGCACCTACGCTATAATCAGAATAGATAAAAGCACGGCCATAGCCCGGAGGTATGCACCATGCCCATAAAGAGCGACGTGCTTGGAGAATTCGTCACCGCGTTCATCAGCGCCGCAACCCATATAAAACCCGATGTCAAGAAATCGTACAAAGTGCAACGCATCGTCGAGGATATGGCAGGTCGCATCAATCTGCCCAACTTACGCTGCCGTATCGAAGACATGACGGCTACCATGCCCGATGGTTACGAAATCGCCTTGCGTGTCTTCACGCCACTCGACATCGACTTTTCCTCCATTAGAGGACTCAAGGTCTCTGAAGATTCACGCGGAACGATTCTGTTTTTCCACGGCGGCGGCTGGGTTAACGGCAGTATCGATTCCTATGAGGACGCCTGCGCCACCATGGCCATACGCCTTGAACATCGCGTTGTGGCCGTAGATTACCGCCGCGCACCGGAATTTCGCTTCCCGCAGGCTCCTGAAGACTGTTATGAAGTCGCCCGCCAGCTCTTTGCCGGGCAGATTCTAGAAGACGTGGACCCCGAGCATATCGTCCTTTTTGGTGACAGCGCTGGGGGCAATCTCAGTGCCGTCGTGTCGATTATGGCACGCGATCGTGGGGAATTCCTGCCATGTCAGCAAGTGCTTCTCTATCCCGCCACCTACAACGACCACACGCCCGACTCGATGTTCGCATCCGTACGTGAAAACGGCAACGACTATCTGCTTACTTGGCGAGAAGTCGAAGGCTACATGGATATGTATGCTCCCAATCTGGCCGATAGATACAACCCTTATTTCGCACCGCTGTTCGAAGCCGACCTATCGCATCAGCCGCGCACCCTTGTGATAACCGCCGAATACTGCCCATTGCGCGATGAAGGCGAAACATACGCCGAACGTCTTAGAGAAGACGGTTGTGACGTACAATGCTACCGAGTGTTCAACGCCATACATGGATACCTGCTGTACCCCACGGTATTCGGCATCGTGAAAGACACTTACCGCATCATCAAACACTTCCTCGATGGAGATACCCTCGAGGTCGAAGGTGAACCGACGTGGCTCGAAATACTTGGTACCGACTAGATAACATCGGAAAGTTTTATTCCGCCCAGGCAAGCAGGTCGACCCAAACGGTCTTCCGCTGCGTTGCCACGCTTACAGACGATATCGACGAGACGATACTTCAACACGCGCTCGAGCAAACCGTCTACGCATTTCCTAGCTTCAATGTCTGCCTGCGAAGCGGCTGGTTCTGGCGTTACCTCGAGCAATCTGACCGCCAGCCCCTGGTCACGCCTGAAAACCTGCCCATCTGTTTTGGACTCCATACGGACGTGAAGAGCATCCTGTTTCGCGTGAGTTATTACGGCGCGCGCATCAATCTCGAAGTCTCGCATATGGTCTCTGACGGCCATGGCACTTTCAGCTTTTTCAAAACGCTTGTCATCAAGTACATCGAAGAGCGCTATGGAATCGACAAGGCGCCCGGCAGCTATGACGGTTCTGACGAGCAGAAGACTGAGAACGCCTTTGACAAATACTACGAACGGGGCAAAGGCGCCCCCACCACTGCACCCAAGGTCTTTCGTATTCCCGGACGAAAGGATCCATCAGATCCGACCTTCATGGAATACCACCTCTCCGTAAAAAAAGTCCTGGGTATGGCACATGGCTGCAATGTAAGCCTAACATCGCTCGTAATCGCGGCGTCTATCTGCGCAGCACGTACCGAAATGCCGCCACGCGAACGCAATCGGGCCATCCGTCTTGATATTCCAGTCGATCTGCGTCAATTCTTTGCATCAGCCACCATCAAGAACTTTTTCGGTTTGGCCTACGTTTCCTATGTGCCCGGCGATGCTGACGAGTCTCTCGAAGATATTGCGCGCAAAGTGCAATTACAGATCACGCAAGCAACACAGCCCGAGGCGCTTAAGGCCCGCATGAATCGCATGATCGGCATCGAAAAGAATCCCGTTTTGCGCATAGCGCCCTTATTTGCCAAGGATTTTGCACTTGACTTCGCAAACCGCTTTGAAACAAAAAGGACGACGATGACCGTTTCGAATTTGGGCGTAATCCGCTTTCCCGAAGCCGTCACCCCCTATATTCGCGATATCGATGTCCTAACCTCAACGGGGGGCTTAAGCTTCGTGCTCGCCTCGTTCGAGGACGACTTGAGCATCGGCATTTCCACGATTCACTCAAATCTTGATATAGTCAAAAACTTCGTTCGGATTTTCTCAGGGTACGGCATCGAGGGACGCATCAACTCAAATCGCACCTATGGACGTACCCTTGCAGAACGTCTGGCCCAGCCAAGCGATCGAAAGAGCAATCCCGGTACTGATAGTGGAGCGACACGATGAAGTATTGCGGCGCGTGCAAAGTCGAGTTCACGGGCGACATCGACCGTTGCCCTCTCTGCCAGTCCGAACTAACCGGTAAGGCGCAGCCGGCGGCATTTCCTGACAATACCGTACGCAAATCGGGCATGCTCGCACTGAGCATCCTGGGCTTTGCCTCAGGCGCGTGCTTGCTCGTCATGCTCTTTTTGGGATATCTGCTGCATCTACCGGTAAGCATCGTAGTCGCCGCCTGTTTTGCCGTCGCGCTTAATTACTTGCTCGTTCGAAATATCTTGGTACATCGTCCCGATTTTCTACGGGTGATAAGCCGATACTTCCAGGCACTTCTAGCCATCGCCGTCATATGGTTTGCCGCGACGGGCAACCTTATAGTGACCACATTCATCATACCGGGCATCATCATGGTCGCCATCGTATTCGACGCAGTTCTCGTAATCGTCTTTCGTGGATCATTCGTATCGGGCTATGCCAAATATCTCTTGCTCAACGTTGTGTTGGGTATCGCATCGATTGCTCTTATCGCATTCAATCTCACCCTTTGGGATCTGCCCGCGCTCATCAGCGCTCTTCTGGCAAGCATTTTCCTGCTCGCGTTAATCGTATTCGGCCGCCAGCGACTTACCGACGAAATACGCAAGCTTTTCAATACGTAGCATCTTGAAACCGCCGCCCAGACGATGATTTGGAATGGCTTTTGCCGTGGTTTGCATCTATACTGTCAATAAGGCGATACACGGTTGCACGAGCTCGTCGCTTCTTGCCGTGACACAAGCGCACTGGTACCCAGAAGCATATTGAGCGCGTCTTCCGCATGCATGTCATACTGGGTGGGGGTGTGGACATGGCGACTCATCGGAGCCCGTTTTCTGCACGGGCGATACTGTTGCTAGTACTTGCAGGAATTCTGACATTTGCCGTAGCAGGCGGCCTGGCGGCCTGCGGACAGTCCTCGAATACGGCCTCTTCCGGATCAAAAACCAACACGGGCACTTATACGCCGAACAAGGCGCTCGACACCTCTTCTCCAGTGCATTTGGTCATTGTTGGCAATTCCGCCACAAACAAATCACTTGAAAACACGATCAACTCGTTTTGCCAAATCTATCCTAACTGCAACATAGATTACGAGTACATTCAAGATTACGACAAGAACATGCCGACACGACTCGCCAGCAACGACAACATCGATCTTTTCATGACAAAGAACATACAGGCCGGCTCTTCTTGCTATCCCTATGCTCTCGAGCTTCTGGGACAAAGCGACAAGCTCGATCTTTCTGGAGCCTATCAGGGCCTTATAAGGAATTTCACAGTCACCTCTGATGGAGTTACCAAGCTTTATGCGGTTCCCCTAGGTGGCGAAATCCGCGGCATGTACGTGAATACGACCCTCCTCGATTCGCTGGGGCTCAAGGTCCCGACAAACTACAAAGAGTTCATGGAGTGCTGCAAGGCCCTGAAAGCCGCTGGATACGTGCCCCTTCAAGGAAACCCGAGCACGTTCGGGCAACATCTCATGTACCCATATGTCTGCAACCTCGTCGCAAATGCCAATGATTATCAGACGGCTTACAACAAGGTCGAAAACCGCGAAGCGCAAACGAGCACCCTGTTCACCGAACCCGTCAGCCGCCTCTATGAAATCGTTCAGAACGGCTATTACGACTATAAATTCGTCGAAACGAAGTACAGTGCGTTTTCCGATTCGACAGAGGCCGTCGCCGTTCGATCGTTCCTGGGCATCACGGCAGATGCCAACGGCTCTTATGCCAAGGCAGACGACATAGGCAAGGTTGCCTTCATGCCACAGGCCATGTCCTTCAAAAACGCATTAGACAAAGCAAGTTCCGATTACCATAGCGGTATCAAATATCAGTTCATCCTCTCGCCAGTTGGAGACGACGGAGGATTTGCCTACCTTTCCCCCGCAACGGGAATGGCCGTCAACGCGAACAGCTCGAACACCGCATGGGCACTCGAATTCATGAACTACCTCTTCTCACCTGATATCAACAAAAAGTTCTCGAGCGATGCGGGATATGTCCCGAATACGGCTGATGCTCTAGAGTCTATCCATACGTCATTCGATGTTGCGCCTTCACATATAAGCCAGCTCGGACAAGTCTCGTTCAGCTATGTCTTCTACGATGTGATGAATAAGACGCTGACTGATGTCTCGAAGGCCAATAATCCCAAATACATGCAGTCTGACGGGACGATGTACCCGCTAAGCTACTATATGGACAATCTTGAGGCCGCATTTATCGCGGCGCGTGGCTGATAAGGCATATGCCGATGGATGAGAAAAACAAGGGCAGGAACATTCTCATCGCCGTGCTCTTCATCGATCTTGCATTCGTTTTAGCTATCGCGTTTGCGTTTTATTTCTATGGGACGGACTACCAAGACAAGATAGAGAACCAGAACCTGACCGACATCACCAACGTCAACCGTTCTTCCGCCAATGTGAGCAGTATCTATTTCCAAAGCCAGCAGACCATTCTCGCAGATGCAGTGACTTATGTAACGACACATGGTTTTACCAGCGATGAGACGCTCAACTACTGCTGCGAATCGAATAGCGGGAACAAGAGCTTCGAGCTGATAGGAACTGGCGCCACAGGATATGCGGCCGTGCGCCAGGGCACCGGTTTTACCCCCGTCGACTACACATCCCCGTCTTATCGTGAATTTGCGAAGATATTCACCACAGGCGCTGTCTCAAACACGGGAGAAGCCCCCTGCACGCAGGAATTCACTGACGAGCTGACAGCGCGAAAGAGCTTTGCATTCTATTCGCAACTTACACTTCCCGACGCAACAGGTGCACAGCAAAACTACACGCTGCTGCTCGTAATGGATAGTGCCAAGATATCCACCCTGATAGACCTAGATGGCGGATACGACGAGATGCCGAGCGTTATAGCCAACAAGAACGGCGATTACATCTTCGGCTCGAACGACTTCAAGTCGGATAACCTCTTCCGATATTTTTACGTCTTCAACGATCTTTCGCTCGATCAGGAAAGAGACTACGCGGCAAGCTTCGCCGCCAATAGCGAAGGCTGCTTCTGGCCTGACCCCCAAAATCCAATCCAACC
>CAYSZR010000025.1:0-25514 GCA_964435565.1 uncultured Coriobacteriaceae bacterium
TTACTCAAAGTATTCATTTAGAATTGTTTGCCTGTGCTCAAATAATTCAAGCAACATGAGTTCAATGCTCTGAGTCAATAGGATATGGATTCTTATCATTATCTACAAAATCATATCCATATAAACAAGATCTGATTCGTCAGCCTGCTTCTCGCAAGCGCACGTTGGGGCATAGACGCTGCAGATGGGGCAAACAGGCTTTGAGTTCATCTGATTCCCATGGATGAAATCTGCCGCAACCGCCCAGCACCGTTTGAGCGTCCTTGAAATTCTGTAGGTACCAAACGGGTGCATGTGCAAGCTGTTCAGCAAGCTCAAGCAGGTCATCGAACTGATGAAACTCGCGTACGACGGTGGTGCGCATTTCGTATGCAATGGTTGAATGGGCAAGCAGCGAGATGCTTTTCTGTACCTTTTCGACCGCGACGTCACCGGTCCCTGTAGTCAGTGCATATTTGGCCGCTGTGTTTTTGATATCGATTGCCACGTAATCTAGAAGTCCTTTGTCTAAAAGATCAGCCAGGACGCGGGGATTGCTCCCGTTTGTATCGAGCTTGATTAGAAAACCCTGTGCGCGCACGTGCGAGCAGAAGTCAGATAGCCCAGGCTGCAGGGTAGGTTCTCCCCCTGAAATGCAAATGGCGTCTAAAAGTCCCACGCGCGTATCAAGGAAGTCGAATACGGCTTTCTCATCGATACGTTCAAGCTCATTTCCAGCGACAAGTCCGCCGTTATGGCAAAACGGGCAGGCAAAGTTGCAACTTGGCGTGAATATGGTTGCAGCTGTCCGATCTGGATAATCGAGCAGGGAAAGTGTCTGCATCCCGGCAATTTGCATGTACGTCCCTTTGCAAATCAAGAGAAATCGTTTCACGGTCTTGGCACGATAAAAAAATGTCACAGGCAAAACTGATAATCCAGTCGTTTGCACTTGCAAGTTTTGTGCTAGGGCGTATTATGACATAACACAAGGAGTTGTGTGACCCTGATTGCATAACACAAGATATAGTGCGAATGCAGAATAAACGTAGAACAAAAGGGGGCGTCATGTATCAGGTGATGAAACGCGACGGCAAAGTCGTAGATTTCGATGTCAGGAAAATCTCGGCTGCAATCGCGAAAGCCTTCGATGGCGTAGAACGCCAATATCATCCAACGACCATAGACATGCTGGCTTTGCAGACAACTGCAGATTTCGAACCGAAGGTGTTTGCCGAGCTCATCGATGTCGAAGCTATTCAGGATTCAGTCGAACGAGTTCTTTCCAATGCGGGTTATGCCGATGTAGCAAAGGCATACATCCTGTATCGTCGTAATCGCGAGAAAATCCGTAACACGAAAAACTCGCTGCTCGATTATAAGGCGACTGTCGATAAGTACCTGAAGGTCGAAGACTGGCGCGTCAAAGAGAATTCAACGGTCACGTATTCCGTTGGCGGCCTGATACTTTCCAATTCTGGTGCTATAACGGCGAATTATTGGCTTTCAGAAATCTATGATGATGAAATTGCAAATGCCCACAGAGATGCCGATATCCATATCCACGACCTTTCGATGCTCACAGGATATTGCGCTGGATGGTCGATCAAGCAGCTCATCCAAGAGGGCCTGGGGGGTATTTCCGGAAAGATTACCTCAAAGCCCGCCAAACACCTGCAATCAAATGGTCAACTTCTTGGGCATCATGCAAAACGAGTGGGCGGGCGCCCAGGCGTTTTCGAGTTTCGATACCTATCTTGCCCCCTTCGTGAAAGCGGACGCCTTAAGCTACGACGAGGTCAAAAAGTCGATTGAATCCTTTGTCTATGGCGTCAACACGCCTTCGCGCTGGGGCACCCAGGCGCCTTTCACCAACATCACCCTTGATTGGACCTGCCCTTCAGATCTTGCAAAGATTCCGGCGATTGTGGGCGGCGCAGAGATGCCGTTTACCTATGGTGACTGCCAGCCGGAAATGGATTTGGTGAATAAGGCGTTTATCGAGATCATGATCGAAGGCGATGCAAACGGGCGAGGGTTTCAGTACCCCATCCCGACCTATTCGATTACACGAGATTTTGAATGGGAAGAGACCGAAAACTGCAAGTTGCTCTTCGAGATGACTGCAAAGTACGGCACGCCATATTTCAGCAATTACATCAATTCTGACATGGAGCCGAGCGATGTGCGCAGCATGTGCTGTCGCTTGCGTCTTGACCTGCGCGAACTGCGCAAGAAATCGGGTGGATTCTTCGGGAGCGGAGAAAGCACTGGTTCTGTTGGGGTTGTGACGATCAATATGCCGCGCATCGCATACCAATCCGCTACGCCCGAGAAATTCTATCTGCGGCTCGATAAGCTTATGGATACTGCCGCGCGTTCCCTTTCAATCAAGCGCACGGTTATCTCGCGTCTGCTCGAAGCGGGCCTGTATCCTTATACCAAGCGATATCTGGGATCGTTCGAAAACCACTTCAGCACGATCGGGCTCGTGGGAATGAACGAGGCCTGCCTGAACGCTTCATGGATCAATACGGATCTTTCAAGCAGCTTGGCGCATGAGTTTGCCCGTGATGTGCTCAATCACATGCGTTCAAGGCTTTCCGATTATCAAGAACGCTATGGGGATCTGTACAACCTCGAGGCGACGCCCGCAGAAAGCACAGCATATCGTCTTGCCAAGCATGATCGCGAGCAGTTCGAGGATATCATCACCGCCAACACGCACGGCGAACCCTATTACACCAACAGCACGCATTTGCCTGTTGGCTATACGTCAGATATTTTCAGCGCCCTAGACGTTCAAGACGATTTGCAGACGCTGTATACATCGGGAACGGTATTTCATGCCTATCTGGGAGAGAAGCTTCCCAGTTGGAAGGCTGCTGCAAATCTGGTTCGAAAGATTGCGGAAAACTATCGGCTCCCGTATTACACCATTTCTCCCACATATTCTGTCTGTGCAGATCACGGGTATCTTTCTGGCGAAGTCTGGGAATGCCCGTATTGCCATGCCGAAACCGAAGTCTATAGTCGCATCACGGGTTACTATCGGCCGGTGAAGAATTGGAATAACGGCAAGGGGCAGGAATTCAAAGACAGGTCCGAATACGTGCTAGACCGTTCGTCCCTAACACATGACGGGCCGACTGTTCAAAAGGCCTTCCCAGATGATGCAATGCAAATAGAACCCGGTAAAGCGTCTCTTGAAGCGGGATTGTATCTGGCTGCATCCCACGTTTGTCCCAACTGCGAATATGCCGAACGGGCCCTGCAGCAATCCGGTATTCACTACACCATGCTCTATGTTGATGAAGACCATGAACTAGCTCGAGTTTTGGGGATAACGAAAACTCCCACGTTGGTGCAAGTGGACGAAGACGGAACAGTGCATAGCCAAGATGATGTGGCAGAGATTCTCAAAGTAATCGAGCCGCGTGCTTAGTCTTTAAGGGTCATCTGAAAAAGATAGACGTTTTCTCGCAGCTGCCGGGCGATGCCATCATCTATTCTGCCTTCTTGCTGGAATTGTCTGATTTTGTCGAGTTCTATCTCAAGGGCTCCCGCGTCTACAAGATCAGCATATTCACGGGTTTTTTCAATTTGTTCGTCAAAATCGACGACCCCTCCCTTTAAAGGCGCATGGTGACCAGCCTTATCCGCATCTGCGGCTGTACGTGCTGTTGGTGTCAACTCGCACTGGATACGCCCCCAAAGCGATTCACGCGCCGCGCGGTGTTCGTCGATTAGAATCTCGATCACGCTCAAGCGATCGGCATCGCTTGTCTTCCGGGCTTCTTCAAGATACTTGATGGCAGCATCTTCGAGTTCGAGTGCATAACGGCAAGTCTCGTAATATTTACGTATGACCTGCTCTTCATCGTTCGTGTCGTGAAGCAGCCTGGCTTTGACGCGCGCCCATCGCATGACGAGCTGCGCTCGTAAGGTACGAAGGCGCAAGCCTACCGTCAATCCATGCGATCCCTTGCGGCTTATAGATGCTTTGATGGCAGGAAGAATAGAGTAATACGGGGCAGAAGCGTCCGGTGATGGAGCAAATCCTTGTTCTTGGAGTTTTTGGGCACATTCCTGCTGCTTTTCGAGTACTTCGTTTATCAGGTCGCGCAACAGCGCGCCGCTATTCTCTCTTGCAAGCCGTTCGCGCGCGATACGCGCACGATACCGTGCAATGGTCAAACGGGTAGCTGGTTCGTATTCAGGCCGCTTGCCTTCTGCTATTTTCTCGCGGAGTTCCTGAATCGTGGCGTCGAGCACTAGGATGGTCGCTGCACTCAAATCATCATCGCCATTCGAAATAGCCGTTTCCTTTGGTGCAAGGCGCGGCAAGGCGAAATCAGCCAAGAGCAGCGTAAACAGGATTACGCCGGCGGCAAGAAAGATGATGAGATCACGGTTAGGAAATACGGCGCCATCGCTCATGGTTAACGGAATAGTGAAGATGATAGAGAGCGTTACGGCCCCTTTTGCCCCGGCTATGGTTGTGACAAGTGAACGATGAAGGGCTTTTGGCATATTCACCCATCCGCGTCTGCCCCCGTTTTCTTCGAATCGGTGAATCATGTTCATCACGGTGATCCATATGAAACGCAGCGTTTCAATGATGAGCGTGATAAGAACGACGCACCCAATCAACAAGGTAGGGGAGAAGCCTGCTTCGATTGTAGGTGCCATTGCAAGAGGCAGCTGCATGCCAAGCAGCGTGAAGATGACCCCGTTGATAAGGAAGACGATAAGCTCCCAGACGCTGTCTGAAACCATGTAGTTGCGGGCATCTGCTGCAGAGGTGAGCCGAGGCTTTGCCTGCACCATAACGATACCGCACGAGACAACGGCAAGTATCCCGCTCACATGAAGCGCTTCTGCTGCAAGAAAGACGACGAAAGGAGTGAATACCTGGTAGACGACGTGCACCATAGTGTCTTCCAGACCGCGTCGCCGCAAAGCTGTTCTACATCCGGCGGCAACAGCGCCCATGATGACGCCGGCAAGAATGCCTCCGAAGAATAGCAGCGCAAAAGAAGATGTCGCTTCGGCGGCTGAAAATGCACCGGTTACGGCAGCTGCAATGGCAAATTGGAATGAAACGACGCCCGATGCGTCGTTTATGAGCGATTCACCTGAAAGAAGCGTGCTCTGCCGCTTGGAAAGGTTCACGTTTGAACCCAGAGCGGCTACGGCGGCGGCATCGGTCGGGCCAAGAGCGGCGCCCAGGGCAAATGCAGCGGCAAGGGGAATGGAGGGTACGATCGCGTTCAGAACGAAACCGATGACAAGAACGGTCACAAGCACAAGGCCGATAGCGAGAGATAGAATCGACCACTTGTTCTTCCAGAGCCGCATCTTGCTGGATTCGCGCGCCTCGTTGAAAAGAAGCGGGGCAATGAAGAGAACGAGAAAGAGTTCTGAATCGATTGAAACGTGTGCGGCGATCGGGAAGAGGAGCGCGACGACAAAGCCCACGAGAATTTGGATGAGTGGAAGCGAAACGCGCGAAACAACTCGCGCGAGAACAGACGATGCTATAACGCATGCGAGTAAAACAAGGATAAGCTCAAATAGTTCCATGCCTGTAGCCGATCTTCCCTGAAAAACAATGTATAGAATTGTACGGCAATATCTTTGCGTGCTATTCTCCCATAGCGCAATAATTCGTATGAATCCGGGTGGATATGTCATCTGAAATAGACAAGCAGGAAAACGAGATAGAAAGCGGTCACGAAGGCGAATCGCAAAAAGTGACCCGCATGGGGACAGCTCCCATCGGCAGGCTTATGCTTGAATTTTCGATACCCGCTGTCGTTGCGGTCGTATTCAACGCACTCTATAACGTTATTGACTCGATTTTCCTTGGTCAGGCAATGGGTGAAATCGGTCTCGCGGCGACAACCGTTGCGGCGCCGCTTATGACCATCGCCATGGCGCTATCCACTTTGCCTGGCATGGGTGGCAATTCTCTGGCAGCGATTCTTCTGGGCGAAGGCAGGCATGAGGATGCCGAACGCGTCTTGGGCAATACCTTCACCATCATGGTCATCATTTCTGCAATCGTTGCGGTTATCGCGACGTTTTTCTTAGATCCGCTTTTGCTGTTGGTAGGAGCAACAGATGTGACCTTGCCCTATGCCAGACTCTTTATTCGTATCATTTTGTATGGAACGATCATCTCGAACGTCGCGTATGGCGTGAATAACTTCATTCGTACTGCAGGAGCGCCCAGTCTCGCGTTGTGGACCACGGTTATCGGAACGGTCGTCTGCGTGCTGCTCAACTATGTCTTCGTCATGCTCTTCGGGTGGGGCGTTGCAGGCTCTGCGAGCGCGACGATGATTGGCCAGGCGGTGACCGCTGCCATCATCTTGTGGTACTTCGTCGCCAAACGTTCTTCGGCGCCCTTCAAACTCCATATGGGTAATTTCAAGATCGACGGTGCGCTTACGCGCCGTTTGCTTGCATTGGGCCTCGCACCGTTTGCCTTGCAAGCTGCTGCTGCCGTTACCCAGGTTGTCGGCAATATCGTTCTTGCCGCCGTTGGCGCGAGCGACCCTATTGGCGTCGATGGAACGATGGCGAGCATCGGCGTCGTCTTCAAGATCACGGGCCTGATCGTATTTCCCGGCGTTGGAATCGCAATGGCGGCTCAGCCTATACTTGGATTCAATACCGGAGCCCGTAAATACAACCGCGTGCTCAAGACGTTGTATGTTGCCATTGGGTCTGCTACCACGATCCTTGTCATACTCTTCATCTTCATTCACGTGTTTCCCGCGCAGCTTGTGGGTATGTTCGGTGTTGATGCCAGTCTCATGGACTTTGCTATATGGGCTCTTAAGGTGCAGACGGCCCTTATTCCATTTATCGCTATACAGATCATCGGCTCTAATTATTTTCAGGCTACCGGTCAGCCCATCAAGGCGACGATTCTTTCCCTTACCCGGCAGCTCATTTTCGTTTTGCCCCTGTATCTGCTTTGCCCTATGGTAATGCCCATGCTCTTTCCGGGTCTTACGTCGCTTATGGGGTATAGTTTTACCTTTCCAATTGCAGACGCGCTCTCTATTATTTTGTGTGCCTGTTTCCTTATTCCAGAGATCCGCAAGCTCTATGTAAAGATCAATGAGCAAGACGAATAGCCGTCTTTTCCTGCTCAGAGGTTTGTGACGAATGTACGCGCTGCCTGTCTGCACGCGCGAGGGGAAGTGAATAGCACGTGAAGAACACGCTTCGCGTTTGGAAACGCGACTGCGTCAGGCTTTTTAAAGCGCCGGCGGCACTTGTCGTCGTCGTTTTCCTTATCGTGCTCCCATCGCTTTACGCTTGGTTTAACGTATATGGCTTCATGGATCCGTACGGAAATACGGGCAATATGCGTGTGTGCGTTGTAAACGAGGATAAAGGCGCTTATACGCAGACAACGGGAAAACTTGATATTGGCAGTCAGATTGTCGAAACGCTTCACGGCAACGATCAGTTGGGATGGACCTTTACCGATCGAGCCACGGCAATGGACGAGGTGAAAAGCGGTCGAGCCTATGCTGCATTCGTGATCCCAGAAGATTTCAGCGAGGATATCACGACGTTTCTAACCAGTGATATCAAACAGCCGCGACTCGAATATTATGTCAACGAGAAAGCCGGCGCCGTAAGCCCAAAGATTACCGACAGTGGGGCGACGACGTTGGATCAGACGATCAATTCCGAATTTGTCTCCACTGTTTCGGGCGTAGTGGTTCAGGCTGTGGACGATGCGCTTTCTGGTAGCTCTGCGGATCTGTCGAAGGCCAAGTCGGGCATTGTTGCGCAGCTGCAAACCGCACGTGATAAAGTCGCCGATGCGCAAGACGCGATACATGGGTTTTCGACTGCATCGAATAAGGCAAAGGAAAAAGTCTCTTCTGCGCAAGAACGCTTGACTGCTACGCAGCACGATATCGATGACCTGAATTCGAGGCTTGCAGAAATAGAAACGTCCACGAGGCAGGCTCAGAAAAAGATGATGGCTCTTGCCCTGGGCCTTTCAACGACATTCGAAGAGGGCAATGAACTTGCCCTGCAGGCCGCTGCACAAACGCAAAACGCCATCAACGACTTTTCCAGCCTGCTTTCATCGTCCAAAGACGAGGTCAATTCTGCTATTGCGCAATATGGGCTTTTCATCGACGAGCTTCAGGCAACGATAGATGCTATGGATGAAGGCGCAGACAAGCAAGAGCTTCAAAAACAGCTTGAGGCAGCAAAAGAACAGCAGAGCCAGCTTGTGGAACTTTCGAAAAGCATCGCATCGGCTGCCGATCAATCTCAAGGTCTTTCTGCTTCGCTGAAATCGGGAATCGATGCATTGAGTTCGGCTGAAGCGCCCTATCATGACATGCTTGCAAATCAGACCCTGCCTGCAATAAGCGAGGGACTTGCCAAGATCGCAGATTCGGCAAATGCGCTTTCATCGGGCATAGCGAGCCAGAAGGTGCTGGTCGATCAAGCTATCGCACTTATGAGCCAGCTTAAAAACACGATCAGCGCAAGTGCCGATGCGGCAGGCCAGACTGATTCGCTGCTCGGCGATCTTGATGCCGATCTTAGTAAAACGCAGACGGATATCAGCGCAATCAGCACATCGAGCGCACTCGGGACGCTTCTGGGAAGCAAGACGCTCGATGCGGAGAAGATATCTGAATTCATGCAGAGCCCCACAGAACTTCAAACGGAGGTTCTGTATCCGCTGAACGCCTATGGTTCTGCCATGGCTCCACTTTTCATGAACCTGACGCTTTGGATCGGCGTTTTCATGCTCATGGTCATTCTCAAGCATGAGGTCGATGACGAGGGGATTGCAAACCTCACGCCTAAACAACGCTATCTGGGCCGCCTGCTCTTTCTTGCGCCTCTTGCCATATTGCAGGCGGTCGTTTGCTGCACGGGCGTTCTTGTCATCGGTGTTCAGACGGTGAATGTGCCTGTCTTCTATCTGACGGCTGTCTTTGCCTCGCTCGTATATCTGTGCATCCAATTTGCCTTGGTTGTCACCATGCAGCATATCGGCATGGGCCTTTGCGTTGTCCTCGTTTTCGTTCAGATTCCCGGCGCTTCGGGTTTGTATCCGATCGAAATGACCCCCGATTTCTTTAAAATCGTTTATCCGCTCTTTCCCTTTACCTACGGTATCAACGCGTTGCGTGAAACCATTGCCGGATTCTACGGCAATCTTTGGCTTGTCTACATGGGACGCTTGTTCGGCTTTGGCCTCGTGTTCTTCTTGATAGGCTTGATCGTTCGCCCGTATCTGACGAACTTGAATAGGCTTTTTGCCAAGGAGATACAGAAGACGGGGATTATCAATGGAGAGGATGCTCAGATACCGCTGCGTAGATTCAGGGCGACGCAGATATTCAGCATCATCGCCCAGCGTGATGAGGCGCGCGAACGTCTGCGCAGAAGCTCAGAGCGATTCGTGAGTTGGTATCCGATGATCATACGAGGGCTTATCGCCTTTGGTGTGGGTGTTCCCGCACTTCTGACCCTGATTCTTTCTCTTTTAGGGGTGGAGAAGGTCGTCTTGCTCACGCTTTGGCTCATCTTGCTGATCGCTATCTTGGTTGCGATGGTCGTTGTCGCTTATATCCGCGACAACCTGACACGGCTCAATCAGCTCAACGATATGAGTGATGAAGAGCTCAGCGGGCTTTATGTGAATTCTGACAATCTTGAGGGCGTCCCAGTGTCGCATATGCACGGCAAACGGGAGGTGTCAGACGAATGAAGACGATCTGGCACCTGTTCAAAAGCGATATGTCGCATCTGTTCAGCAATGCGATTGCGGGCATCATCGTGCTCGGACTTGTTTTTCTGCCGTCTATTTTCAGCTGGTATAACATTTTAGCCTGCGCGAACGTCTTCGATAATACCGGGTCTTTAACAGTGGCCGTTGCCAATACCGACGAAGGCTATAAGAGCGATTTGATACCCGTCAAGATAAACGTCGGCGAATCCGTTCAGTCGGCGCTTCGCGAAAACGATCAGCTCAACTGGGTTTTTGTAAGCGAAGAAGAGGCTGTAGACGGGGCAAGGTCCGGCAAGTATTATGCCGCCGTCGTTATTCCATCTACATTCAGCCGCGATATGATGACTTTCTATTCAGATAATGCCGAACATGCGCAGATCGTCTATTACACAAATGAAAAGAAAAGCGCTGTTGCTCCCAAGGTTACCGATCAAGGTGCTGATCGCGTCTCATATCAGGTCAATCAGGTCTTTATACAGACCATGAGCGAAATCGCCCTCAGCCTTGCACAAGGAGTGCAAAACTATGCTGATTCGAACAATCTGACAAGTTATTTGGGCAATTTGACCAAGAGTGTCGATAAGTCGGGTGACGAACTTCTGCGCGCGGCGCATATGCTCGATTCGTATTCGTCGCTTCTGGGTGCATCAAGAAATCTGCTGCAGAGTTCTTCGAATCTGATTAAACAAGCGCAGATTTCGGTCGACGAGGTGAGTTCGACGGCTCAGACAGGCAAACAGGGCATTGCAGATGTCTCTGACGCGCTCAAGCAAGCGACTTCGCAACTTGATGCTTCGCTTGCGCAGGCGAAAGAGGCCTATGCGCACGTCGCGCAATCAATCGATGATATTAAAAACGCATCGGTTGGATTGACAAGCGAAACAGCCAGCGCGTTGCGTAGCCAGGCAAAGCAGCTCGAGACGACCATTGCCGACGAACGCAAGATTCTCGATATCCTCAAGAAAATCGGGGAAACCGACCCTCAGATCGCGGCATATGCGAATCTGCTTGAATCGTCTATAGACAAGCAAGAATCCCTTGTCGACTCTATGAATAAAGCGGCTGACAGCATCGAGCAGGGCAACAGTGACGCGCAGCAGCAGTTCGAGGAAGCAAAGCGGCTGGCGGACTCTGCAAGCGCGTCTGTAGCGAATTTAAGCGATGATTACACGAATAATGTGCTTCCTGAACTTGATTCCCTTGCGCAAAGCGTTGCGCAGGCGGCATCTGATCTGGATGAAAACGCTGCAGAGCTCAAAAGCGCCAGCTCTGATATGTCCGGTGCAGCAGATTCTGCTGCGACGACATTGGGCATTGCGCAGTTCAAGCTTGACAGAACATCTGCTGATCTTACAAAGGCGTCGCAGCGAATGAAAGACTTCTCATCTCAGCTGACCGATGCTATGAACAGCAGCGATATCGCGCGTATTCGAGAGGTGCTTGGAAACGATCCGACCGTGCTTGCGACGGCGCTGTCTGCGCCGGTGACGCTTGATAGGGAAGCAGTGTTTCCCGCCAACGACTTTGGTTCGCAGATGGCACCGCTGTATACGGTGCTCGCCATGTGGATTGGAAGCCTCTTGCTGGTCGTTGCCATCAAGGTCGGGGTTGCAAAGCCCGTACGCCAAGAACTGGGATACCCGCGGCTTTCAAAGCTTTTCCTGGGCCGCTTTGGGGTTTTTGCCGTGCTTTCGCTTATGCAGACGACTTGTATGGGACTTGGCAACTGGCTTTTCCTGGGCGTGCAGGTTACGCATCCGCTTTTATTCATGCTCTGTTACTGGTTTGCCGGGCTTGTGTTCACCTTCATCATGTATTCGCTGGTCGTTTCTTTCGCGAATCTTGGCAAGGCCATTGGTGTTCTCTTGCTGATCGTGCAGGTGACATCGGCGGGAGGCTCATTCCCGCTGCAGTTATTGCCGCGTATTTTTCAGATTATGAGTCCCTATATGCCCGCAACCCATGTGATAAATGCCATGAGAGCGGCGATGATGGGGGTTTATCAGAACGATTATTGGATGTCCATGGGAGCGCTTGCACTTTTCATCATTCCGGCGGCTGTTTTAGGCCTTGCGCTCAGGAAGCCCTTTATGAAGTTCATGAAATTCTATATCGGCAAAGTTGAGAACTCTAAATTAGTCAACTAGTCTCATTATTACTATAAGCTATGAATCTGGATAAATAGCTAGTCTGCAGAAGAGGCCGAACGTTCCTTCTTCAAAGCGAGCAGCAATAAGACGAATGCGACACATTCCACGCTGCAGGCGAATACTATGATGGCAAATGGCGAAATGGTATAGAGCGCGCCTGCGGCTATGCCGCCCAGAAGGCTTCCTATGCCTGTGGCAACAGCGAACATCCCATATGAACTTGCGCGTTTGTTCGAGGGGACCATTCCGGCTACGGCGGCCCGCATGGTCGACTCCTGGATTCCCAGGCTCGCTCCCCAAAGCATGACTCCGGCAATAACGGGGACAAGATCGAGCGAATAAGCGCATAGAGGAATTGCAGCGCAGATGAAAGGCAGCACCAAAAGGACACGCGATCCGAATCGGTCATAAGCCACCCCGGTCAATGCCGCAAAGATCGCATCGACGCCCATGGCTATCGCGTAGAGTACGGCGACCAGCGCTCCATTTGCCAGTCCTGTTGAAACCATATGAAACGATAGAACGCCAAACGTCGCGACGCCAACGAGCATCGTTGCGCATGAAAAGGTGTATATCCAAAAGAGGCGGGGAAGTTTGGGAAGTGATTTCGTGCTTGCTTCAGGCGCGTCGCCTTGTGTGTCTGGAGATTCGTAGAGGGAAGGGCGAGGGACGCGATGTCTTAGGGCAAACAGGACGCAAAGAGCGGCGATGCCCGGAATCACAAGCACGCCTAAGGCGATGCGATAGTCGTTGCCAGAAAAGGAGAGCAGCGATGCGACGATCAAAGGGCCGCCAACCGCTCCAATCTGATCGAGCACTTCATGAAGGGCAAAGCCCTTTCCCGTTCCTACGGCATGGGCGGCATGGCTGATCATGGCGTCGCGACTTGGCGTGCGCAGGCTTTTTCCAAACCGCTCGAAGATCACAAGAAAGGAAACGCCGATAAGGCTCCCGATAAAGCCCATGGCGGGTACGGCGAGTGCTGTTGCGGCATAGCCCAAAATGGCAAAGGTCCAATAACGCCCCGTGCGGTCTGCCAGGGGCCCTGAAAAAAGACGACCGGCAAGAGCGGTTGCCTCGCCCAGACCGGAAACGATTCCAACTATAAGCGCGCTTGCGCCAAACGACGCGAGAAGAGGCCCTTGAACGGCAAGCGCACCTTCATAGACCACATCCATGAGCATGCTTACTATGCCAAACCCCACGATGAACCCGTAAGGCTTCACGGATGGACCCATATGCTGCGTCTTATTGCTCATGGTCAAATCATAGACGCTACATGTGCGATTGCAACACGTCGCTGTTGAATTATGCGTCTGCGTTATAAAAGAAGGGACCGCATGATATGCGGTCCCTTCCAATCGCTCAGTGCTGATTAAGAGCGTCGTGCTTTATACCTCTTCGTACATTCCCTTGAGCTTGACGAGATGGGAATATCGATCCATGGCCGATTTCTCATTGCGCTCGAACAGCTCGGTTGCGCGCTCGGGGAATTCTCGGGTGAGTCGGCTATAGCGGGCCTCGTTCATCAGGAATTCCTGGTATCCGCCTGCGGGCTCCTTGGAATCGAGCACGAATTTCTTGCCCGTCTCCGCATCTGGATTGAAGCGATAGAGATTCCAATAACCGCAGTCGACTGCCTTCTTCATTTCTGCGTGGCAGTTGACCAGGCCACCCTTGATCGAGTGCATCTCGCAGGGGCTATATCCGATGATAAGCGATGGGCCGTCGTACGCTTCAGCCTCGTTGATGGCTTTGAGCGTCTGAGCGGGGTTTGCACCAAGGGCTACCTGGGCAACGTAGACGTATCCATAGCTCATGGCCATTTCTGCCAGGCTCTTCTTCTTGATTTCCTTGCCAGCTGCCGCAAACTGCGCGACCTGGCCGATGTTGGAAGCCTTGGAAGCCTGACCACCTGTGTTGGAATAAACCTCGGTGTCGAATACGAAGACGTTGACGTTGTTGTTGCTTGCAAGCACATGGTCGAGTCCGCCATAGCCGATATCGTATGCCCAGCCGTCGCCTCCGAAGATCCAGAAGCTCTTCTTGGTAAGGAAGCTCTTGTCGGTCAGCACGTCGGCTGCCTGTGCGCTGCCTTCTGCCTCGAGCGCGGCGATAAGGGCGGCAGCCGTGGTCTTGCTGGCTTCAGCATCGTCTTTTGCATCGATCCAGGCCTGAGATGCTTCTTTGACCGCAGCAGAGCATCCGTCAGATGCGATGAGATCTTCTATCTTCGCGATCACGCGAGCTTGTTCGGCTTGATAGCCGAGGTATAGACCAAGGCCATGTTCGGCGTTGTCTTCGAACAAGGAGTTGTTCCATGCGGGGCCATGGCCAGCTTTGTCGGTGGTATAGGGTGCCACACCGCCGGGATTGCCCCAGATAGACGAGCAGCCCGTTGCGTTCGAGATGAACATGCGGTCGCCCACAAGCTGCGTGATAAGACGTGCGTATTGAGTCTCTGCACAACCCGCGCATGCGCCCGAGAACTCCAGCAGCGGCTGTTTGAACTGGCTGCCCTTGACGTTAGAGGTGTTTACGACCTCTTGTTTTTCGCTTACTTCGCTTACGCAGAAGTCGAATATCTTCTGCTCTTCGAGTTCGCCTTCAGTCGGGGCCATGTGCAGGGCATCTTTGGGACACGCGCCAATGCAGACGCCGCAACCCATGCAATCAAGCGGGCTGATGGCAAGCGTGAACTTGAGGCCTGCCTCTTTGGCTGCTTTGCCGGTCGCATCGAGCAGGCGCGTTTGCTCAGGAGCCGCACCAGCTTCTTGTGCATCAAGTGCGAAGGGACGGATAGTGGCATGCGGGCAGGCATAGGCGCAGCTGTTGCACTGGATGCAGTTATCGGCATCCCAATGCGGAACCGTGACCGCAACGCCACGCTTCTCGTATGCAGAAACGCCAAGCTCGAACTGGCCATCTGCATGCTTCGTGAAAGCAGATACGGGAACGCTATAGCCATTCATGAGATTGACGGGGTGCATGATCTCTTTGATCTGCTCGACTAAAGCCGCGTCCCCTTCAAGAGAGGCAGAAGTATCGGTATCGGTCGCCGTCTTCCAGCTTTCGGGTACATCGACCTTTACATATGCCGTTGCGCCAGCATCGATTGCCTTATGGTTGCTATCGACGATGGCCTGGCCCTTCTTCAAGTAGGATTTGGTCGCGGCATCCTTCATATACTGAACAGCTTGTTCGGCGGGAAGGACGTTGGCCAGCGAGAAGAAGGCGGATTGCAGTGTCGTGTTGGTGCGCTTGCCCATGCCGACCTTGGCGGCTAGATCGATCGCGTCGATGATATAGAGCTTGACATCGTTTTCTGCGATATAGCGCTTGGTCTGCGCATTGAGGTGCTGGTCAAGCTCGCTGACGTCCCACTGGCAGTTGATGAGCAAGGTGCCGCCTGGCTTGACGTCTTGGGCGATGGGGAAGCCTTTGACAAGATAGGAAGGAACATGGCAGGCGACAAAATCAGCCTTGGTCACGTAATAAGGCGAGCGAATGGGAGAATCACCAAAGCGCAGATGGCTTACAGTCACACCGCCGGTCTTCTTTGAGTCGTACTGGAAATACGCCTGAATGTATTTGTCGGTATGGTCGCCGATGATCTTGATGGAATTCTTGTTCGCGCCGACCGTGCCGTCGCCGCCTAGTCCCCAGAACTTGCATTCGATAGTGCCGGGAGCAGAAGTATTGGGGCAGTTGGGATCTTCTGGAAGGGAAAGATGGGTGACATCGTCGTCGATGCCGACCGTGAATTCACGCGCGGGCTCGTCTTTTTCCAGCTCTTTGAAGATGGCGAATGCACTTGAGGGAGGCGTATCCTTGCTGCCCAGACCGTAGCGGCCGCCAACGACCTTGATGCCCGTGCGTCCTGCCTCGAACAATGCCGAGACAACATCCTGATAGAGCGGCTCGCCAATGGAGCCCGGCTCTTTGGTACGGTCCATGACGGCGATCTTCTTGACCGTTTCGGGCAAAACGTCGACGAAGTGCTTGATGGAAAACGGGCGGAACAAACGCACCTTTATCAGACCGACCTTTTCGCCATGGGCGTTGAGATAGTCGATGGCCTCTTCGAGAACATCGCAGAACGAACCCATGCAGATAATCACGCGGTCGGCATCAGGGGCGCCATAGTAATTGAACAGGCCGTAATCGGTCCCGAGTTTCTGGTTGATCTTGCCCATATACTCTTCGACGATCGCCGGCAGTTCGTCATATGCCGTGTTGCAGGCCTCACGATGTTGGAAGAACAGGTCGTCGTTTTCGTGGCTACCACGCGTGTGCGGGTGTTCGGGGTTAAGCGCATGATCGCGAAACGCCTGAACGGCATCCATATCGACCATGTCCGCAAGGTCAGCATAGTCCCACTGAGCGACTTTCTGGATCTCATGCGACGTGCGAAAACCGTCGAAGAAGTTCAAAAACGGCATATGGCCCTTGATGGCCGCGAGATGTGCAACGGGGGCAAGGTCCATGATCTCTTGGACATTGCTTTGCGCAAGCATTGCGAAGCCGGTCTGCCTGCAGCTCATGACATCGGAATGGTCGCCAAAGATGTTGAGTGCGTGACTCGAAAGCGCACGTGCGCTCACGTGAAATACGCCGGGAAGCTGCTCGCCTGCAATCTTGTACATATTGGGAATCATCAAAAGCAGGCCTTGTGATGCCGTGTATGTAGTGGTCAAAGCACCAGCGCCCAAAGAGCCATGCACCGCGCCGGCGGCACCGCCTTCGGACTCCATCTCGACGACCTTGACCTGCGTGCCGAAGATATTCTTCGTTCCGCGTGAAGACCACTGGTCAACTAGGTCTGCCATCGGGCTTGAGGGGGTAATCGGGTAGATTGCCGCGACTTCTGTGAATGCATACGACACATAAGCTGCGGCAGTGTTGCCATCCATCGACTTGAATGTTCTGTCCATGACTTCCTCTCTTCGTACGTGCATTTCGCTACTGCCTAGACACAGACTGCTCATAGGATATAGCTCATTTGGAGCTCCGTGCGGTTCAAGTATGCAAAGAAACTGGTGCACGTTGTTCATATGTCGGCAAAAAAGGGCATATGGATTATATGGGTCGCTCGGCGGCCCGTGAAATGAACGATATGCGCGGTCTTGTCCTTAGAAGAACTCGTTCGTCTTCGAGGGGTCTGTCTTTTGCGCAAGCATACCCGCGAGCTTCTCATAGAGAGGGTCGGGAACCTTCCTGGCATCGACGGGGCAGACATCGATACAGTGTAAACACGATATGCAAGCATTCGCATCAGTCGTGTTCGGGGCGTCTTCGGGGATGGCAAGAGCCGGGCATTCCCGGGCGCATAGACCGCATTCGATGCATTCGTCGGTAACGATCGGTACCATACCGGCGGGCTCGACGTTGCCCAGCTCCCCTTTGAACTTGAATGCAGGGGCATCAGCGATACCGTTCATTTCCAAGAGGCGTGTTGCAATGTCTTGTGCAAATCCCTCGACGCTTGCTATGTCATCTGCATTTGGCCGATCGGCCGCAATGCTCTGAACGATCGAATGGCGTGCTACAAGCGCTGCCGCGCCGATTATGCGAAAACCCTTAGCCACGAGTTTAGACTGCATTTCAAGCAGCGCGTTGTCATAATCGCGAGCGCCGTAGGTGGCGATGATGAGGGCAGGCGTTTCGTCACCTGTAACAGCTTCAAGCTGTTTCCAGACAAACGGAGCGATATGGCCGCCATAGACGGGGGCCGCAAGTGTCAGCAGGTCATCATGTCCCATGGCAAGGGCAAGCTCGTTGCGGGCATCGAGAGCGTGAATCTCGACTTGTCCGGGAAGTTTGGCGGCAATGGCTTTCAGGTATTTTTCGGTGGTTCCCGTACCGGATAGATAGCATGCAACAGTTTTGTCTATATTCATGAATATCCTCCCAATAACGCCGTTTCGATCATGCTTGCTCAGTATAGTTCCTGATTTTAGAAAACGGCTCCTCGTATCGCGTCAAGCAGGTCGCCATAGGTGTCGAAAGCTTGGATGTCGGGAAATTCGGCCTTGATCTCATCGCTTGCATTGATAAGGAAACCGGCCTTGCTCGCTTTGATCATCTCGATGTCGTTATAGCTGTCGCCTGCGGCGATCGTGTCAAAACCGATTGACTGAAGTCCGCGTACGGTATCGAATTTGGAATGTTCGCAGCGCATTTTGAATCCGCTGAAAAATCCGTCGTCATCGATGAACATCTCATTGCAGAAGAGCGTTGGATGGCCAAGCTTTGCCATCAAGGGCATCGCAAATTCGGGAAAGGTGTCCGAAACAATGATGACTTGCGCAAAGCTACGCAGCTCGTCAAGGAATTCGCGTGCTCCGGGCAAGGGGTCGAGCGTCTTGCAGATTTCGATCATACTGTCGATGGTGATGCCTCGTTCGCGCAGTAAATCGATGCGAAATACCATGAGCTTGTCATAGTCAGGCTCATCTCGTGTCGTTTTCAGCAATTCGTCGATGCCGGTCTTATGAGCGAACTCGATCCACATTTCCGGGACAAGGACGCTTTCCATATCAAGACAAACTATATCCATGTGATTATCTCCAAACTCGTTTTTTCCGTTGGTGATTATCGCGCAAGTCTCTCGATATGTTCCATCGTATTTCTCAGACTTTTGCAACAAGGGCAACCTTTTGCAATTAAAGGTAGCCTTTGATTGTAAAAACGGATTAGAATGTTCTGAAGAAGAGATATTCACGATGAAGAATAATAATACTTGACACTATATGAGAGACGGTGGTTTGTTCATGAGCAAGGGCACGCAAGCAAGGCATGATTGGGAAGAGGTATCTAATCTTGGTGAAGAATGGAATCTCTATAAGCGACTGATTGCTGGAATCCCTGAAGATATCGCTGTCAAAGACCTTTGCTTGGGACATCATTGGGTCTATATAGAAGCGGATTGCGGATGTGGCATGGCCATGCTCACAAGTGGGGGGATGGGCTCGTATTCGCTTGGGTCCGATCCACTTGCCATGTCCTTGCGTGACGTCGCCTGTCAGGTGGTCAGCTGGAATTTCATGGAAGCAAGTGTCGGTGTCGCGGCTTTGAATGCCTGGTATTCATCGGGTCAGCGCGTCGTGGATGCTGGCATGAAAATTGAAAAACAAGGCTCCAACGACGGCTTCGAACTGTACCGAAACTTATGCTCTGATAAGAAAGTCACCGTCGTCGGTCATTTTCCTCTCATAGAACGGCTTGCGGGGCAATGTGAGCTTACTATTCTTGAAAGAAGCCCCCAGCCAGGCGATATGCCCGATCCGGCATGCGAGTTTATCATTCCGTATCAGGATTTCACGTTCATTACCGGTATCACGCTTATCAACAAGACGCTTCCACGTCTTTTACAGCTTGCAAAAGGCAGAAGCAGCGTCATCATGGTTGGCCCGAGCGTAGTTCCCGCCCCGCTTTTCTATGAATATGGCGTCGATTGCATGGCCGGCTCGTATATAGATGATCCTGCGACGGCACGTGCCGCGATATCGCAGGGGTATACATCTGATATCTTTAAGCATGGAGTCCAAAAGATGCGTGTCGAGCGTCCCGGCTGGCTTGCCTAATCGTTCAAAGCAGCTCGCAATTTCAACAACTAGACTCTATATGTCTTTATCGGGGTGACGTACGCCCATAGGAAGAGGTATCACCATGCGCGATCATTCGAATCATATTACGATGTCCCGTTTGCAAGCGGTTGCCGCGATGCTTTCTCGTGTGACATTTGAATCCGCGAGCGAACAGGTGAACCTGCGCGAATCGTTTGGCCGTGTCCTTGCCCATGACGTCTTTTCAAAGACACAGGTGCCAAACGTGCTTACTTGTTGTATGGATTCGATTGCCGTGCATTGGAGTGATTTTGAAGACGGCAATATGCCCGATACCTCTGCCTGGACACGCGGCATCGACTGGGAATTCGCGAATACGGGCGTCGCCATGCCACAGGGTTTCGACACCGCGGTCGTCATCGAGCACGTCAAGGTCTCTTCAGATGAACAGCATGTAACCCTCGACGCTCTTCCTTCTAAACAGTATGCGGGGACGCGTTTTGCGGGAAGCACTTTGGAGCAAGGCGATCTTCTCGCACATGAGGGCGTGTTGATCACGCCCGATATCGCCGCACGCATAGCGAGCGGAAACCATAGCGCCGTATGTGTGCGCAGAAGGCCCAAGGTAGCGTTTATACCTACAGGAGATGAGCTTGTGAGTCCGGGAAACGCCCATGTTCCTTTGGGCCGTAATCTGGAAACGAACAGCCTTGTGGTCGAGGGAAAGATAAAAACGTGGGGTGGGGAATATCTGCCCTTCGATATAGTCGCAGATGATCCCAACGCCATTGGCGAGGCAGTGCTTGAAGCATGCGCGATGTCAGATATCGTCGTCTTGAACGCGGGGTCTTCGAAGGGCTCGGGGGACTGGGCATGCGAGGAAATCGAGCGGCTCGGCGATGTCATCTGCCACGAGACCAACCACGGGCCCGGTCATCACAGCTGGTTTGCCCTTGTGAAGGGAACGCCAATCGTTGGTATCTCCGGTCCTTCGACAGGAGCTTCTTTTACGCTTGATTTCTATCTGCGCCCGCTTGTCATGGAATATCTGGGCCTTGATTTCGCGCCGTGCAAGGAGTGCGCTGTTTTGGATGCTCCCTTTGATAAAGGCGGGCACCAACCTGGAAAAGACGGACCGGCTCAGGTCGCCGGCGAACAACGGCCCGACATCGTTTCGAAAGGCGATTCGTTTTTCTCAATTAAATTCCTGATGGCGAAACGTAGCGATGACGGTGTCTTGCATGCGATGCCTTTGCCTGGAAGGCCGGGAAGTCCGGCGACGCTCGATGCGAATGCCTATTACATGCTCGAAAACGGGCATGATGCGAAGCAACCTGCAATTGGGGATGTTATCGAAATCGAATGGCGCTAAAATAACCTCGTATGTTATAGAGGGGGCACATCATGAGCTTGAGGTTCATTCCGGTAAACAAAGGGTCCCAATTGGCGCATCACGTCAGCTGCCTTATGGAAACCGTATTCCCTTCAGAAGAGCTTGTCTCATACGAACTGCTTCTTGATTATGCCCAAAGAGACGGCGTTCGCTTCGATGCCATCGCTGACGGCGTCGAATTGGTCGGACTGTCCTATTGCATTGATTTCAAGGGCGCTATCTATCTGTTTTACCTTGCCGTCAATCCGGACATGCAATCTAAGGGATATGGAACGCGCATACTCGATGAATTGAGAAAGAGCTGTGATGGCAAGCCCGTCGTGCTTGAAGCTGAAAGCGTCGATGTCGATGCTGAGAATATCGGACAGCGTTTGCGTAGGTCATCGTTCTACTTGAAAAACGGCTTCGAAAAGCTTCCGTATCATATCGAAGAAGACGGCGTCATCTATGACACGTATTCATCGGGGTCTTTGCCAGACGATTTTGATGTCGAGGCCTATCTGGGGGAATTCAAAGACAGATTTCCCGAAATCGCCGATGCGATGCAGCTTGTTGAAATCTCGGGGACAGACGCAAAGGCCTGAATCAGACGATCGATCACGCTGGTCAGGCGTCGGTCGAATGCTCGTCGTGATGATTTTTGTAGAGCTCTTTGAGCTCGGATTTCTGCGCATTTCTAAGATTCTTTACTTCCTCAAAGTGCCTATGGATCAGCTGTTGCGTTTCGTCGAGTTCTTCAGGTTCGTCAAGGTCGTCTAAGCTTTTCTGAATGCGCTGAGAGGCGATATCTTTATATTCCTGTGCTCGTTCACGTCCTTTTTGGATATGTCCGTGTATGATCGAGCGCATGTCATGGGGATCTTGGATAATCTTTCCAAAGGCCTGCAAAGGCTCTGTATCTGCAACGCGATAGGCGAATGCGCCGAGCAAGGGCATAAGGAAGACGGTGAGTGCGCCAGCTGCGACCAGGACCGACGCAGTCGATGTTTCCATAAGTGAACCGGAAACGGCAAGCGAAGTGATAGCGACGATGAGGGGGAGTGCTGTCGTGCAGTAAAATGCCGTCGACAGCCTGTTATGCATGGAGATATCACGCGTCTTCTTGCGTATGGATAACGAGACGATTATCGGCACGCATCGTACGAGGATAAGTCCCAAAATGAAGAGCACGAGCAACAGGGGCGCATCTAAAACGGCGCTCAAGTCGATTTTGCAACCAGAGACCACAAAAAACAGGGGGATAAAGAACCCATATGCGATTCCATCGAGCTTTGTTTCGAGGATAGGCGCCCCATCGGGCGCGAGAAAACGCATGATAAAACCGGCGGCAAAAGCGCCAAGCATTATGTCCAGTTTGAAGATCGCTGAAAACGTGATGAGTGATATGAGCATGAGGACCGTCAGGCGCATCATGGTTTGAGATGTGGTCTGCGCCTTTGATACGAGGAATCGATACAGGGCATGTCCTTCTTTGCGTGCTTTCGTTCCCAAAGAGGCAATAAGAAGGCATAACGCTGCAAAGGCGAGCAAAATGACGGCTGTTTGCCAAGTGGAACGTGTTGAAAGCAGTATGGCCATCGCAAGGACAGGGGCAAGTTCGCCCCAAGTTCCATAGCTGACTATAAGGTCACCAACGCGCGTGCCAATCAGAGCGCGTTCTTTAAGGATGGGAATGAGCGTTCCAAGTGCCGTTGTCGTGAAAAGCAGGGAAGTTGCGATGAAGCCATGGAGCCCCGTTGCCATTTCGGGCACGAGCAATGTGAATCCAATGGCGATTGCAAAGGTTATTAGCCAGGTCACCAAACCGTTTTTCCCGTCAGACCCAGAGAGCGAGTCCGGCTCTATTTCATAACCTGCGAGCAAAAAGAGAAATGCGCACCCAAGATCAGAGAGAATCGTTATGGCCTCGCTTGAGACGCTGATGACTCCAAGCAGGTTGGGACCAAGCACTGCGCCTGCTGTGATGAGCAAAACGGTTTCTGGAACGATCTGGTGAGGAATAAGACGGACGATGACGGGCGCAAGCGCTGCGACAAGCGCGATGACGGCAAGCGATATGAAAACAGTGGTCATGTACAGCTCCGAAGTGGATTTATCGACGTAATGATGATGTGGGGCATTGGATGTGTCAAGTTGAATGATCAAGATGCGCATCTCTTTTTTATGCAGCATACAGTATATACATTGGTAACAAAAAGTAAGTATGTATATAATTGTATTAAAGCTATATGCACGCAAATTGAGGTGAGCGCATGGAAAAGATCGAGAAGGCCATTGTCAAAGACTGGTCTGGGCGGCTGGATGCTGCTCATAAGATGCAAGATGAAGCGAAGAGGCGTGGCGAACAGCTGCCCTCGATGCTTCCCAATGGGATTCCCGCATGTCCGGTTGCGACGACGCTTTCACTTGTGGGCAATCGTTGGCGCCCGCTTATCGTGCGCGAATTATTGAGTGGGACGAAGAGGTTCGGTCAGCTACAGCGCTCGATTAGCGGCGTGAGCCAGAAGGTCCTTACTCAGAATCTGCGCGAAATGGAAGCTGCGGGACTTGTTACGCGCACGGTTTATCCCGAGGTGCCGCCGCACGTGGAGTATGCGTTGACCAGTATGGGTTTTAGTCTGGAGCCTATCATTGACGCCATGTGGCAATGGGGTGCGGCATACCAGTCAAATCATGATTAGCCTTAGGGCGATCAGGGAAGTTCTCGCAATCGTCTGTCACCATAGTTAAGCGCAGCCGATCGTATCGCTATAGCCGAGCCAATCGATAGGGCCAGGCATATACCCGTTGCCGGTAAGACTCCAAGACCGAGTAGCGTCCATGCCAGCACGCTTATAAGACACAGCGCCATCCCCAGGGCCATGCTTGCAAGCACCGAGAACATCGTGCTTCCCTTTCTGGCAAGGGCTGACTGATCAGACCAGTTCAGTTGAGGTTTATTCAAGTCGAACATAATCTGGATGTAATTCACGGCAATAGATCCCGCTAAGCCGGTTGCGATCACGATTGGCAATGCCAAGGGGGTCGTTCCATTGGCGATGCAATAGATCGTTGCTGCAAGCGGGGCGATATTGCCAACTAGGTAATCTACGGGCAAGCCACTTCTGATCTTTCCCACGACGATATCCCGAAAGCTGATAGGCAAGGATTTCAGGAAAATGAGCCCGTTTCCTTCGAGGGAAATTTCCATTGCCGATACAGTATTAGACGCAGAACACAGACAGCTCATCGCCAGCGTAAATACCGCGAGAATGAACAAGACGTTTTCATTGCCTGGCATTTCTGACAGGGAAGACAGCATGTTGTCTGAAGAATTACGCATGGCCGAGTAGACTCCAGTGCCGATAATCATAACGGGCCAGATAAGTTCATAGAAATAGGTCTGCACCAGCAGGGAATTTCGTCTAATCTTCTGTCTTTCGATGCGTGTGTATGCCGATTGGCTCGAATGGGTTTGCTGCAGGCCAGCCGTGTCCTTTTTGGTCAGAGCCTGATGTCGTGCCGCCATCTCGCTCATTCCGATGACACTGTCGTAATAGATGAACTTGGCAACAACCAAGAACACCGCTACGAATCCAGCCGACGTCGCTATGAAGAGCAGAAGGTGAAGCAGCGAGAGCTGTTCGAACGCGCAGTTAGCAAAAACGAGATTCGGAAAGATGACCCCTATGCCATTCAGCGCCGAAAGCGATGCCGCCATGCCCATCGTATCGCTGCTGTTGCTGCCCATTGCAAAATAGACCCATACGATAACGAACAGGGCGCTTACAACCGTTCCTATGCCGGTCAACACACGCTTGTTACGCATCTTTCTGAAAATACGCATGAGCACCATGGCGGCGATTGCGTCATATGCCAGTGGCACAGCCGGAATAGCCAGGAAGGTGATAATCGCGATTATCCAATACAGCGCAGGGGCATGGGATGCCAGACCAAATGCTATAAATGTTGGAAGGCAGAATAGGAAGACCATGGAATATGCGTAGATGAAGCAGCGTGTGAAGCGTGCGGCTGCAATCGTTGTCAACGATACGGGCAGCGATAATAAAGTGGTGGTGTCAGAGGAAACGTAGAAAGCGGTGAGTACCAAAGGAATACCCATGACAAGCGCGACCAGCATACCCGCGGCCATGCCCTGTTCGACGAACCCGTAGCCTGTCCCGCCAGCTGCGATCTGGCTTTCGATGACACCGACGAACATATGAGTGATCCAGCACACAAATCCCACGGTAGCCGCAATTGAGATGAACGTGGTCAGATTGCGGTTGATGGCGATCTTGCCTTTTGAGTTCGTAATATCGAAACCGCACAGGATGAGCGTCTTTGTAAGAACGAAGTAGTTTTTCATTGGACTTGTCCAGATTCCGAATCGGCCTGTCCGCCAGTGATGTTCAGGAATATCTCCTCAAGCCCCTTGCCTGGATGCTGCGCTTCGAGTTCTTCGAGCTTCCCCAAGAATATCTGTTTTCCATGGTTGATGATGCATATCTGGTCGCAAAGCTTTTCAGCGACTTCCAGTACGTGCGTCGAAAATAAGACGGACCTGCCTGACGCCGCGTGTTCGCGCATCATCTCTTTGAGCGCGAAGGCTGATTTCGGGTCGAGTCCTGCCATCGGCTCGTCGAGTA
>CAYSZR010000025.1:25524-27092 GCA_964435565.1 uncultured Coriobacteriaceae bacterium
GCTGGTGGATGAGTGCGCCAAGCACCATGACTTTTTGACGCATTCCATGGCTCATGGATACGATCTGATTCGTCAGCGCATCTGCAATTTCCAGTTTTTCAGGGACTTCGTCAATAAAAGACGCGCGGTCCGCAGGGGAGACGCCATAGATATCTGCAATGAAATTCAGATATTCGATAGCCTTCAGGTTCAAGAAGACATCCGGAACATCGGGAACGAAGCCGAATTGCCGCTTTGCTTCGATGGGATTTTCGCCGATATCGATGCCGTTGAGCTTGATTCTGCCGGAATCTGGCTGAAGCGAGCCGGTCATCATATGGATAGACGTCGATTTGCCTGCGCCATTTGGGCCTATGAATCCGGTAATCGCTCCATCGGGTACGGTCCAGTTCAGATTGTCGACGGCTTTTCGGTTGCTTCCAGCATATGCTTTCGACACGCCTTCAATTTCAATCATGGGGCCTCTTTTCGGACTATCGACTTCCCGTATGTCCAGCCATAACAGGCACACCCGCCTTGAAGTGTAATTTTACCAGACATCATGCAGGCGCATGTATAAGCCCTAGCATATCTTTTGGCGCCGCTTGTGCGACTATGTCAGCTCGCTCGTGTTTCGATATCTATGGCTTTCATATATGTTCAGACTGATGCGGTAGCGTAAAATGCAATATCAACACCCATTTTTCGTGTAAAACGTATGGATTTACGTTTAGAATAATTTCATGCAGTAAATCAAGAGGAGGGAAGTCGCAGATGAGCTCAATAAAGAAGTATATTGCGGAATTCTTCGGCACGTTCGTACTGGTCTTTTTCGGCTGCGGTACCGCAGTCGTGTGTGGAGGCTTTACGGCTGGAATTGTCCATTCGTTCGTAGGCGTCGCCGCCATAGCGCTTGCATTCGGTTTGGCCATCGTTGCCGCTGCATACGCCATTGGGCATATCAGTGGCTGCCATGTGAATCCTGCTGTTTCTTTGGCTGTGGCAATTAACGGCGGAATCACCTGGGGCGAGTTCGCCGGGTATGTGATCGGTCAGGTCCTTGGTGGTTTGGCAGCATCTGCGCTGTTCGCTTTTGTCGAAATCAACACTAATGTGCTGAAGGGTTTTGGCGCTAATGGTTTTGGCGCACTGTCAGGTGTCGGACTTGATGCAGGCGGGGCCTTTGTTGTCGAGGTCGTACTCACGATGGTCTTCTGCATGACCATTTTGGGTGTCACCTCTTCTGAAAAGACGTCCAATATCGCCGGAATCGTCATCGGTATGACGCTGACGTTCGTGCACCTCATCGGTATTCCGCTGACTGGTACCTCGGTGAATCCTGCGCGTTCTCTTGCCCCGGCTATCTTCACCGCGGCGTTTGGAGATGCAACAGCGTTAAGCCAGGTCTGGTTATTTATCGTGGCGCCGCTTGTCGGTGCGGCCATTGCGGCTTTGCTATGGAAATTCGTCTTTTCTCCCAAAGCTGCCAAGGCGGAATAACCTCGCATAAGTTCTAGGCGTTGTCATAGGTATGGAAGCGGGCAGATGAAGATATGCTGCCCGCTTTTTACATGCGCAGATGTCTTATC
>CAYSZR010000026.1:0-24286 GCA_964435565.1 uncultured Coriobacteriaceae bacterium
GCAGCAAGATCATCACCATCGACCCGCGCCTGACCTGGCTTGGCGCGCATGCGCAGTGGCACTTGCAATTGCGCCCCGGAACGGACGCTGCTGTTGGCTTGGGCCTGCTCAACGTCATCATCAGCGAAGGCATCTATGATCGCGAATTCGTCGAGAACTGGTGCTATGGGTTCGACGAGCTCAAAGAGGCGGTCAAGGAATGGACGCCCGAGAAGGTTGAGGAGGTTAGCTGGGTCAAGGCAGACGATCTTGTCGCCGTCGCGCGCGCCTTTGCCACGGCGCGGCCATCCACTGCAACGTGGGGTGTCGCTCTTGATCAATCCAGGCAGTCCACGCAGGCAGCGCAGTGCTTCTTGGCGCTTGTGGCCATTTGTGGCTATCTGGATGTGCCCGGGGGTGTCACCATCACGAGCCCGACGAGCTTTATCGGCCAATGGCGCTACGACATGTCAGACACTATCACTCCTGAAATGGCAGCCAAGCATATCGTTGACCCGACTGGCAAGTACGCGCTTTTCAATACGGGAGCTGCTATGGGCGGCGTGCAGGGCGACACGTTGCTTAATTGGCTCGAGGGCATGTATAAGGATTGGGAAGGTTATTACGACCTTAAGATGTGTTGGATTATCGGAACTAATCCGCTTGCATGTATGGCTGACCAGCCACAACGTTGGTATGAGGCGATGAAGAGCCTCGAATTCGTCGTTGCGCAAGACCTGTTCATGACGCCGACGATGATGGGCTTGGCAGACCTCGTCTTGCCTATTTCGACATTTGCCGAACATGACGGGCTCGTCACACCCAATTATGGGCGTAATCAGCACTTTATCGGCGCGATGAATAAAGCGGTCGATAATCCCAATACTAAATCTGATTTGGAGATCTTGCTCGATATGGGCAAGCGCATGCGTCCGGAAATATGGAACGAGACCGATGATGTCGATGATTTTTTCGACAGGCTCTTGAAACAGACGTATGACTTCGGTCTTGATGAGGTGCGTGCGGTTCCCGCGAAGATGGCGGGCTACGAATACAAGAAGTACGAAAAGGGCTTGTTCCGCAAAGACGGGAAGCCAGGGTTTGATACGACAAGCGGACTGGTTGAGCTGTGGTCGCCGGTTCTTGCGGGGTTTGGCGAGCAGCCGGTGCCGTATTTCGAAGAGCCTGAATTCAGCCCTGTTTCGCGTCCGGACCTTGTGGGTGATTATCCGATCGTCTACACGACAGGCGGGCGTCATATCAGTATGTTCCATTCCGAGCATCGCCAGATTCCCAGTTTGCGTGATCTGCATCCCTGGCCACTTTGCACTATCAATCCGCTGACCGCTCAGGCGTATGGCATCGAAGAAGGAAACTGGGTTCGCATCACAAGCCCGCAGGGAACGCTCGTGCAAAAGGCCCACGTGTCTCAAGAAGTTTGCGACGGGCTTATTCATGTCGAGCATGCTTGGTGGTTTCCTGAACAAGATGGCGAGGCACCCAATCTTTATGGTGTCTGGAAGGCCAATGCCAATAATCTGATTCCGCATGAAAGCGTGAGCGTGACGGGGTACGGTGCGCCTTACAAGAACGGTATCTGTAAAATCGAGCGCGTGGCGAGCCTCGAAGGCTAAAGGGGAGGGACCGTTGTGAAAAAAGCGATGATCATCAATTATGGCCTTTGCACGGGGTGCGATACGTGTGTTGTGTCATGCGCGAAGGAAAAGGGATTGCCCCAAGGTGAATGGGGCATGAAGATCGAGCAGATCGGACCGCAACAGCTTGATGGTGCGTGGGAGTGGGATTACGTCCCCGTGCCCTCACGTCTATGTGACCTGTGCGCGCAACGCATCTCTGAAGGTAAGAAGGCGGCCTGCGAGCTTCATTGCTTGGCGCAGGTTATCGAAATTGTGGCACTCGAAGATGTGCCCACGCGTATGGAACAGCTGGGCGAACACAAGGTAGCTTGTTATTTGCCATGAGCCCACGGTGAAGTACGTGAGTGGTTTCTGACAAAAGGAAGCGCCCCCTAGCCGGGGGCGCTTCCTTTTTTGAATCTGTGATAACGAATTACATGTTATACGCTGCAATCATCAGCGGGATTAGAAGCAAGACACATAGGATGGCCACTCCTATGGAGATGAGCAGCGTGGCTATGAGGGCGGTTTTAGCGCTCTTTTGTTTTTGCGCTGCGCTTGCATAATCGCGTACATCCATTGCGGATTTGTATTGAACCGACATGACGAGTGGCCAGATGGCGATAAGGCCTCCCATAAAGACCAGTTCGAGAATCGAGAGCACGATATACATCGTAGATTTGTTCTCGATGGGCGCAGCTGATGCATTGTTGTACATGGGCGGCTGGAACTGCGGCTGTTGCTGATATTGCTGCTGTGGTTGACTAAGTGTTTGCGGCTGCGGCTGCTGCTGCGGCTGGCTGACCGGCTGTTGCTGCTGAGGCTGCGGCTGCGGTTGCGGCTGGCCGACCGGCTGCTGTTGGTCGACTGGCGGTTGCGGCTGTTCAGCAGGTCGCTGCGGAAGATTCTGGTCATTTTGATCAGGCATATGATCTCCATTCTTTGTTGGGGGTATGCAGATAGTCTATCAGAGTCGGGCGGACTGATGAAAGATGGGAGCTAGAGACGCACAATCCCGTAAGATATATTAGGCAAAAAATTGAAAATGGCTTTGATTGCCGAAAAAATCATACAAACAGTCGAGCAAAAATGGATTTCAGCGACTGTTTGTATGATTTAAACGACCCTTTTTCGTGTAGTGCACACTATAGACTCAACTCCAAGTCTTTGACCTGCATGTTTACTTTTCAAATCTTTATCATACTCACTGATAATTTTGAAAATCATGCAAACAGTCAGAATCTTCATGTTTGAATGTCTGTTTTGGCCCAGATGGCGTTTTTCTCTGCGCGAATCGTTCATCTTTTCGTGTCGAAACGCCGTTTCCATCAGGGGATATTTCAATGTATGTGCAAAATTTAAGATGTTTGAGCGAATGTGGTCATCTGCCGTACAATACAGGTTCGTATGTAGAATTTACCGTGAAGGAGCGTGTGCATGGCCGGCACGATTGGCGGCGGGCTTTCTGTCGCAGAAGATGTAATAACCGACCTCGCGGGGTATGCCGCCCTCGAGAGTTACGGCGTTGTTGGCATGGCAATGCCAACGCTTTCCGATGGCATAGCCAAACTGCTTCCTGCGAGCCGTTTGCGTCGTGGCATCAACGTCGAGGCGGTCGATGGGGGTATTGACGTCGACCTCTATATCATTGTCGAGCATGGCACGAACCTTGCAGAGGTCAGCCGCATGCTCGCAGAAAAAGTCAAGTTCACGCTCGAGGATTCGGCGCAGTTACCTGTGCACGCGGTGCATATCCACGTGCAAGGCGTCAAAGTCCGCGACTAGAGTTCCAGCCGAATGAATTAGTAGAGGTTCAGTACATGAATGTAAGTGATCTTCGCGTGTGTATCGCAGCGGCCGTGTCCGAACTATCGGCCCGCAAAGAGGAAATAAACCGCCTCAACGTCTTTCCCGTCCCCGATGGCGATACGGGTACAAATATGTCTTTGACGATGGAGTCAGTTGTCAAAGAGGTCTCTTCGCTTCCCGAGGATACCGACGCAGTCGCGTTGCGCAAGGCCGTGACTCACGGCTCCCTTATGGGCGCACGTGGCAACTCCGGTGTCATCACGAGTCAGATATTGCGTGGCTTGTGCGAGGGCCTGTCAGATGCGACCGACCTTGATACCGAAACCATCGCTCGTGGGGCCCAGCGTGCTGTCGAGGTGGCTTTTCAGGCTGTCCGCAAGCCCGTCAAAGGAACGATACTCACTGTTCTCGAAGACTGCGCCGCGGTTGCCGCCGAAGCTGCTGAGCAAAATCTCGATGTCACGACCACGCTGCATGCAATTTCGGAAGAGGCGCTCGCGTCGGTGAAGCGCACGCCCGAGTTTTTGCCCGTGCTCAAGGAAAACGGCGTCGTCGACTCTGGCGGCTTTGGGCTTACGATCCTTATCCAGAGCTTTGTCGCTGCTATAACCGGCGAACAGGTGCATTTAGCATCTTCGGATGATTTCACGCATGCCGAGGCCAAGGTCGCAATCGAGCACGTCCGCGACTGGGCGGGATCGAAATATATGTACTGCACCGAGTTTCTATTCCATAGCGACGAGGTCGAAACCGACGCTGCTCTAGATTATCTTGCCGGGATAGGTGATTGCGAGCTGCTCGTTGGCGCGCATCCCGATTTTAAAGTGCACGTTCATACCGACACGCCAGGTGCAGTGCTCAATTACATGACTGATCGTGGTCAGGTTTCCGAGGTCTTTATCCATAATATGGTGCTCGAGAGCGAAGAGCGCGCCGACGGAATCGCTGCTGGCGAAGCTGCAACGGGAAAAGATGCTGAGCGCAAGCAGATGGCTTTCATCGCTGTCGCAGCTGGCGAGGGCATGGCGAATATCCTTCGCTCGCTTGGCGTAGACTATGTCGTTTCAGGCGGGCAGACCATGAACCCTTCGACAAGGGACCTGCTTGAGGCCATAGAGCGGGTAAACGCCGATTCGGTCATCTTGCTTCCGAATAACAAGAACATCATCATGGCGGCAAATGCTGCCGCTGAAAATGCCGATATCCCCTGCGCTGTCGTTCCCACGCAGACGGTACCGGCGTCGTTTATCGCTATGTTTGCTGCTGATCTTGAGGACACGCTTGAGAACAACGCCAAGGCTATGACAGAAGCTCTTGAAGAAGTTAGATGTGGCGAGGTCACGACGGCGATAAAAGATTCCAAGACATCGAAAGGCGAGGCTATTCACCCAGATGACTTCATCGGTATAGCTGATGGTTCGCTCGATGTCGTGGGGTCTACCATAGACGAGGTTACGATTGCGCTCATCGACGAGCTCGATGAGGATATGGACACGCTTACATTGCTCGCTGGCGAGGATTTTGCGCAAGAGGATTTCGATGAGCTGGTAGACCGCATCGAGGATCGTTTTCCCGACTTGGAAGTCGACCCGCAGCGCGGCGATCAGCCGCTCTATCCCATCGTTTTTCTCTTGAGTAGATAACGGAGCGTGGACGCGTGGAAATGGAACGTATAGCGCTGGTGACCGATAGTTCATGTGATGCTTCCGATGCCGAACTGGCAGAGATGGGCATAGCCTGCATTCATTTGAAGGTCGTCAAGCCAGACGGGAGCTTCTTTCCTGAAGATAACACCGTCGAGAATATCGAGGCATATTACGATTACCTTGCCACTTGCGACGATTTGCCGGGCACGTCAATGCCCTCGCCGCTCGATTTTGCAGATAAATATACCGAGCTCGCGCTCGAAGGTTACACGCATATTATCTCGATGCACATCGCGGCGGGGATGTCTGGCACGGTGAACGCTGCACGCATGGCAGCTGAAAGCGCGCCTATCACCGTCGAAGTGATCGATACGCACTGCAATACTGTCGGTCAATACCTTTTCGTGCGTCGTATGGCGCAGTTGCGCAGCGCTGGGCTTGGCTTTGACCAGCTCGTCGAGACCGCGCACTCTCTCGAGGGAAAGACGAGCGTCTGCTTCATGCTCGATACGCTCAAAAATCTGGTGAAGGGCGGGCGCACGGGAAGGGCTACGGGTCTTGCCGCGTCGTTGCTCAATATCAAACCGCTTCTTACGGTTGACCCGAGCGGCATAGTCGAGATGTGGGGCAAGGCAAAGTCGCCGAAGCGTGCCGTCCCTAAGCTCGTCGACCATTTCAAGCTGCTCGAAGGCGAGTTTGGCCCTCTTGAGTATTGCCTCGTGCATACGCGAAACCTGCCAGGTGTCGATGCCTTGCGCACTGCCATGCTCGATGCGGGAATCATGGCTAGGGAAGTCGGCGTGCGCCAAGCGGGACCGGTAATTGCGACACATGTCTCGACCGGTTGCTTTGGGTTTGCCTATATCCCAATCGATGAACGCGTGCCTGGGTGCGCGTGATGGCCTCGCGTGCCGATTCTGATTTTCTGCTCGACTGCAGCGTGGGCAAAGTACGTGCCGTGAGCGCAAACCGCGCCAAGCTGCTTGCAAAAATGGATATACATACGGTTCGGGACCTGCTGAACAATTACCCGCGCCGCTATATCGACCTTTCGAAAACCTCGACTGCTGCACAGGCACCTATTGGGGAATTTGTTACCGTTGTCGGCGTCGTTGACGAAATCAAGGAAAAGCAGCCGCGCAAGCGCCTACATATTCTTGAAGTTTCGATTTTCGATGGGACCGGGATTATTGTCGCGACCTGGTTCAGGCAGCCGTGGGTGACCGCGCGCTTCAGCAAGGGCATGCGCGTTGCATTTTCAGGTAAAGTTACCTTCGAATACGGCTTCAAGCGTATGAACAGCCCGCATATCGCATTTTTGGGGGAACCAGGAGAGGCTGAGCATCCTCTTGACCAGATGGTAGCGGTTCACTCAACGACAGAAGGCGTGTCGACGACATGGATGCGTCGTTTTATTGCCAATGCGCTTGAGCAGACGGCAGATATTACAGATACGCTGCCTGCTGATTTGCGCGTTAAATATGGACTCGTGAGCAAAAAGGCCGCTCTGAGGCAAATCCATTTTCCTGGCACGCCATCGCACATGAAGGCCGCACGACGCAGACTCGCTTATGAAGAGGTGCTTCAGCTGCAGCTTGAGATGATGCGTCGTCGCAGAATGGAAACGTGCGATGGAATGCCTACCGTGCATACGCCCGGACCGTATACACGTGCCTTGAGCGAGCAACTTCCCTATACGCTTACAGACGAGCAAAAACGTGCCGTTGCTGACATCACGCGTGATATGACCGCATCTGCGGCCATGAATCGCATGCTCTTGGGCGATGTGGGAACCGGCAAGACGGCGGTTGCCGCCTTTGCTCTTGCAATCTGTGCCGATAGCGGTTGCCAGGCGGCGATGATGGCTCCAACCGAGGTGCTCGCACGTCAATATGCGGAAAAGATGGGGCCTCTGTTCGATGCGATTGGCATGGAATGGGGGATACTCACGGGCTCAACACGCCTTGAGGAAAGGAAGCGCTTGCTCGATGCCGTTGCAGACGGAAGCATGCCGGTTCTCTTCGGGACGCATGCGCTAATCGAGCCGAGCGTGCGGTTTGCCCACTTGTCACTCGTGATCATCGACGAGCAGCATCGTTTTGGCGTGAACCAGCGCGCTGCCTTGCGCATGAAAGGTCCGGGCTGCGATCTGCTCGTGATGACGGCGACTCCCATCCCGCGCACGTTGGCGCTCACGCTGTACGGCGATTTGGAGACGAGCTATATTCGCACGCGTCCGGGCAATACGATCCCCACGGTCTCCCGTATCGTATCGCGTGATGCGCGCGGACATGCATACGAAGCGATCAAGGCCGCATTGGCTGAAGGCAGAAAAGCCTATATCATCTGCCCGCTCGTGGGTCTTTCGCGTGAAAAGCGCGCTGAACAGGCAGAAAACGGCATGCTATATGCATCGCTTGCAGGCGGTGGCGATATTTCCGATCCCAAAGCAGCAGAGGACGAGGCGGCACGTTTACAGCGCGATGTCTTTTCCGGGTATCGTGTTGGTCTTTTGACTGGGCGTATGAATGCAGGAGATAAGCAACGCGTCATGGAGGAATTCCGTGACGGGTCGATCGACGTGCTGGTCGCGACAACGGTTGTCGAGGTTGGTGTGGACGTGCCCGATGCGACCGTGATGATGATCGAGGATGCCGAACGCTTCGGTTTGTCTCAGCTCCATCAATTACGTGGCCGGGTTGGTCGCGGCAAATATCCGGGTACGGTCTTTCTGGTCGCCGATCCCGGTAAAGATGATACCGAGCTTCAGGCGCGTATGGATGCCTTCGTGAGCACGACCGATGGCTTCGAGCTTGCAGAAGCTGACTTGAAGGCGCGCCGGGAAGGCGATGTGATGGGGAATAGACAGCACGGCGCTGAAACTCTCAGGCTCGTGAATGTTATCGACGACGCGGAGCTCATTACATGCGCGCATGAAGATGCCATCGAGATTTTCAAGTCCGATCCCGAGCTTTCCGCCCCTGACCACGAGCCTCTTGCACGTGAGATAGCGCGCGTTTTCGCTACATACGACGAAGTCGCGTCGAAAGGAGCATGACATGCGTATCGTTGCAGGCGAATTCAAAGGGAGGGCTATCAAAAGCCCTGACGAGAAGACGACAAGGCCCACGACGGACCGTGTCAGAGAATCGATGTACTCATCGGTGTACTCGCGCATTCCCGACCTTGCCGGGATTTGCGTTCTCGATGCATTTGCCGGCAGCGGCGCATTGGGTATCGAGGCATTGTCGCGTGGGGCATCGTCATGCACTTTTTTCGAGAACGATCGCGACGCGCGTCGTGTGCTGCAGTCGAATCTGGATTCTCTTGGCCTGAGCACGACTCGCGCGTGTGTCCGTGGTATCGATAGTTTTGCCTGTCCAAGCGGAGAAGGGCCTTTCGGGCTTGTCATGCTCGATCCGCCTTATGCGCATGAGCCAAGCGAACTCCACACTTTGCTCAAGTCGCTTTCTGCTCACGGCGAACTCGAGGATTCGTGCGTTATCGTCTATGAGCACGCGCTTGCAAACAGGCAGGCGGTTGCAGATGAGTTTGCCGAGGATGATGCTTTTGTGCTGACGGGTCAGAAGAAGTATGGCAAAATCGGCGTGACGTACATGAGATACGATAAACGTGAGGAATAAGCATGCGAAGAGTACTGGTCCCCGGCACTTTTGATCCCATAACCTTAGGGCATCTGGATGTCGTCAGACGCTCAAGTCAAATGTTCGACGAGGTCATTATCGGTGTCGCCGCTTCCCAGAATAAGGGCGGCGGGACGCTGTTCACACTCGAAGAACGCGTCGAGCTTGCAAAAGAGGTCACGGTAGAATTCGATAACGTGCAAGTTCGCTCGTTTGACAACCTCCTCGTCGATTTTGCAATGTCCCTTGACGTGACCGCCATCGTCAAAGGGTTGCGCGCCACCACTGACTTCGAATACGAATTCCAGATGGCGATGCTCAACTACAAGCTCGAACCCACGCTTGAGACGCTGTTTGTCATGTCCTCGCCGGAATACATGTACGTCTCGTCTTCGATTGCAAAAGAAATCGCGTCGCTTGGCGGCGTTACCAAGAGTCTTGTCCCGCCCCTGATAGAGAAAGCGCTCAAAGACAAGCTTGCATAATCCAGCGCGCCACTCGATACCGCTTTCAGGCCCCTTAAGACCACTCCCTGCCCATCGGTAAAAAGTGAGCGCCATCAGCTTGTATTCGTCTATAATGAATGGCTCTATAACCACATCTGGGCTTTGCCTGGCCCATGCATCTTGAGAAGAGGAGGCGCTACATGAAGCCCTTGCACATCATGGACACGACCCTGCGCGATGCACATCAGTCGCTGTGGGCGACGCGCATGGAGACGGGTGACATGCTTCCTATCCTGTCAAAACTCGACCAGGTCGGCTATTGGTCATTGGAAATGTGGGGCGGGGCGACGTTTGACACCTGCCTGCGTTTTCTTGATGAAGACCCCTGGGATCGTCTGCGCGTCATAAAGCAGCATTGTCCCCATACGCCGTTGCAGATGCTGACTCGAGGTCAGAATCTTATCGGCTACCATCATTATTCGCGAGAGATCGTGAATCGCTTCATCAAGGCATCACATCGCAACGGTATCGATGTCTTTCGCGTGTTCGATGCGCTCAATGATATCCGCAACGTCGTCGATAGCGCCGAAGCTCTCAATGAATGCGGGGCGCATTTCGAGGGATCCATCAGCTACACGATGAGCCCTGTGCATACGCTCGATTCCTATGTCGAATACGCGCAAGCGCTTAAGGAAGTCGGCGCTAAGTCGATCTGCATCAAAGATATGGCCGGCATGCTCACGCCGTTTCGCACCGAGCGCCTGGTCAAGGCACTCAATCAGGAAATCGGATTGCCCGTGCACGTGCACTGCCATTACGTCGGCGGTATGGCACCGGCCAACTACATCAAAGCCGCAGAGGCCGGTGCGTCCATCGTCGACACGGCATCCGCTCCGCTCGCATTCGGCAATTCGCAGCCTGCCGTCGAGATGATCGTCGCGGCGCTCAAGGAATCCGAATACGACACGGGCCTTGATATCGAGCTTCTCTTCGAAATTGCTGATTACTGGGAAGGGATTCGCAAGAAGCGCGGCTATAAGCGGGGTATTTCCACGCTGTCGCATATGCGCGTCTACAGTCATCAGGTCCCAGGTGGCATGATGTCGAATCTCGTGAGCCAGCTTGAGATTCAAAAAGCGTCCGATCGTATGGATGAAGTGCTCCGTGAGATACCGCGCGTGCGTGCTGAAGTAGGCTATCCGCCACTGGTGACTCCCATGTCGCAGATTGTCGGCACGCAGTCGGTTTTCAATGTCTTGACCGGCAAACGCTGGTCTGTCATCTCAAAAGAGATGAGGGATTATATCTCTGGTTATTATGGCAAGGCTCCGGGCAAGATCGATCCAGAGATCCAGAAGATCGTGCTTGGCAACAGTCAGCCGCTTGCGCCTGATGTCGCCCCCGGATCGCTGGTCACGACAAGCTATGACGAGCTCGCAGAGGAAATCGGCGATCTTGCGAAGAGCGAAGAAGACGTTTTGATGTATGCCATGTTCCCCAACGAGGCACGGCAATATCTTGAGAAGAAACATAGGACGGAAACGACCAATTTCCTGATGAACGATGCGGTCAGCATTACCAAGGAGGAAGATTACGTGGATATCGCACAAATTCGTGATCTCGTGAAACTCGTCGAGGAAAGCGGCGTTGGAGAGATCACCGTCGAAGAAGCCGGTGCCAAGGTCACCATTCGCACGCCGGGTATGATTCCGGCCCCCGTTGCCTATGCGGCAGCGCCCGCTCAGGCACAGCCCGCTTCTTCTGCGGCAGCGCCTGCTGCTGCGCAAGCTACGCGTCCTGCATCGTGGAAACCCATCAAGGCGCCTATGGTTGGCACGTTTTATTCGGCGCCGTCTCCCGATGCCGATGCTTTCGTGAAAGAAGGCGACAAAGTTGGCGCAGGCGATACGCTGTGTATCGTCGAGGCTATGAAGCTCATGAATGAAATCACCGCTGAAGAGATGTGTGTCGTGCGCGAGGTGTGCAGCGAGAACGCGGCGCCCGTGGAATTTGGCACTGCCATGTTCTATGTCGAGCCCGTTTCCGAATAGGGAAGGCGAATCTCACGAATGCTTGAGAAGATACTGATAGCCAATCGAGGCGAGATCGCCTTGCGTGTCGTGCGTGCTGCGCACGAGTTGGGCATCAAGTGCGTTGCGGTCTATTCCGAAGCGGACGAAGATACGCGTGCCGTTGAGATGGCCGATGAACGTGTCTGCATCGGGCCGGCACCTTCGGCGCTTTCTTATCTGAATATCTCCAATATCATCGGTGCGGCCCAGATCACGGGTGCGCAGGCAATCCATCCTGGGTACGGCTTTTTGTCCGAAAACGCGGATTTTGCCCGTGCCTGTGCCGAAAACGACATCATCTTCATCGGCCCATCGGCTGATTGTATCGATGCCCTGGGAAATAAGGCCGCGGCCAAGGCGACCATGAAGAAGCTTGGCGTCCCCACGGTTCCCGGCAGCGATGGGCCTGTGGAAAGCGTCGAGGAAGCACGCGCGTTTGCGCACGAAGTTGGCTATCCGGTGCTTATCAAGGCATCTGCCGGCGGTGGCGGCAAGGGCATGCGCGAAGCACATGATGATTCCGAACTTGAGAAGATGTATACCGCCGCGCGTACCGAAGCGGCAAACGCTTTCGGCAATGACGAGGCGTATCTTGAAAAGCTCATCGCGCGTCCCCGTCATGTCGAGATTCAGGTTCTTGCCGATGCGCATGGCAATGCCATGCATCTTTGCGAACGCGATTGTTCGATTCAGCGACGCCACCAAAAGCTTATCGAAGAAGCGCCGTGTCCCGTTATCGACGAGGCGACGCGTCAGGCAATGGGCGAGGCCGCCCTCAAGGCTGTACGTGGTGTTGGCTATCAAAACGCAGGCACCATCGAATTTCTGCTCGATACTGACGGACGCTTCTATTTTATGGAGATGAACACGCGCGTTCAGGTCGAGCATCCGGTATCAGAACAGATCACCGGGGTCGATATCATCAAGCAACAGCTGATAATCGCATCGGGCGAACCGATGACGTGCGCGGGTCTGGCACCGCTTTCTCCAAAAGCGTGTGCTATCGAATTTCGAATCAACGCAGAAGATCCCGATCATGATTTTCGTCCCTGTCCGGGCACGATCACGCGCTTCGACGTCCCCGGCGGTCCTGGCGTGCGTGTTGATACGCATCTGCGTGCAGGTGATACGATACCGCCTACCTACGATTCGCTCATGGCGAAGCTCATCGTATGGGGCGATACGCGTGAAGAGGCGATTGCCCGTGGCAAACGTGCGCTCGACGAGCTCGTTATAGAAGGAGTCGCGACGACGATTCCCTTCCATCGGCATGTGCTCGAGAACGCGACGTTCAATTCTGGCAAGGTCTATACGGACTTCATCGAGTCCGAAATGAATGGAGGCAGTTTTGAAGGAAACTGAACAAGGTTATGCGATCGGCGGGATCACCGTCGCCCCCGGCGTAATCGAAACGATCATCTCGCTTGCCGCTGCAGAGGTACCTGGTGTTGCCGGTGTGGGTACGGCGGGCGCCATATCGACGATCATGTCTGCATTCAATGCAGGCAAGGCCATTCCAACAGGTGGCGTTCAGATCAGCATCGAAGAAGACGAGCGTGTCGCCGTTTCCATCACGGTACAGGCTTTCTATGGGTATCGTCTTATTGAAATCGCCGAAGGCGTGCGCAACGCCGTCACCGAAGCGCTTGCGGCGCAGATCGGCGTCGAAGTGACCGCCGTCGACGTGCATGTCGACGCGCTTTCGTTCGAAGAGTAGGCGATATATGTCCTCTGTTCAACATGAACATACCGCAGCTCGACGCGAGGCCTTGCAGGTGCTGTATGGAAACGAGCTCGCAGGTGATCTTGACGATAGGTCCATGCTGCTTATTCCCGAATGTCCTGCAGGCGTGAGCGATAATGATCTTGTCGGTATCGATCTTGCCGAATATGCACGTGAACTTATCGACGGGGTCGACGAGCATGTCGATCAGATAGACGCATGGATTGCCGAGACGGCAGAGAACTGGACGCTCGAACGTATGCCCGTCGTCGATCGTAATATTATTCGTCTTGCCACATATGAAATCGCCTATTGCGATGATATTCCCACGGGTGTCGCTATCAACGAGGCCGTCGAGATGGCGAAGATGTTTGGCACAGACGAATCCCCGAAGTTCGTGAACGGCGTGCTTGGTCGTATTGCGAGCCAGGTATGCGGCGAAGATATTTCGGCGCCGCAAAAAGACGAAGCATAGTATCGAGGTATCCGATTGCTGCGGATTGGTGCGCTTGCAGGTGCTTTGCCCGCTGAAGGCACTGTCTGCGTATCGAAGCCGACCTCAAAGGGCAAGGGAGTATAGGATGGCGAAAGAATCATACGAGACTTTTGGCGAGGTCCGTGCGCGGCTTGACGAAATCGTCGTCGAAGTACGCAACAAGGACCTTTCGCTCGAGAAGAGCCTCGATCTGTATGAGGAGGCCATCAAGCTCGGGAACCGTTGTGCGGAACTTGTCGATAAGCCCGATTACACGCCAGAAGAAGCCGCGCTTGCCAGCGAGGCGATCGAGATAGAAGGCGCAAGCGTGCAGATGGGCCAACTGGCATCCGATAAAGACGAATCACCTGTTTCCCAGACACAAGAGTAGCGATATTTTGGCAACTAAGATTCTAAATACCATTGATTCACCCGCGGACCTCAAGGGCTTGAGCTACGAGGAACTTGACAGGCTCGCCTTCGAGATACGCGCTCAGATGATTGCCGCGACGTCATTGCATGGCGGGCACCTTGCCCCCTCGCTGGGCGCCGTCGAGCTCATCCTTGCTCTTCACCGCGTGCTCGACTGCCCGCGTGATCGCATCATCTTTGATGTGGGTCATCAGGCTTATGCACACAAGCTCGTCACCGGACGTCGTGAATGCTTCAACACGCTTCGTACCTTCGATGGTATCTCCGGCTTTCCCAAGATCACCGAAAGCGAATATGACTCGCATGATTCGGGACACGCATCCGATTCTCTGTCCACTGCCTTGGGTTATGCCTTGGCGCGCGATTTAAACGGCGAGGATTCGGTGATTGCGGCGCTTATCGGCGATGCGTCATTTACCGGCGGGATGGCAATGGAGGCCCTTAACGATATAGGGCGTGCCAATACCCCGATTATCATCATTTTGAATGACAATGGTATGTCCATCTCGCCAAATGTGGGTGGGTTCGCCGCGTATCTTGCAAAGGTGCGTATGTCGAGCCAATATACGAGCCTGCGCGATCAGATAGAAGACGCCTTTAACGCAAGCGGGACGGTAGGGCGTCTGCTCATGAAGGGTGGCAATGCCGTCAAGGAATCGTTCAAGCAGTTCGTGCTGCCTGGTTCCACTTTTCTCGAGGGCTTTGGCATTACCTATATCGGTCCGGTTAACGGGCATGATACCCCCATGCTTGAAAGAATCATCACGGCCGCCAAAGAACTCGAGGGCCCTGTCGTCATTCATGCGGTGACGAAGAAGGGCAAAGGTTATGGTCCTGCAGAACAGAGCCCCGCGAGCTTCCATGGTATCGGTCCTTTTGACATCGAAACTGGAAAGCAGGCCCCCAAGGGCATTACGCCCACTTGGACCTCGGTTTTTTCTGATGAGATCGTGAAACTTGCAGCAGATGACGAGGATATCGTTGCCATTACCGCCGCTATGGCAGACGGAACGGGCCTGCATGCATTTTCACAGGCCTATCCCGATCGTTTCTTCGACGTCGGAATTGCAGAGGGCCATGCGGTTGGAATGGCCAGCGCGCTCGCGCTTGCTGGCAAAAAACCGGTGGTTGCCATCTATTCGACGTTCTTGCAGCGTGCTGTCGATCAGATGATCGTCAACGTCGCCTTGCAAAAACAGCATGTCGTCTTCTGCTTGGACCGTGCTGGGTTGGTGGGCGATGACGGCCCGACGCATCATGGTGCATTTGATCTGTGTTATCTGCGCATGATTCCCGGTATGCGTATTATCGTTCCAGCATCTGATGAGGAGCTTCGGGCTGCTTTGCGCTGTGCGCTTGCGCTCGAGGGCCCCGTTGCCATTCGATATCCTCGTGGCGGTGCGCCGGTGGCAGATGCCCCGTGCGACGATTGGGAAGTTGGCAAAGCCGTCCAACTTCGCGAGGGCGCAGATGGCGCATTGCTTGCCGCTGGAGAGATGGTCGAGATGGCGACGCAGGTGGCTGCTCAACTTCAGACAGATGGTCTGGACCTCGCCGTGTGGGACATGCGCTGGGTCAAGCCTATCGATGACGATGCTGTTTCCCAAGCTGCCAAGACAGGCCATATTTTCACGCTTGAAGACAATGCGATCACGGGTGGATTTGGTTCGGCCGTGCTCGAATCCCTGGCCGATGCGCGAAGCACCTGCCACGTCAAACGTTTCGGTCTTCCGGATTCCTTTGTATCCCAAGGATGTATCGACAGGCTTTTTGAGTCGATTGGCCTCGATGTCGATAGCATCGCCCGGGAAATCATCGCAGAATGCAAGGACTAGCGGAAATTTTAGCATTGGGCACGTCTCCTGCCTGCCGAAAGCCGGTGGTGTTGTGAAGATGCGCTTAGATCAACTGCTTATCGAACGCGGGTACTTTGCAGACGCGCACGATGCGCGGGCTGCCATCATGGCAGGGGAGGTCGTTGTAGGGGAGCATCGTGCGGATTCGGCGGGAATGCGCGTCGCCTCTGATGTGCCCGTGCGTCTTAAGACCGGCAGGAATCGGGGAGGGTTCGTGTCACGTGGTGGCCTTAAGCTGCAGCGGGCGCTTGAAGATTTTCATCTTGATGTTGCAGGTCTGGATTGTGTTGATCTAGGCGCGTCAAGCGGCGGGTTCACTGATTGCCTTTTGCAACGTGGCGCGGCGCATGTGAGCGCGGTCGATGTGGGTGCGGGGCAGTTCGATTGGGGATTGCGCAACGATGTCCGCATCAGCCTCTTCGAGCATACCAATATTCGAGGTTTAGATGCTACGGCTATTGGCGGGCCTTTCGACTGTGCGGTAGCGGATCTTTCGTTTGTCAGCCTATGTGTCGTGATGCCCGATGTCGTTGGGTTTTTGAAACCGGGCGGGATCTTCGTCTCTCTTATCAAGCCGCAGTTCGAGGCTGGCAAGCGTGAGGTCGAAGCCGGGGGAGTCGTCCGCGACGCTGTCGTACATGTCCGCTGTATCGCGAACGTGGCCGAATGTGCGCAAGAGCATGGCCTAGATGTTCGCGGCCTTTCCTATTCACCTATTACGGGCCCTGCGGGCAATATCGAATTTCTGTTCTGGGCGAAATACCCGTCCACTGTGGACGTGCGACGCGGTAGTATTGACGAATCTGAAATCGCGCGCGTTGTTGACTTGGCGCACGCCGAACTAGGGGGAAGCAAGTGAAAGTCCTGATCGTGCCAAGCGATATGGACGATGCATGCGCATCTGCTCGCTATCTGGCCTCGCGTCTGGTTATTGCGGGTATCGATGCTGTCGTGCAGCCGCCCGATAATAGGACCGAGCCCGTTGTTCCTGTCGATGAACTTGCGCTTGTGGTTCCCATGGGTGGCGACGGCACCTTTCTTCTTGCGGTGCATCTGATAGGTTTCGCTCCCGTTCCGCTGCTCGCGTTCAATTATGGAACGCTTGCTTTTCTTGCCGGCAATCCAGAACGTGACGAGGTTGAGCTTGTTGTCGACGCACTCTCGGGGGATATCGTCTTTGAGCGTCGCTCGACTATTGATATAACGATTACGCAGGCGGATGGCGCTCGTGTGCAGGCAAGTGCCTTAAATGAGGCAACCTATACGCGTGGGAAAAGCGGTCGGGTGGTCGAGTTCACCTACGGCATCAATGGCGTTACGATTGCCCATCTTAAGGCTGACGGCCTGGTGGTCTCGACTCCGACGGGCTCGACGGGCTATTCGCTTTCTGCCGGTGGCCCCATTGTCTCACCTGCCTATACAGGGCTTATCGTCGTCCCCGTTGCTCCTCATGCACTCAACACGCGTGCAATCGTCCTTGCGCCATCGGATGTTCTCGAAGTCGAGGTCACCCGTCAACGCACCGTGGACGCTTCGATTTTCGTCGATGGGATGACCGTGGAAGCGGTCGAACCCAAATCGATTGTAGCGACCCGCGGCGAGCACGATGTGCTTTTCGCAGTTGGCGGCGGGGAGTTTTTCCGCAATGTCTCACGCGTGTTCTTTGGCGGCCCTTATGCGGACATGCCGCAAGGCGATTGACGGCGGTAGATCATGCTTGATGAGCTTCACGTTTCGAATATCGCTCTGATCGAAGACGCAACACTTGGCTTTGACGCGGGCTTGACCGTGCTCACAGGCGAAACCGGCGCGGGCAAGACTGCTTTGCTTGCCGCGCTCAAGCTCATCTGCGGAGCGCGTGCCGATAGCACCGTCGTGCGCGACGGTGCAGATGAAGCTGTCGCTGAAGCGCGATTCATTGATTCGGAAGAGCGGATCGTGCGCCGTCGCGTGAGTGCGAATGGACGGAGTCGCTGTTCGATAGACGGTGCGATGGCCACGGTCGGGCAGCTTGCCGAGGCGTCGTCGTGTATCGAAGTGCACGGTCAACACGAACAGGTGCTTTTGCTTGAACCGGCTCGCCAGCTTGCCTATCTGGATTCGTGGCTTGACGACGAGACCTGTTTAGAGCGGTATGCGCAAACGCGCGCCGCGTATATACAGGCGCGTGATGCGCTCGATGCATTCGAGCAGGCACGTGATCAGAGTGCGCGCGAACTCGAATTCATGCGGTTCACCCTCGAACAGATTGACAAGTCGGCTCCTGTAGAAGGGGAATATGAACAGCTTGAAGAGGATTTGCCGCGATTGCAGCATGCGGACGAATTGAGCCAGGCTGTGCAAGAAGCTCTTGCGGCGCTCCATGACGATCAAGGGGCGCTTGATATGATCGCGCGCAGCAGTATGGCCCTGGGGAGGCAGACCGGCATCGATGAAGGGCTCGATAACCTGAATTCGCGTTTGTCCAGCCTCGAAAACGAGCTTGATGACCTTGCCCGCGACTTGAATGCATATGCTCGGTCAATTGATGCCGATCCATATAAACTGGAAAAGACGCTTGATCGCCTTGACGAGCTTTCGGGGCTAATGAAGCGATTTGGCCCGGGGATGGATCAGGTGTTTGCCGCTTGGAGGCAAGCGCAGTCGGTACTCGAATCGGCAGAGAGCTCACCTCTTCGAGAGCAGGCGGCAAAAGAAGAAGTGGAGAACGCAGAATCCGCATATCGGGACGCCGCCGCGGATCTTGAGGAAAGACGCCATGCTGCGGCGACGCGCTTTTGCGCGCAGCTTGCCGATGCAGTGGCAGAGCTTGCGATGCAAGGCGCCGGTTTCGAGTTCGCCTTTGCGCCGCTGCCTTTCGAGCGTTGGAGCGAAGCAGGCAGTGAGCAGATCGAGCTTTTGTACCGTCCGGCCCCGTCTGCAAAAGCCCGTCCCCTGCGGCGTATCGCAAGTGGTGGTGAGCTTTCCCGTATCCTGCTCGCTCTTGAGTGTCTGCACTATGGGGTGGCTGCTTCAGAACAGGGCAGCGCGACCATAGTCTTTGACGAAGTTGATGCTGGAATAGGTGGCGCAACGGGCATGGCGGTCGCCCGCAGACTCGCGATGCTGTCACGTGCGGTGCAGGTTATCGTCGTGACGCATTTGCCCCAAGTCGCCGCTTTGGCAGACGAGCACTATGTGGTAAACAGGCAAAATTCCATAGATACGTTGCCGCAGACGACGGTTGAGCGCGTTACGGGTGAGCAGCGCGTCGCAGAAATCGCACGTATGCTTGCAGGTGACGATGATCGTACGGCACGAGACCATGCGCGCTCGTTGCTGTCGGGAACGGCAGAACTATGATAGACGCGATCGACACCGCGCTTGCCGCCGGTGATGTTGCCATCGTCACGACCGATACGGTGTACGGGCTTGCAGCCTTGCCCGGCACACGGGGCTATGATCGGATATTCGAACTCAAGGAACGCCCGCACGATCAGGCGTTGCCGTGGCTCGTCGCAGGCGCCGATGCGCTCGGCGAACTCGCGGTCGACCTTGCCCCGTACGCAGTCCGGTTGGCGCAGATGTTTTGGCCGGGTGCCCTGACGCTCGTTGTCCGGGCGTCGGATTACGCGCGGAGTCTGGGTCAAATCGGGCAGGATGGCACAGTCGCCCTTCGTTGCCCGGACGCTCCGCTGCTCCTCGAGGTAATTTCGCGATTGGAAAAACCGCTCGCATGCACGAGCGCGAATAAGCACGGCGAGTCCGCTGCTTCATGCAAATCCGAGCTCGCGCCCTCGCTGCTCCATCTTGCTGGTGCGGACCTGCTCGCAGACCGATGCGCAGTGGGCAAGCCCTCTTCGATTGTGGACTGCACGGACGAATACCCCGTGATTTTGCGTGAAGGGCCGATTCCCGCGCAAGTCATATTCGACGTTGCGACCTTCGGTGCTACACTAACGCACGCAAACTGAGCATTATCCAAGCACGTGCATAACAACGCGGCCTTTGGCTTGCACTTCGAAAAGGAGAAGGTGAAGATGGCAAACCTGCGTATCGCGCTGGCATCCGACCATGGGGGCTACGAGCAGAAAGAGCAGCTCGAATCGTGGCTCACCGGTCAGGGCTATGCAGTCGAGGATTTTGGATGCGACAATGAAGACAGCGTCGATTATCCCGATTACGCGCTTCCCGTTGCCAAAGCAGTCGCCGCGCACGATGCCGATTTTGGCGTTCTTGTCTGCGGAACGGGACTGGGCATGATGCTTGCTGCCAACAAGGTCAACGGCGTGCGCGCTGTCAATCTTACTTCGGCGCAGTTCGCTGTGTTGTCGCGCGAGCATAACAATGCCAACATAGCTACCCTTTCCGGACGTTTCGTATCTATCGAAGATAACGAGCAGATCCTCGAGGCTTTTTTCAGCACGGAATTTTCAGGAGGCAGGCACGAACGGCGTGTCGCCAAGATCATGAATATCGAAACCGCAGAGTAGGAGAGCCATACTATGAACAACGAGCGACTTGCCCAGGCCGACCCCGAAATCGCCGCTATTATCGACAGCGAACTTTCTCGTCAGCGCTCCACGCTGGAACTCATCGCTTCTGAAAACATCCCTTCGTTGGCTGTTATCGAAACCATGGGCACGGTCCTGACAAACAAGTATGCCGAGGGCTATCCGGGCAATCGCTACTACGGGGGCTGCGTTAACGTCGACTCCATCGAGACGATCGCGAAAGATCGTGCATGCAGGGTATTCGATGCGAAGTATTCCAACGTGCAGCCGCATTCTGGCGTGGGGGCGAACTCCGCTGCCTACTATGCCTTGCTCAAGCCGGGCGCGAAGATCTTGGGCATGTCGCTTTCCGCTGGTGGCCATCTGAGTCACGGCGCCAAATTCTCGCTTTCCGGTCGTTTCTATGAGTCGTATGCCTATGACCTGAATCCCGAAACCGAACGTTTGGATATGGATGAGGTCCGCGCTATCGCCCGTGAGGTCAAACCCGCGCTTATCGTCGCCGGTGCTTCTGCCTATCCGCGTGCCATTGATTTCGAGGCATTTGCCGATATAGCACATGAGGTGGGCGCCTTGCTCATGGTCGACATGGCACATATCGCCGGTCTTATAGCCGGTGGCGTACATGCATCTCCGATTCCCTATGCCGATATCGTGACCTCGACTTCGCATAAGACCATGCGTGGCCCGCGTGGCGGCTTTATGGTCACTAACAACGAGGAGATCGCCGCCAAGTATGACAAAGCCGTTTTCCCCGGCACGCAAGGCGGGCCGCTTATGCATGTGGTTGCCTCGAAAGCCGTTGCCTTTGGCGAAGCGCTCCAGCCGTCTTTCAAAGAATATGCGCAAAACGTCGTCAAGAATGCCGCGGCCATAGGCGAGGGGCTTACCGAGGGCGGTTTGCGGCTTGTCAGCGGCGGCACCGATAATCATCTATGCCTCGTTGACTTGACCCCTGCGGGCATCACGGGCAAAGATGCGGAGACCCTGCTTGAGCCGCTTGGTATCACTACTAACAAGAACGCGATTCCCAACGATCCGCTGCCCACCGCTGTCACAAGCGGCGTGCGAATCGGATCTCCGTCAATCACGACGCGTGGCTTTGACGCTTGCGAGTCCAAGGAAATCGGTCTGCTCATCGCCAAGGCTATTTTCAATAAGGATGACGAAACCGTGCTCAAGGGCGTTGCCGATGAGATTCATGGCATGCTCGTGGCGCATCCGCTCTATCCCGAGTTGGGTTAGTCTGCCCCCGAGTAGCGTTTTCGATTGAAAGGAGCCTCTCATGGCTGATACGCGCCCAAGCTGGGACGAGTATTTCATGGATATCACCAAGCAGGTCGCGACACGTTCGACCTGTGTGCGTCGGGCTGTCGGCGCGGTTCTCGTCCTTGATAAGCGTATTATCGCGACGGGATATAATGGAGGCCCTTCGGGTCTGCGACATTGTCTGGATATCGGGTGTCTGCGTGAACAGCTGGGTATACCGTCCGGTCAGCAGCACGAGCTGTGCCGTGGGATACATGCCGAGCAAAACGCCATCATCCAGGCTGCTCGCTATGGTATGCCCATAGAGGGATCCATCTTGTATTGCACGACGCAACCCTGCACGCAATGCACCAAGATGCTCATCAATGCAGGCATTACCGAAATCGTCTTTGCCGATGGGTATCCTGACAAGCTTGCAGGTGAGCTGCTTGAAGAATCGGGCATTATCGTGCGCAGATATGAAGCATAACCGTTCACCCAAAATTTGAGGCATTTTCTCGACTTCTCACGGCGCGTCAGAAATGACCCGTTATGATACGTGAGGTGTTTTTGTGAATGCAGCTTTCTGGGAGAACTGGCTTCATGGCATTAGCAATTATTGCAGGCGTCCTTGCGGGCGCGTTAAGCTTGATACCCATGTACGCTGGTCTTCACAGCGCAGGGCATATGGATGCGCAAAAATCCGCTGCCGGCTATTTAACCCCCGTGTTATTAGCTGTCGGCGGTTCCTTTGTGGTCTTGGCTTTGGCTACCGTGCTTTGCGTTGTCGTTGCTCGACCGAATGTCGTGCCGTTTGCCTTGGCAGAAGCATGCACGTTGGTCGTTGCTGCACTTGGGTATGGAATTAGCAAGGCGTTACGAAAGTAGAACGGAGAGGACGAAAGTGGATATCAATCCGTTAAAGGTGCTGCAAGGCGAGCCCCTTGAAGAGCTTCAGAGTTCATTCGACTCGATGTACCTTGTCGGCAGCGGTAATGCCGGTCTTACTCAGTACATCTTCTGGATGCTCATCACGGTCACGCTTACAGCGGTCATCGTCATCGTCGCTGGCAAGCGTCTTAAGCTCATTCCCTCTGACAAGTTTGCGAACATGGTCGAATGGGGCTATGAGCGTATCTGCGTCAATATGGGTGAAAACGCCATCGGCAAGGGCTATGAAAAGCATATGCCCCTTATCCTCACCTTTTTCTTCTTCATTCTTATCTCCAATATCGTAGGCCTCGTCCCCGGTTTCAAAACCCCGACGGGGTCTCTTTCCGTTACCTGGGCGCTCTCGACTATCTCCTTTCTATATTTCAATTGGCAGGGCATCAAGGCCAAAGGTGGTTGGGGCTATATCAAGGCTATTGCACCGAGCGGTTTGCCTGTGGTCATGGTTCCCATCATCTGGTTCTTCGAGCTCGTTTCGCTTATCTTGCGTTGGCTTACGCTTGCCGTTCGACTTTATGGCAACATGTTCGCCGGCCATATGATCTTGGGCATCTTCGCATTGATGACCAGCGTCTTTTTACAGTGCAGCGTACAGGCGATGAATGTCACCCTCGCGCTGCCCTCGATTGCATGGTTCCTGCTGCTCGTCATGATGTACGCGCTGGAATGCCTGGTCGCGTTCCTGCAGGCATACGTGTTCTCGATTCTGTCGGCAGTCTATGTCGGCCTCGCGACTGCAGAGTCGCACTAGTTTGGTTCTACGCTGGATAAGACGTCCAGCTGGTTCATTGGAAGGTAAGGCTTGAGCGGAGAAGGCCGCGCAAGCCGTCTCTTAAGGAGGAGCAAGTGGAAACAACCCTCATCATCGCCGCACTGAAGGTCGTCGGCTACGGTCTTGGCGCAATCGGCCCAGGCATCGGCATCGGCATCGCATGCTATGGCTGCTGCGTCGGTTCTGCCCGTCAGCCCGAATTGGCAGGTCGTCTGTTCACGAACTTCATTATCGGCGCGGCACTCGCAGAAGCACTGGCGCTCATCGGCTTCGTGCTCTTCTTCCTTGCCTAGTATGGTTTTCGCATCCGTTGGAAACAGTATCTAGGGAGGATCAGTGAAAGCACAAGTAAAGAAACTGGCGGCTCGTGGCGGTGCGGTATCCGCGCTCGCGGGCGCTATGGCTTTCGCAGCCCCCACGCTTGCATTTGCGGCTGAAAGGGAGACTACGGGCATTTCGGCGATCTTGCCGGCTATGGATGAATTCATCCCGATGCTCGTCGCATTCCTCATCCTGCTCGCGATTCTCGTGAAGTTTGGATGGCCTATCTTCAATAACATTCTCGAAAAGCGCGAGACGACTATTCGTGAAGCGCTCGAGAAGTCTGAACAGGCACGTATCGAGTCCGAACGTCTGCTTGCCGAATATCAGGACAAGCTCATCGAGGCCCGACAGGAAGCAGCTGTAATCGTTTCCGAGGCAAAGCAGCAAGCCGAGGCGCAACGCGTCGCGACTACCGCTCGCGCTCAGGAAGAGGCTGAGAAGATCATCGCCAAGGCCCGCGAGGCAATGGAAGCCGAAAAGCAGGCTGCCATCGTCGAGCTGCAGTCCTCTGTAGCAGACATCGCGGTCGCCGCCATGGCACGCGTCGTGAAGGAAGACTTCAGCGACGCAGAACACCGCAAGCTTATCGAGCGGAGCATCGAAGAGATAGGTAGTCTCAATGCCTAAGAATCGTTTGCTCGTCAAAGAGGAAATCAAGGCGTATACCGAGACCCTGGTTGAACTGGGCGAGGCGACGAATACGGTTTATGAGATTTCCGCGCAGCTCGAGGAGATGAAGAAAGTCGACTCAAAACAGAACATCAAGGTGCTCAAAGTGC
>CAYSZR010000026.1:24296-26702 GCA_964435565.1 uncultured Coriobacteriaceae bacterium
AAGTCGTGCGCTTGCACCCTGGTTTAAGGGACGTGCTTGCGAATGACTCCATTGACGATCAGACCCGAGCGACCGTTATCGGTGAGATTTTCAAGGAATTCAGCGATGAGATGACGATGTTCATCACGGTCATGGCTGAACGACACGACGTTGCCTTGTTGCCGCGCGTGGCCGAGCAGTACGACCAGACGGTTCAAGATAAGAACAACGTCATCATTATGGATGTCGCTACCGTTATCGAGCTTGATGACGAATTACGCGACAAGATCAGGACAAAATTCGCCGCTCAGTTTGGCAAAGACGTCGTGCTCCGTGAGCATGTTGACTCTTGGCTGCTTGGCGGTATAAACGCGAGAGCAAATGGAAGGCGTGTCGATTGCTGCGTTGCAACGCGGCTCGAGAAGGTTCGCACCGAGCTCTCCTCAATATCGACTGGAGGTGAGAGGTAAATGGCGGAAATTACCGCAAATGAGATTGATCAGATTCTGCGCGATAAGCTTGCTAAGTTGCAGGCCAATGTCGAGACCGTTGAGTTTGGTTCGGTAGTGCAGGTCGGCGACGGCATCGCACGTATCAACGGCTTGAAGAACGCCATGGCAGGCGAACTGCTCGAGTTCGTCGCCTCTGATGGCACGACCGTGTACGGTCTTGCCCAGAACCTTGAAGAAGATGAAGTTGGCGCAGTTCTCTTGGGCCAGGCCGATCTTATCAAGGAAAATGACGAGGTCCACACAACGGGCCGTACTATGGAAGTTCCCTGTGGCAAAGGCCTGCTTGGTCGCGTGGTCAACCCGCTGGGTATCCCTGTTGACGGCAAAGGCCCCATCGAGGCCGAAGGCCATCGTCCCATCGAGTTTCGCGCACCTGGCGTTATCGAGCGCCAGCCTGTACACGAGCCTGTGCAGACCGGTCTCATTGCCATTGACGCGATGATTCCCATTGGGCGTGGCCAGCGCGAGTTGATTATTGGTGACCGTCAGACGGGCAAGACCGCCATCGGCGTCGACACCATCATCAATCAAAAAGGCAAGGACATGATCTGCATCTATGTCGCCATCGGTCAGAAGGCCTCCACGGTCGCGACCGTTGTGGAGACGCTCGAGAGCCATGGTGCCCTCGATTACACGATCGTCGTGTCCGCGCCGGCATCCGCATCTGCACCGCTGCAGTACATCGCGCCTATGGCCGGTGCTGCAATGGGTGAGTTCTTCATGTACAACGGCGATGACGGCCAGCCCGCGAGCGCTACCAATCCGGGACGTCATGTCCTCTGCGTATACGACGACCTTTCCAAACAGGCCGTCGCCTATCGTCAGATGTCTTTGACTCTGCGTCGCCCGCCGGGACGCGAAGCCTATCCTGGCGACGTCTTCTATTTGCACTCTCGTTTGCTCGAGCGCGCGGTAAAGATGAGCGACAAGAACGGTGCCGGTTCTCTGACCGCACTGCCTATCATCGAAACACAAGGCGGCGACGTCTCGGCTTACATCCCGACCAACGTCATCTCCATCACCGATGGTCAGATATTCCTGCAGTCCGACCTGTTTTTCCAGGGCCAGCGCCCGGCGGTCAATGTCGGTATCTCGGTATCCCGCGTCGGTGGTTCTGCACAGGTCAAGGCTATGAAGCAGGTCGCAGGTACGCTGCGTCTTGATTTGGCTGCCTATCGCGAGCTGCAGGCATTCGCTCAGTTCGGCAGCGATCTTGACAAGGCTACGCAGCAGCAGCTTTCACGTGGCGCTCGTATGACCGAGCTCCTCAAGCAGGGTCGTTATTCCGCTATGGACGTTGAGGATCAGGTTGTCGCCATCTTTGCCGGTGACCAGGGATTCCTCGATGGTATGCCTGTTTCCGATACGCTGCGCTTCCGCGACGGTCTCGTGGAGTACATGCATACGGTCCGCAACGACCTTAAAGAGCGCATCGCCAAGGAAGGTAAGCTCAACGATGCTTTGAAAGATGAGCTCACCGAGGCTATGACGACCTTCAAGCAGAGCTTCATCATTGGGAAGAAATAGAGGTTAGCGTATGCCCAGTCTTCGCGATATAAAACGACGGATCGGCTCTGTACAGAGCACGAAGCAGATCACGCGCACCATGGAAATGGTCGCGACTGCCAAGATTCGTCATGCGACTGAGCGCATCGTGGCCGCGACCCCGTATGCCGAGGCTATGGCCAAGACGCTTGCCGGTGTGGCAGCACATTCGCTGTCGGTCGAGCATCCGCTCTTGGAAGAGCATCAGGAAAAGAAGGCCGCCATCGCCATTGTCGTGGTTTCCGACCGCGGCCTTGCAGGTGGTTTCAACAGCTACGTTTTCCGTATGGTCGATCGTTACCGTGCGGAAAACGAAGCCGCGGGAGTCAAGACCGACGTCATCGTCTGTGGCAAGAAGGGCGCGAGCTAC
>CAYSZR010000027.1:0-3921 GCA_964435565.1 uncultured Coriobacteriaceae bacterium
CATTCGCACTATGCGTTTGAGGTCTAGACGCACCCTCAATCTAAAAGGTTGAAATCCCTGCTCATGGCGTCATCCACGCGTTGCGATACCAAAGGGTGCGCTACATTGCCTCGTCCATCATACCGATGAACCTCTGCTGCGAGTGTATGCCGGACTTCTTATAAATGTTATGGATATGAGTCTTGGCCGTGCTTTCGGAAATAACGAGTTTGTCTGCAATGTAGCGAGCGTTTCGCCCCTTCACGATATAGAAGAGAACCTCTTCTTCACGAGGAGACAGATTGTATCTGACGGCGAGCTCAGCGCACTTTGCACGCTCTACACCCTCGCCACTCATAGAAGAGCTCACGACTAGAGCAGGAACCGCTTCGAGTTGTTTGGAATAATTCGCAGAAAACGGCAGGAGCACAAGCGAGCCAGTCACAAGCAGTGCGACGATACCCAGTCCGACTGTCGAAAGCATCGCAATTCCCGCACCTGAAAACGCAAGAGCAATGCCGAAGCCTGCCACAAACCCAAGATAACCGGGAAGTTTTGCGCGAGCAGTCAGAAACGCAGGATACATCTGCCGCTGCACGCTGGTCAGCCGAATAAGCGTACCGCAATGTGCCAACCTGAGAATGAACCAAGTTGCCATGAGCACCGCCAGACAATACAACGACACATCGGGAATGACGGCAAACGCAATGAGCGTGAGCGTACATACGATAACTGTCGAGCGCAGCAACGCAATGAAGGAGATATCCTTCTTTACTATATGCGCCCCCGCAACGAAGACGATAAGCACCGCCAGACAAAAACAGAGCACAAACACGAATGATTGCCCAACAACGAGATAGATGATCGGGAGTGCAAACCCAAGCGGCACATTCACGATAAAAAACAACGCTGACAGACGCAGATTAAATGAATGCCGCATCGACTTTTCGTCAATTCCAAAGTCGGGGTCTTTCAGCGCTTCCTGACCCTTCGAGATCTCCTTCTTTGCCTTCGCTTTGTTCTTTGGAAAACGACGAATGCTAACGGCATAATATGCGCCTGTGCTGAAAAGAACCATAACAATCGTCATGGCGCCCTGCATAACCGCCGTCATCCCAATAAAGATTAATGCGAACAGCCCACAGCCAGCCGCCATGGCAATTCCCACAGAGGAAAGCGTGTCACGCAGACGGCCGTATGCGCTCAGGTTCTCCCACCCAACGAAGAAGTACCCAGCCGCAAGGCCTGAAGCAACCCCACATGTTCCAGCAAGCACAGGGTGTACATACGCGCCAATTGCGTCAAGAATGATAAGAACGGGCATACTACAGCTCACGAGCCCCCACAACACTGTCTTGAACCTCGAATACGCTTGTTTCTCGAAGCTTTTCGGACGCCGCAGCGTACCGAAACTCCCAATAACCAGACCGACAAGACAGGCAAGCTGTATTAATCGCCGCGTCAGTTCAGGCCCCTCTACAGGAAAAAACGCAGGGAACCCAATGACGATCATGAAATACCATGCATAAAGCGCGGCAAATCCCGCGATGATCAGAAGCTCCATCACACCAACCGTCGTGTGCTTTTCCATATTCATCTTATCGGCTCCTTTTCGCACGTACCCGATTGCCATCTGCAAAAGCCTCATCGCGCATGTCTTCAATAAGGTCAAGAAGCTGCTGCTGCGAATGAACGTCTGTTTTGCGATAGATATTCGCAATATGAGTCTTCGCTGTGCTTTCAGAGATATAGAGTCGCTCGCCTATGTGCTTTGCATTCCTGCCGGCGACAAGATAGGACAGGACTTCACGTTCGCGTGGAGACAACCGGTATCTCTCGATAAGCCTTACCAGGTCAGAATCTGCTTCGTCGCGTACAATCCCCTCGAATTCGATCGATTGAGTGGGCGCAAGAGTGCGTATGCCCGAAACGACAGCTTCATTGTCAAACGGAAGCAATAAAATAGCGGCCGCAACAACCACAACAGCGGCAGCAAGAGACATATATGAATTCACGCCCGAAGCAGGCAGGTCAAAACTGACAATATCTGGTATCAAGATTCCAAATGCCAAACCCATCGCAAATCCGATATTGCTCGCCAGCTTCCCCCGAGCTTCGGTGTAATGCAGCGAAAGCCTTCTTGAAAGCGAAAGCTCCATCAAAGACCCGCCGTTCAGTGTCCTGTACGCCATCCAGACCACGACAATCGCGCTCAGCGCAACGACGCGGATTATCCCGTCGAATGCCGCAATTGATATAAGTGCTATGGCGACAAGCAAAGATGCAATGCGCAAAGTCCCCACGAATGGAAGAACATGCGTTTTGCCCACGTGCAAGGTAAGCGCAAAGTCTATGACTATCGCAGCGGCCATAGCGGCAAAGACGACGTTTCCGCCATACCGATAAACTCCGACGAAAGCAAAGCCAAACACAGCGGTAACTGCCACCGCAACGATATCGAGATGGCGTGAATTTGAAAAATTCTCAACTGCCGCAGAAACAGAATAATCAGGGCTCTTCTCAGCACGCCGATCGATGAAGGCAAGCAGAGAAAATGATCCTAGGAACAAGATAATGCACGTCTCGCCAAGAACCGCAAATGACGATGCGAACGTACACGCAAGAAAAACAGCACCGCCTAAAGCAAAGACAACGCCATGTGAAAACCAGTTGCGCCTGAAACGTCCTCGTCTGGTCAGATCGTCCCAAAACGCAAAGCCTCCCGATATCGAGAATCCCTCCGCCAGGCATGCGGCATATATCACAGGCAATCCAAGTTGCACACCGAACGCGTCCAGAAGCATGCAGACAGGCAAAGGCAAACTTGCAACAAGCGCACAGGGCGCAAAGAAACGCATCTTCACAAGTTCACTTGAATCACGGCGCCGAAACCGCGCAAGCATGACACAAACCCCTATAACAACGCCGATATAGTAGACAACCTGGCCAAGATGGCCCAACGCGAAGTCATATCCATGGGGGAATTCGACAAAAGCGCCAAAAAATGTGATGAGATAGAACGCATAGAACATGCTATAGCCAACTACGATAGTCAGCTGCATAAAGCCGAGCGATTTGTGGGCCATTGCGGATCTCTCCGATTGCACCGGACACGAAGGAGCACGCCAAGAAGTTCGCCCAAGCTCTCCAGCGGGATGCATGACTGCTGCAACCAGCGGAAAGAACGTCACTCTCTCGAAGAATCCGGTATCTCTCGTTGCGTATTCTACTCGGATTTTTTCCGCCACGTAAGCAGTAATTCCACCTCAACCTTTTAGCTTGCGGCAATACGCTGACAAACATCAATCTCTGATTGACCAGAGAACGCCCATGGGCACGATTACCCAGCTCAGTGCATCATATTTTACGTACGAGACATCCTACGCGCCGCATCAAACACCTCATCTCGACCTCATATCGGTACATGGCCCGGTCCCCTCTTTCATACACTTTTCATAGCTCATGCAGCGAGCCCGAAGCGCTTCAGGGAGGGGCGATGCACGTGGCCAAAAAAGGCTCCTGCACTGCGCGCGAGCATACATCGCGCGAACGTAAAGAGTCCTATCAAGATTCGAGGAAGAAAGTGGTGCAACGTGACGAAGAAAATCGACATATCGCACGACAGTGACGAGTCAAAGGAAGTGCGTCCGTCATTCTTCAACGAACCGCCTGTTATGTACACGGGCGGCGACCTTCCCTGGCAATGGGAAGAAGATGGAATGATCTGCACGCGATCGGCAGCTTGGTCGGCACCTGGCTGTCACGATGGCTGTGGCGTCATCATCTACACGGACAAAAAGACCGGTAAGTTCATCAAAGTAGAAGGCGACGAGGAAAATCCGTACTATCAAGGGCGCCTCTGTTCTCGCTGCCTTGATCTTGCCGAATCTATCTATCATCCCGACCGTCTGCTCTACCCTATGAAGCGCGATCCAAAATATC
>CAYSZR010000027.1:3931-18293 GCA_964435565.1 uncultured Coriobacteriaceae bacterium
GTTTCACGCCGCTTTTTTCTTACCATGGAATCCATGAGCGAAAGCGTAAGGATTGCCATGACGTAGGGCAGCATGAACAGGAACTGCGTTGGGATGTTCAGCGCCTGAAGCTGGATCGACAACGCGTCAAAAAATCCGAACAGAATAGAAACCAGAAGCGTTGTCTTTGGCTTTCCGCGCGAGATCAGAATCGCGGCAAGGCAGATAAATGGGAACGCATCACCTGGGATGAGGCTTACGACCTTATCGACGAGAAGTTTACAAAGATCCGCGATGAATACGGCGGAAAGTCGATTATCTTCGCATCAGGTACGGGACGCGTAACGCCGCCTATCAATGCGCGCCTTGGCTATGCGCTTGGCTCTATCCAGTATTCGTATTTCTGGTCTGGCAACGCGTGCTACGTCCCACGCGTCGCAGCCGCAAACACGATTCAAGGTTGCTATACCTGCCCTGACTTTTCCATGCAATTCTACGACCGCTACGATGACCCCGAATGGGTCGCCCCGAAAAACATCTTCATCTGGGGCAACAACCCGCTTGTCGCAAACGCTGATGGCAATCTTGGCCACTGGGTCGTCGACTGCATGAAGCGCGGAAGCAAGCTCATCGTCATCGACCCGCGCGCTTCATGGCTGGCAACAAAGGCAGATCTCTGGGTAAATCTACGCCCCGGTACCGATTCGATGCTCGCTTTGGCAATGGCCAACTACATCATCGAAAACGATCTTTACGATCACGATTTCGTTGATAAATGGTGCTACGGATTCGATGAATATGCACAGGCTTGTAAGGAATATACCGTCGATCGTGCCGCCGAAACATGCTGGCTCGACAAAGAAGACGTCATTGCCGCAGCAAAATATATGGCCGAAAAGCCAACGGCGGTCCAATGGGGACTTGCTATCGATATGAACCTCCAGTGCATCACAGCTTCGCAGGCACTTTGCAACCTTTGGTGTATCACTGGCCAGATTGATATACCCGGCGGTATGATCACGGTTCACGATCCCTATAACACTGAAGTCTGGCTCCCACCTGACCCCAAAGAAGTTTTCACTCCAAAACAGGAAATGGAGCGTATCGGTTCTGGTTTCCAGATGATCACGAATTCGGGCATGGTGCAATGCCAGGCCGACTCTATGATTGACCAGCTGGTCACTGGACGTCCCTACAAGATACGCGGCGCCTGGATCCAATCCACCAACCCGCTTTCCTGCACTGGTATGCAGCCCAAGACTCGCATTGAAAAAGGCTTGCTCAACTGCGAGATCAACGTTGGCGTCGATTGCTACATGACTCCGACGCTGATGGCGACCTGCGATATCGTCTTACCTCTCAACTTCTACCCGGAACGCGAAGGCCTGCGCTCGGTCTGGTACTACATCCAGAATACGAACAAGGCATGTGAGCCAATGGGCGAGGCAAAAGACGACTTCCAGATCGACTGGGAGCTTGGCCGTCGTTGGAACAAAGACCTATGGCCCGGTGAAACCCTCGAGGAATATTTTAGCTTCCTTATAAAAGAAGCCGGTATTACCTATGACGACAGCCGCAAACTCAACTGGATATACCCTGAATTCCATTATCGCAAGTATGAAAAGGGCGAGCAACGCCCCGATGGGCAGTTGGGCTTCAACACCATCACGGGACGAATCGAACTGTATTCGTTGCTTTTGCAACAATGGGGCGAAAAGCCACTCCCCTATTTCGAAGAGCCTCCGATGAGCCCATATAGCCAACCCGAGCTCTATAAGGAATACCCGTTCGTATTCATGACCGGCGCTCGACATTATGCGTCGTTCCATTCCGAACACCGGCAAATCCCACGTCTACGTGCAATGCATCCGGACCCCTGGTTCGAGATCCATCCGACAAAAGCACAGGAGCTCGGCATTGTCGATGGCCAATGGTGCTGGATCGAGACTCCAATGGGCCGTGCGCGTTTGACAGCACATATAACCGAAATCATCAGTCCGCGCATGATCATGGCCGACCATGGTTGGTGGTTCCCCGAAGCCGACCCGGAAGACCGCGGTGATGGTTGCTTCGGCACGTATGCTTCGAACATCAACATGACCTTACCATCTTCATGTGGTGCAACCGGCTTTGGCAATGAGGGTAAGTGCTATCTGTGCCGCGTCGTTCCCTGCAATCCCGAGGAAATTCCGCTGCCCAAACCCGAAACACCCGAAGACCGCACGGCACCGGGATCTTTCCGCAACTTCACCTATGCGGCAGAGATGGAGGATTAATCATGGCTGAAAACGCTCAGGGTCTTTTAATCAACTACGAGTATTGCACAGGCTGCCATTCCTGTGAGATGGCCTGCAATGTCGAACATGGCATTCCACAAGGTCACTGGGGCATTAAGATGACCGAGGTCGGCCCCTGGGAAATTGAAAAGAAAGTCTGGCAAAACGACTGCGTTCCCATCCCAACCGACGAATGCAATCTCTGTGCCGAACGTCTGGAAAAGGGCAAGAAGCCTACATGCGTCAAGCACTGCCAATCACTGTGCATGGAATACGGCGATGTAGTCGATCTAGCAAAAAAGATGGCAAATGCCTCGACGAAATACGTTTTGTTCGTCCCGAAAGCCGGCTGCGTTGAGAAATAGCGTCTGAAACCTGTATCCGCGGTAGGCCGGGCGACGTGTATGCCTGTCCAGCCTATCGCGGATCAATACGAAGGGCCTGAAATGTGCGGCGGTTATACACGAATCTGCATACAGTGCGGTCGTTGCAGCACAGTCGATTCCCGGCCGCTTGCAGAAGATGGCATATGCCCGTTATGCGGGCATAAAAACGTTTCAGACGCATGTGCTTGCGAAGTATGCGGGCACAAGATACCAAAAGCCCCAGGTAAATCTGGGACTACCGACAACGCAACACAACCGAGAAAGGACCGTCCATGATCGCGCTTGAGGACGTGAAGTCTAAAGATAACGGGGGTTCTATTCCTCCCGAACAAGCAATCGCCCCAGATAATTCCACCAAAAAGAAACCCGAAGGCGAAGGAGCCGTCGAGATTTTCTGCACAGTATGCGAACAACCCGCCACAGACGGGCGCTTCTCTCATTACGGCCCGAACATGAATTGGTGGTACACCATTTCCGGCACACTTGATGAAATCCAATGGGTATACCAAACGGATCGTAATTACTGGGACAAATGCGTCGCTCCTGGCTGCAGATGCGGCTGCGGCGTCGGTACGCCCCCGTGCGATCCGATGAAATGGGAAGTTCGCCAAGTTCCACTCGAGAATCAATGAGATTTCAACGCCTCAAATAACCGGAACGTCTGTATCTGTACCTTCAACCACAAAAAAGGGTGTGGTCTTTTATGGAGGAAAATAAAGTCGAAAGGGATAGGTCTGACCGCGAGCCGCGGCCTACCATTGAATCTTCCATCACCGCCAATGCCGAGAAAACGCCACGCTATGCCTGGGTCGTCTGGATCGTCACGTATCTTGTCAGTTTTGCAGCTCCGCTTGGCCAGTTCAAACTCGTATCCATGCCTCTGGAGTTCATCTACGTGCCAGGCGCCAGTCCTGCCGGTGGATTCATGATGGATGCTGCCGGATTTGGCATGCTCATGACCATTGTCTCCATCATCGGTATCGTTTTAGCATTCCCCGCAGCATTTATCTGCCGCAAGATCGGCTTGCGCTGGACAGTGTTTCTTTCCGCTATCGGCGTCATACTCGGAGGCGCGATACCACTTGCAATGGGCACGAGTATCGAGGGCCTCTATATCGGCCGCTTCATCGAAGGGCTTGGCATCGCACTCGTGGGCGTTGCCGCGCCTACACTCATCACCATCTGGTTTCCAGACAAGACCCGTGGCGTTATGCTCGGGCTGTGGTGCACTTGGGTTCCGCTCTCTATCACCCTCGATTCCATCGTCTGCCCACAGTTGTCGCAGACCTCTGGATGGCAGGGCGTCTTCCTGTTCGTGATCATATTCACCATAGTGGCACTCATATTGTTTATGATTTTCTTCCGCGTGCCCGACGACCAGCGTGCTGATTACAATGTCGAAGGCAACTTCAAGGAATGTATGGCGTTGCTCAAAAACCGCAATATCTGGTTCCTCTTCATCGTCTTCGCAATCTTCATCGCAGGCCAAACGGGCATCGTCAACACCTATCTACCAAACTTCCTCCAGACTGCCCCCAACGCAGTACCGCCGGGGTTTGGCTGGGACGCTGGAACTGCCGGCCTTGGCCTTGCTGTCGTCACGACTATCGGGCTTGTCGCAAATCCGGCGGGCGGTGCACTTACAGCACGCTTGCCACATAATCTCAAACGAATCACACCGATTTCCGTTGCGGTCATCTATTTATTCTGCTTCTATCTGATCTTCCAGACGCAATCTGAAGCCCTCCTTTGGGTAGGTATCGTACTCATGGGCATCTGCGCTGGCCTTGGCGGCGGCGGCCTGCGTCCACTTGCGCCCGCTATCATGAATCAAAGCGCAATGGCCGCTACGATGGGCATGGCCGTGCTGCAATTTGCACAATGCATAGGCAATTGCTTTAGCAGAGTCTACGGCGGGCTCATCGACGCCGGTATAACCTATTGGGACGCCTGTCTACAGACCATCGTCCCACTCTCTGTCGTCATGCTCGTTATCGCGTTCTTCATCAGGCCCAGCAAAGAAAGCCCGTTGAAGAAAAAGTAAACAAATATGGCGGCGATCCTGTTGGACCGCCGCCATATTCATCGTTGCAGCAAGTGCCTAATAGACGCCTTGCGTACGAATGACGTCATACAATGCTTCTAGGTTCTCTTCAGGCAAATCGTACATGCCGCCATCCAAGTCAAACATGTAGCCGCCACCAGGCGCCATCGTATCAAGCAATTTCTTTGCCGCCTCGGCGACCTCTTCTCTTGTGCCGTTCTTCAAGAGCTGATATGGATAATTTCCGGCGATGCATGCGATTCCTTCGAGTTCCCTCTTCGCGCGCGCCATATCAACATCTTCAAAATGCACAACGCACTTTCCCGCTGGCAACTGCTTTAAGAATTCGAAGCGTGAATTATAAGGACCCTCGGTGAATATGTAAGGGATCTCCCCGTTTTCAAGCATCGCATCGATCTGCGGCATATAGTACTTCCAATAAAAATCTTCGTACTGTTCCTGGGAAAGAAACGTGTCCATACCCTTATGCATGAAGATGTAATGAAAACGTCCTTTGCGCGGTTTGTCCCATTTGATATCGGCAATGCCATAATCAACGATTGCCGAAAGCACTCTTTCTACCTCTTCGGGTGATTCGATCAGATCAATCGACGCATTCATCGTGCCGCGAATAAAATTCGAGTACCAATCAAAGGGAACCATGCCTGGTTTGCCGCTCATGCAAGGAAACCCCATTTGCTCGATCTCTTGTGCAAAGGCCCCTGTCTTTCCATAATACATGCCCCATAGGCCAGCTAGCTTACCGAGCTTTTCATGCATCTCGACTACTTCGGGTTGCGCAGCGGTAAACGCGATTCCTTCATAGCCGAGTTTCGGGAAAAACGCACTTCCAAGGTTTACTTTTGCCATGGGTTCGAAGACACCATACGCACGGGGAAGGATTTTTGTGAGCATGACCCAGCTACGGTCCTTTGTAAATTCCTCAAGCTCATCATCTTCGAGCGTTGGAAATTCAATGAATTGCTGAATGGAATTCTCGGGACACCTGTCACCTGGCATACCTGCCCATAGATAGCATCTGCAATCAGAAAGCTCGAGCATAGGGCCATATCCCTCGAAACACGATCCGCAGCCAAAACCTGTATCCGGTTCATATGTCATCAGAAAATCACGGATATCATTGATAGCCATGTCCGTATCATATGTAATCTGCGCCATCGTATGTCCCTTGCGCATGAAGGCGTATTGGTTTGTCGTAGGAGAAAGAATCGGCACCCTGTCAGGTTCCTTCAGTGCAACAGCGTCGAAGATGCGTTGCTCGCGTTCCTCGAGTTTAGCCACGGCAGTTTCTTCTGACATGATGTTCCTCCTTGGATATTGGCAGCCCCTGCAATTGAGGCATATCAACTGTAAATCACAATCAGGCGGCTTCGCGATACAGGGATTGCCCGCATCAATGCACATTCCGTATAGACGCCAGCCTACGCACTCACATCTGAGGAAGGCGGATATGCCGTGACGCTTCGACAAGCTTCGAAATAGCAGGGTTTGGATTGCCCCCGCGCCAGACAAGCGCGATCTCGATCTGAAAATCCTCAGCTTCTATCGGTATGAACACATGGTGCTGCTGGGGAATCGCAGTGAGCAGCATGCTTCCAATAAAGATTCCTTCAGATGCCGCGATGGTCATAAGCAACTCGTCGATATGATTGCAGGCAACGATATGCGTCAATTGAATTCCATGGGCAGAAAAAAGCTTCTCGACATTCGTTGCCATATCCTTCGAATAGCGGTTAACGACGATGGGTTGCTCGGCGAGTTCCTCAAGAGAAAGACAATCACGCGATGCCAACGGGTGATCTGTCTGCATAAATGCATAGAGCGGAATCCGCGCAATTGGCCAGCGTTCCAGTTCGTCGTTCACTGTTTCATCAGTGATGGTCAATGCGACATCGATGACCCCACGTTTTACATTTCGATATACCTGTCCTGATTGAGAAGCCAAGGTCGAGATATGCACATGGGGGTTTCGAAGAGAGAATTCCTGAAGCAGCGGATAACCATAGTATGCGCTTACGCCATAATAGAGCATACCGATTATCAGGTCTGAACCAGCATGATCAGAGGCTTGTTCTATATCGTAGACAAGGTTTTGATATTCAGACAAAATCCGGCGAAATGCATCTACCACGAGCTTTCCATATGCAGTCAGCTCGAACGAGCGGCTATCGCGTTCGATAAGCAAACAGCCAAGCTCATGCTCGAGCGCATTCATATGCCGCGTCAACGTTGGCTGCGATATATAAAGCGTTTCAGCCGCCTTCGTGAAACTACCCTGTTTTACCAGCGTCAGAAACTCTCTCATATGCATCGTGTCCATATTTCCTCCTCGGACAAATGCGATAAGCTCCCCGTGTGGTTATCGCCGATCTATTCACACGGCAAGAGTCGTCACGCCGTATGGACAATAGCTTTCTTAGCAAGATCCTTGTTTGCCGTATACCGACGCGCGGCGAGCATGAATGATTCCTTCTCAGAACTATTTTTCTCCAGGTGCGCCAGCAAGTCGGCCGCTTTTCCCTGGGGAGACATCATGGAAGCGAACTCTTCCAGGTCATCTTCAGTGGGCAGTATGCCGTAATGGCGAGCCCATGCATCGAGTGAAAACCCGGTTTTAAGCATATCGCGAACTTGGAACATCATCATCATGGTGAACTGCTGCTTATCGAGACTCTGCTTCTCGATCCACCCATCAAGATCCAGTCCCTCCGAACGAGCCTGCGCCTCATATCCTGCAAGCATGTCCGAGCGCATCTTCTCATAATGAATATCGTCGATTTTCTCATTGAAACGCTGCGCCAAAGCGCTTGCCGCATACGAAAGGCGCTCTGACTCCTGCATTCTTTGAGCCTCGTTCTCGAGCTCGTTACGTACGTATGCACGAAATGCCTTTGCCGACGGATAAATCGGCATATAACGCGCCACCCATTCGTCTGTAATTTCAGGCATTGCTCGATCCATAACAGTATCAAGCGTGACTTTAGCCGTATATTCGCCCTCGACACCATCTGCCGCATTGAGGTCAGGCGCGTTAAACGTAAACGATCGTGTCTCGCCCACTTTCATGCCATGAATACCCTCATCGAACCCGGAAGGCATAAGGCCCTCCCCCACAGAATACAGCCAATTTTTCGAGCACAGATTCTCGATTGGCTTGCCACTCGAATCGAAGACCTCGAGATCGATTTCGCAATGATCATCTTCCCCTAGGTCCGCGCGTGACGTCGGAACAAAATCAGCAGACATCCTTTCAACGATGTCCCTAATCCTCGCATCGATCTGGTCTTCACCAACCTGCACTATCGGCATCGTAAACTCAACAGGCTCATAGGAATCGAGCTCGTAGACAGGAAGAGGCACATGCTTTGTGCGCTGTGCTTCCGAAACTGCTTTCTGGGTATCATTTGTCATGATTTCAAGCCTTTCATGTGCGCAATTCTTCAATATGCTGCCCTCTGCTCATCGTTTCACAGCTTCGGGCTTTAGAGCTCCGATTAGACTATGCGACGATGAAACGAACATAGCTCCGATCGTCGTACCCGGCTTCGTCATCGCTGGCGCCACGCAATGATTGAAAGTCCTTGATAAACAACGGGTCACGAGCTCTCTGCGCGGCAAGCCAATCTTCTGACTCATCAAGCGTTGGCAAAATATGCGGAAACCCGTCCGTTGCCAAGATCACCTCTTGGCCCTTTTCCACGGTAAAAACCTCGATATTCGAAAGCAGCATATCCATATCAACGTTGGGACGACCGGAAAGAACCTCCACGCCATCCACCCGGTGTTCTTCAGCAACTATAAGATCCATTGCCGCGCTTCTGCCGTAATCGTTATTTACTAGATCTTTCAGGTCACTCCGCACGTTCTTGAGAAAATGATCCATGACCTCGCAGCGTTTCTTCACCGCCTCTTGAAGAGCTTGAGACATGCTGCGATGGAGTTCTCCGTCGACGACAAAAGGACTGTCTCCAAGACGCCATATCTGTCCGAGCGCAACAGAATAGACAAGCAGTCGCGCCATCGGATATGAAATAACCTCTGCATCATCCATGCTCTCCACCGCACGTGCCGACTGCACCTGGAGCTGTTCCTCTAGCACTTGAACGGCATCAGTTGCAGACAGACCAGCCGGCAACGCATCGAATTCTGAAACGATACTATCCTTCGCGAAAATACCAGCTGGCTTTCCATCCCATGCACGCCACCCACGCGCCTGGTAGGCATCGATAACGGCAATATAGTTCTCGTTGACGACAATGCCGTCATGATTGCCACGCACATCTCCCGTCTTGGAAACCGTCGTACTTTCAATCAGCTGAACCATTTATGTGAGCCTTTCGGGTGGGTGGGCGCCCCGCAGACCGAAGCGCCCATACATACATGCTTACGCTTCTTACTTCTGGCGATACGTGAACGTCGGCAAATACTTGCCACATGAAGGGCAGTACTTATTGACGAGTTTCTGACCTTCATAAACCGCGTCTCGGTAAGGAAGGTCATGCGCGACCACCGCTCCGCAGGCATCGCAGACAGTTTCCCAATTCGTGGTGTCGTCATAGCGCATAGCGGCATAAGGGGGATTGTCCGTGTCTTCCCAGCCCTTAAGAACACCCCAACCAGAATAAATCTTGTCCTCTTCTTGTACGCTCATTCTTTTAGACCCCTTTCTATACAATCTTTGCTTGATGCAGATGCTGTTTCTAGAAGCTATCGTATGTCTCCCATGCGGCTTTGACCTCGTCGACATGCTTGGGATCCATCTCGCGCGAGTCCAGCGGGAAGCTGATATCTTCCGCCTTCGTGTGGCATTTCGCGGCATCATTACATAGGGGGCAGCGGCTCTCGCAGAACTGGACCCAACGCAAATAGCCTGCGTTTCCGATGACTGGTGCCTTGACGGGACACGTGGTGAAATCTGCCATTTCCAAAAACCTCTCTCTCGATACGGCGCGAGGTTGACGTTTTTTCATACGTCTGCCTGCGATTGCGCAGCGTCACAAGCCCCTTTGTCCATACGCGAACCCTGAGTAAAAGGCCATACTTGCTGCTTGCCATGATTGTAGAAAGCCGATAATCCAAATGCCAAAGGATTCGTTCATATATAGTAATATGTGTTACTATATATGAAACTCTATATAGAAAATTCCGTTCTAGGGATTGTCGTATAACTACAGGTCATCATATTGAAATGCCCTTTCTTAGCTCATCTCAAGCAGCTGAAGAGCTTGGCGTGACTCCCCACCAGGTCGCCATGTTGGTCGCAGCAGGAGACATCTACGGTCTGAAAGTCGGGGGATCGTTCGCAATCGACCCAAATTCACTTCGTTCGTACCGTCAAATCAGACATGGAAAGGGGCGCCCCCTCTCCCCAAAAATCGCATGGGCCGCATTGTGGATGCTTTCGGGGTTACCTACGCCTTGGCTAACCAGTCAGCAGCAACGGCGAATCACCGATAAACTCAAGCGCATCGAGGCTACGGACCTTGTCTGGCAAGCCCGTAAACGTGCTGCTTTGCATGCTTTTTTCGTTGATACAAATAGATTCAACGAGCTGCGCGGGAAAATCATGCTTTCGGGCAAAAGCAGCGCACGACCCGATATCTTCGGCATGCCGAAAAACGAACACGAGGTTGAGGGATATATCGAAGTCAAGGATCTTGAAGAATTGCGCAAAGATATCGGTTTGCGCGAGGGTATCGCTGGCAATGTCCTTTTGCACATCTCCAGCGAAACCGTTTGGGAATGGGCCGACGATGTTGCAACAGCCGGGCATACCGAGATGCCCGTTGCCGTCACCGCCTGCGACCTTGCCGCCTCACTCGACTCCCGCGAAGCACGTGCAGGCCTCGCAGCTCTTGAGACACTACTCGGCGCGCTTCGTCGCTAGCCCATTTCCCAATCCGATCGATCGTCTAGGCCTTTGATGCCATCTTTGCAGCCTCTGCAGACGTGTCAATGCACTCGGTATGCTCATTAGCAAAGGGCTTAATCAGGAATGCAGCGATTGCGCCAACGACAAGAACGGGGACTTGGATAATGATGGAAGCAATGAAGAAATCGCCGCCAAACGTCTGAAGAAGCACACCGAATACTGGTGATCCAATGGCTTGTCCAAGGTTCTGACAAAACTGCAACACGGCCATACCCATCGTAGCGCCCATTGCCGTTCCGCCCATGATCATCGGTGCCATCGGACGACAGCCCCCAGCCACAAACGCACCAGCCGCGCCTTGCAAAATCACAAACACGATAAGACACGGAAATGAAGCACTTCCGGTGACAAAACCAAAAGGCACGGCGACGAGCAAGGCGACAGCAGCGCTGAACGCAATCCAACGCTTTGAATTCGGACGTAGCTTGTCAGAAATCCAACCGGAAAGCGGGGCGAAGAAGAGCGAAAACGCCATCATGATGGATGTGACCGAACCGCCCATCTGGTCACTCATACCAAGGCCCACCGGGTTTGGAGCAGTTAGGAACTGCTGATAGAACGTATTTACAATTGCAAGCGTTGATAAACACAACGTGAAAAACACGATACCGAGATACCAGATGTGTTTGTTCTTGAGATATGGAAGGGAATCTCGGAAACCGCCCTCGACGCCCATATCGCCGCTTTTTCCTTCGGGAAGCTTGAAGACAACAGCGAACAAGACGAACGCAACAGCGCAGATCGCCACACAGAACCAAAACACGCTGGTCCAGCCAAGCGGGTTTGCACCGGGATCGCCCCCTGCGATAGCAGGCGCGATATTGAACATCGCAACGCAACCAAAGGGAACCCAAGTCGCCCACAGGCCGAGCGCGAAACCGCGCCTTCGGGGCGGAAACCAAACAGACACGCACGCCGGCGCAGCGACACCGATCAGGCCGATGCCAACGCCTTCTATGAAACGACTCGCCATAAGCAGCGGAATGCTGTTAGCGATTGCGCCAATCGCCGATCCTATGCCTAGGCACGCAAGGGAAAAAAGAACAGTTCCCTTCAGCCCCAAGCGACGCACGATGAATGCAGCAGGAAAGGCCAAGACGCAGCCGATGACCGCCATTGTACTCATCAATAGGCCAAACGTCGCGCTATCCAGACCAACGGATGCGAAATTCATGAACAACCAATTGGAAAGCGGGGGGATTTTGAACTGGACGAGCGGTGCGCAGATACTTGCAAGATAGGTGACGGCCAGAATCGCCCATGCCCGTTTGGGAACAGGGTCGTTAAGTCGTCTGTCATCGAAACGCTTCTGTTCACTCATGTTTGTTGCTCCTCATCTAATGATGTGGTGAAGCGACGCAAAACATATCCCGGTACGCTGGCTTCGCGTACCGGGATACCGAGCTCAATCATGTTATTCGGCTGCAGGTTTAGCTGCGGCTGCATTCGCGTCTGTTTTGACCTTCGATGAGGGCTTAACAAGGAATGCAAGGATGATGCCAACAATACCGACCGGCACAAAACCGATGAGCGTTGCCTGCGCGAACATCCCAACGTTTCCGGCGCCGCCTGCAATAGCCTCCATAATGAAGCTCATCGGGACTTGGCCAAGATACTGCGCACACGTAAGGAACGACAGACCCATGGCGACCGCCGTCGCTCCGCCCTTAAACAGGAAACTCGGGACGAGCGGACGGCAGCAAGCGTTCAGAAGCATGTTGCCAATGCAGAACAGTACGATATAGAGGACAAAGAATGCAGTGTTGGCCTGATAAGCGAACACGCAGCAGCCCGTAAGCGCAGCAACACCTACGACAACGAGCAGGTACTGCTTATCCTTCGGGGTCTTATCCAAAAGAATTCCGCCGATTGGGGCAAGAATGCCGCATGCAGTAATCAAGCCCGCTGCTAAGCCAGCAAGAGCTGCATCCATTCCCAGACCACCGCTTGCTGCATCTGCAGCCATCCAGGTCTTGAGATAGGTCGAGAAGTTATAGTTCATGAAATTAAAGATCATGAACGCGATGATGAGGCACCAGAGCTGACGGCTCTTAAAGAAATGCATGATCTCTTTGAAAGGCTTACGCTCTGCAGAGACCTGCGAGCTTTCGTCTGCACGCGGCAGACGAAAGAAAACGAGGAAGAGCACCTCAACGATAACGAGTATCGCCACGGTGAACCATACGAAGTTGGGCAAGCTCGAACCGAGCATCCCATAGATGCCAGTACCCGCATTGTTGATGATGATAAGGCCGATGGGAACCCAGCAGCTCCAGATGCCCATTGCACGACCACGTGTGGCATTAGGAAACCAGATAGACACAGCGGTCGGGCCGGACACGGCGGTCATCGCAATGCCCGCGCCATACAAGCAGCGAAACACGATGAAGGCAACGGAATTCGTAATGCAGAGCGCCTGGCCCGCACCGGAAAGAATCGCGACGATCATACCTGCGCTGATGGCAATCTTGACGCCCCATTTGCGCACGATCCACGAAGTCGGGATAGCCATGATCATAGCAGCAATAGGTGTAAGGCCCATGATATAGGCAGACCCGCCGCTCTTCATGAAACCCATCACTTCAGGGGAGTTCTGTCCCCACCATGAAAACATATTGGGAAACGTCACGCCAACAGGCCAAAACCAGGTCTCGACGATAGCGATGCTGCACAGCGTCGTCAGTGCGAGAGCGACCCATGCATATTTCGGGGTCTTGATATCCTCTGTTTGCGGCTTCGCCGAAGCGACAGCCGTTGCAGTTGCACTCATAGAAAATCCTCCTTGGGATAGGGGACGGGAATTCTCCTACGCCCGCCCCCGCCAATGCGATAAAAAGCGAAATGCGTTACTTGATACCGAAAATACGCTGGGCATTTCCGCCCTTCATAAGGGCTTTGTCCTCATCGGAAACATTCATTGCATCGATAGATGCAACCGACTTCGCCATCCACTCGTAAAAGACCGGGAAAGATGAACCCATGAGCAGATGATCAGCACCGCATACCTTTGCCGCACACTCGAGCTGATCGGTGCCCCACGACATCGGGTGAGTCATATCGAAGTAGATGTTGTTCTTCATGTAACGGTCGTAATCTTCCTTCGTGATGCCAGCCTGCAAACGATCCATGGCCTCTGATTTCTTGCTCGTGTGCGGGGCAAGGATGTGATCGAGAGCAAACCAGTTACCGCCGAACATGGTGTGGACGAAGATAAGATTGGGATATTCGTCAAACATGCCTGAATAGAGCTCACGACCGACTGCTGCAGCCTGCGCATGAACACGCCCAAGCTCACGGCGCAACACGGTGTACTCATGGAAGTTCTCAAACGCATTTTGGCCGGGAGTATGATGCACGACAGCCGGGATCTTATTGTCATTCAGGTATTTCATATACGGCTTGAACAGCTCATCGTCCAAAAACTTGTTGCCATAGCAGCAAGCAAACTGAACGCCCACCATGCCGTAATCTTCGATGCAGCGCTTAACCTCGTCAAGATCTTCAGAGGTCCCCCAGGGCGGAACAACGGCGTTGGCAACGAGCCTGCCCTCAGAGGCCTTGCACATCTCGGCGGCCTGTTTGTTGACTTCCTTGCAGATCTCGAAATTCTGGCCGTGATCCAGGTGCAGGCAGACCGGCAGGTCATTCTCGGCCAGGGCGGCCTCCATGAGCTTGATAATGTACCCCTGCCCCGCATAGCGGCGAGCGCCGGCGGAAACCTGCA
>CAYSZR010000027.1:18303-26527 GCA_964435565.1 uncultured Coriobacteriaceae bacterium
CTTCCTTGCAGATCTCGAGCGGCAGCCACTCCTGCCACACGGGCATGCGCAACATGCAGACATCGACACCCGCCTCGTCCATGGCGCCGATCTTGGCATCTAAGGTGTAGTCGCCCTCGACGTAATTGAGGATTTCCTCACCATGATCGTCGGCAAGTACAATCTGATGTTTCTTGCCATCAGGCGTCTTATCGAGATACGCTTTCACGCCCAGCGTGATGGGCGCCGAATACAGAAAGCCATTCAGGATATGCTCGTTTGTAAATAAATCAGTTGGCAAAAAGTGCATATTGTCGTCAATAACCTTGTAAGCCATTTTTTTCAATCCTTTCGAAATCGGTTCTTACTCAACTATTTAGATGCAGGGCTAAATTCGCCCCACGAAACCGGCGGTCTATCCAGATGTCCTTGCTCTCCCTTCAAGTGAGCCGCCGGTCTTGTTCTTATTGCAGTGACCTATGCCTCGGCCAGCGGTACCAGGATCTTTTTCGTAGAATCGATCTTTGCGGCAAGCTCGGTAACTTCACCGTATTCGAGACATTGAGCCTGGCAATGCTGCACGCAGCTTGGGCGTTTGCCCTTGGCAACTCGATCTGCACAGCCATCGCACCATTCTGTGAACAGCGGGATGAAATCGTACTCATAATGCTTGGCCGCCTCATCGATGTGCAATGGGCCAAGCTTTTGCACCTTGAGCCCGAACTCCTTCTCGGAGTAGCCACATTCTTGCTGGCAAGCCAGCACACACGCTTCGCAGCCAGTGCAATAATTCACATCAACCAAGATTCCCTTGTAAGCCATTGTCTTCAACCTTCTTTCCTGGTACTGACCTAGTCTTCGGCTTTATAGATCTTGCACATCATGGCCTTGTAGTTCGACCCGAACCCGGATACGCCGGCCTCAAAGGGAACAAGGTTGTTGATGTTGGACTCAAAGACGCCAAACAGGCCATTTCTCTCGTTTTCGATGTTTTCCTCTGCGTGGTCTTTGCGCTCGGGGAACCACCAGCCGTGCTCGCACTGCATGACACGCGGGTCATAGGTATCGTTAAACGACGCTTTGTATTTTGCTTTGCCGTGTTTGTTCTCGAGCCACATCCAGTCACCGTCTTCGATGCCGTTTACAGCAGCGGTGTCGGGGTGGATATAGCACAAAGGTTCTGGATGCAGGCTGCGCAGCTTGGGAATCTGACGCTGCTCTGAATGAAAGAAGTGCGGAACGCGCGCGCCACTCGTCACGATATAGGGATACTCCCCAAGGTCTTCAGGTGCAGAATACGGGCTCTCGAACGGCTCGACATAGCTCGGCAGCGGATCAAGCCCCGACCACGACGTGTGATGAAAGACCATCGAATAAATTTCTGCTCGTCCGGTTTCAGTCTGGAAACCAAGACCACCGTCACCTCTCAGCAGGCCCTTCTCATATTTGCGATATTCGAACTTCGGATACTTCCATGTTGATTCGCGCAACTCGTCCCAGGTAAACCCGCCATCTTCAAGCGCGTAATCCCACATTTCCTCGACATTTTCCCATGGCCAAGCGATATCTTTGTTTTCATCAAGCGCAAGACGCTTGCCAAGTTCCAAGAAGATCGTGTTATCGGCCTTTGTGTCACCAACAGGCTCGATAGCCTTGTTGATGCAGGAAATACGATAAGGATTCAAACCGCCAAAGCCATTGCGTTCCTCGTAAGTAGCTGCAGGCAAAACGACATCGGCAAGCGCCATCATCGTCGGAGTCATGAAAAGATCCTGGAAGACGCAGAAATCTATCTGCTTATACCACTCGAGCTGCGTCTCTGCCTGAGCGCCCATCGTCGCGAGGAAATTATTAGTTGCGAAGTACGCGCCGTGGATGGGCACCTCACCGCGCTGCCACGCCTCAATAGTCGCATTAGAAGACATGTTCTTGAAGCCCACGGCAAACATCGGATATCTTTCGATGCCAATGCGCTTTGCCGCCTGTTCATCGGTAAGCAGTTCATCATAACCCCATGTGCCGGTCCAGTTTGGCTGCTCAACACCCCAGCATGCACGACCGATAACATTGCCACCGGGAACATCAAGATTGCCGGTGATACACCACAGCGCAACGAGGGCATGAGCCGCTTGCTGGCCGCCCGTTTGCTGATCGAGCGCAACGCCCCACTGGATAGCCGCAGGTTTTGCCTTCGCATACGTACGCGCTACGCGAATGACATCCTCTTTGGGAACCCATGCTTTTTCGCATAGATCATCAAGGTCCATTTCTTTCACGCGATCGCAGACAGCCTCAAGTCCATAGACCCACTTGTCGCAGAAATCCTTATCGTAGAGTTCCTCATCGCAAATCACCTTGAGCATCGCCATTGCAAGCGCGCCGTCTCCGCCAGGACGCACGCGAAGCCAGTCAGCGCCGGCCTTTGCGGCAACCCACGTAAGCTGAGGATCGACGACCGCAACCTTCATACCGCGCTTCATCAAGTCAATGATCCAATGGCCGTAAAACCCATCGGCGTTGGAATAAAAGGGCTGATGTCCCCAAATGATGCAGTATTCGGGAACAGCGTATTCTGGATCATCGTAACGCTTGGGAAGGAACTGCGAACAATCCATGACGCATGCATCGCCGATCATGCAAGCCATAGACGCGATACGTGGCAAATAACAGGAATTGCCTGCAAAATACGGAACACCTTCGTTGGGCGATCCCAGCGAGGCGTTGACACGCGTGATCTGATGGATATCGCGGCCGGTGCCCTGACAGCACGCGATAGTCTCGGGACCATATTTTGCAGAGATTTCCTTAAAGTTCTTTTCGATGATATCGTAGGCCTCGTCCCAGCTGATGCGCTCGAACTTATCCTTGCCCCGGTCATCTTTTGCGCGCTTCATAGGGTACTGAAGCCGCTCGTCGCTATATACATAGTCGGGGATACACAAGCAACGACTGCACAGACGCCCCTGGTTATAGGGGTCTTCGGGGTCGCCTTCAACCTTTACAAGCTTGCCGTCTTTTACATAGGAGAGAATGCCGCAAACATTATGGCAACCCGGTGCGCTACGCGCCGTGCCACGAATGACTGTCATGCCATCTTCTTCCCACTTCCAAGGAACCTTCGGGGTTTCTGCCTCAGGAACCGGCTCGATCCCCATATCCAACTTGCGCGGCATACGCGACCCACGACGATACTTTTTACCGTTCGTTTCGCCCCATGCAAACTGGTTCTCTTCTACCTCAGTTGCCATCTTCTCTTCTGCCATCGTGCTTCCTTTCGATTGACTTCGCTTCCGGACTACTCACCCGAAGTGGTATGTCATGGTTGCAAGGTAAGCCGACAGCAGTTTTCACCCCTCACCCGATAGTTACTTTCACCGATTTCACCCTTGGGTGTTGAACGATGTATGCATGTAACCCAGATGGGTGATTTTCTGCATTAGACTGGTAAAAGCGCAGGAAGGCGGCTTATAAGCCACCTTCCTGTCTAATGAATCAATATGGTTGGAAACTTTTAGACCATATCCTCGAACTTCGAGAGGTCGATATTTCCCATTCCCGGAATACGCATACGGCGGCGATGGCCCTTCTTGCCTTTTTTACCACCCTGCTGATTGAAGGCAGAGGCGAGCTTCTTGACCTGCTTGCGTGTCTCGTTATAACGCTTGATGAGCTGATTTACCTGTTGGACCGATAATCCACACCCATTTGCAATACGTTGCCTGCGCGAACCGTTGATAAGCGAAGGCTTGTGTCGTTCTTCTGCCGTCATCGAATTGATAATCGCCTCGGTACGGTCAAGCTCGTGCTCGTCGACCTGTCCCGCGTTAAGGGCCTTATCGCCTCCGGGAAGCGCACTCACCAGCTTGCCGATTCCACCCATTTTGCGTGTCTGATTGATAATTTCCAGAAAGTCATTGAAATCAAACTGCGCCTTTGCCAGACGCTCGGCTTCTGCCTGCTCGATTTCCCGATCTTGGACTTCGATAGCACGCTCGATAACCGAAACGACATCGCCCATGCCCAAAATACGCTTTGCCATGCGGTCCGGATGAAACACCTCGAGCGAATCGGGCTTTTCACCGGCCGATATGAACTCGATGGGCTTGCCCGTAACCTCCAAAATAGAGAGGGCACCACCACCGCGGGCGTCGCCATCCATTTTAGACATGATGACACCGTCGAAATCGACCTTTTCCGCAAACGCAGAAGCAACGTTTACAACATCCTGGCCGGTCATCGCATCTACAACCATAAGAATCTGATCAGGCTGCACGGCATCGCGAATGGCAACAGCCTCGTCCATCATCTCGTCATCCACATGCAGGCGGCCTGCCGTGTCAACGATAACCACGTCGCGAAGATTGTCGATAGCGTCACGTACGCCTTCCGTAGCGATTTTGACGGGATCTTTTCCATCGCCACGATATACGCGAACATCCTGTTCATCGCCAAGCGCCTGCAACTGATCGGCTGCAGCAGGACGATATACGTCGCATGCAACAAGTAGCGGAACATGGCCCTGCTTTTTCAGACGATAGGCAAGCTTTGCCGCTGCCGTCGTCTTGCCCGAACCTTGGAGTCCCACAAGCATGACAACGCCTGGGATACGGCTTCCAAGTTTGAGTTCTGCTGTCTGACCGCCAAGAAGCTCGGTCAATTCGTCGAGCACGACCTTTATGACGTTTTGACCAGGCGTGAGCGAATCCATGACCTCGGCAGTCAGGCAACGCTCCTTAACGCGTTTGGTAAAGCCTTTGACAACCTTGAAGTTAACATCGGCTTCGAGCAAAGCCATACGTATCTCACGTACGCCCGCGTCTATATCCTCTTCGGTCAAGTGGCCTTTCGATTTAAAGCCCGAAAATGCGTTTTGCAGTTTTTCGGATAGATTCTCGAACATCATCGCTCCTTATGAAAACCAGCGGCGCATCTTTGCGCGGAAGGATTCTTTCTCATCTGCAGCTTCTGACTCCGGTTCCGGTTCCGGCACCGCTTCAGATTCATCTTCACGATCAGGCTCGGACTCAATTTCACCAGACTCCCCGTCAGGGACAGTGAGCTCGGCATCAACAACATCATCTGATTCATCGGGCTCGATATGAGCATCCTGGGGCTCCTCAAATACACAGGATGCTTCTTCTGGTTCGAATCCGGTTTCCTCATCGGGAATTTCGCTGACAGCCTCAGATACAACGGACGAAATGTGTTCAGTATCCCCTTCGTCAAGAGAGCTGTCATCAGACTCATAATCTCGCATCTCGCCAAAGAGCGCTTCCGCGTATTCGCGCGCTTCAAATGGTTGCAGATCCTCGATACCTTCACCCACGCCAACACGTAAAATGGGCAGATTCAACTCATGGCTCACGGCAACAGCGATACCGCCTTTGGCGGTGCCATCAAGCTTCGTCATAATGACACCATCCAAATCAAGCGCCTTGTCGAACTCGCGCGCTTGCGCCAGTCCGTTTTGCCCGGTTGTCGCATCGATGACCAGTACAGTCTTCACGTCAAAATTTGCTCGCTTGCGCGTGACGTTCACAACCTTTTGCAGTTCGCGCATCAATTCGTCAGATGTGTGCAGGCGTCCCGAGGTGTCGATGAGGATAAGATCGCTCCCAAGCTCCTCTGCACGCTCAATGACGTCATAACATACGCTTGCCGGATCTGACCCCCGCTCACGCTTCACCACTTCAACCCCGCTGCGCTGACCCCATACGTCGAGCTGCTCGATCGCCGCCGCGCGAAATGTATCAGCCGATCCTATAAGTACTTTGCGACCACCAATTGTCGCCTGGTTTGCAAGCTTGCCAACAGTCGTCGTCTTCCCCGCGCCGTTAATGCCCACGAAGAGCACGCAAACCGGGTTCATATGAAATGGGTCTGATTCCGTCTGGGCAAATAACGATGATATTTCATCCGCGAGCAGATCGAGAACGGCATATGCATCAGGAAGCGCCCTGCGCGTCGCCTGATCGCGCAGGCTATCGATGACCGTCATAGTCGCACGGGCACCCAGATCGCTCAAAATGAGCGTTTCCTCAAGATCGTCCCAAAAGTCCTCATCGAGCTTAGGCCCACGACGAAACAAGACGTTCATTCGCTCGCCGAATTTGGTCCTGCTCCTGCTGACTCTATCTTTAAACGCCATATTGACTCCTTAGCGGGCTATCACTGCGCGCCGCTGAATTCCTCGACATCACGTGGGCGCCCCGATGCATCCTCTGAAAGCCGGATCGTCTGGTCAAGCTTCTGCGAGACAAGCTTCGAGACACCGTCGCTTCGCATCGACACGCCATAGAGCAAATCCGCCATTTCCATAGTGCGACGCTGATGGCTGATTATGATGAACTGCGTTGTTGTACGTATGCTGTCCAGATACGCCAACATGCGACGCAGGTTCGTATCGTCAAGTGCAGCCTCGACCTCGTCGAGGATATAGAATGGCGTCTTCCTGACACGATATACGGCAAATAGCAGCGCAAGCGCTACGAGCGACTGTTCGCCGCCTGAAAGCAGCGTCTGTTTGCGCACCATCTTGCCACGTGGCTGTGCATGCACTTCCACGCCCGTTTCCTCGGGATTACTCGGATCGGTAAGTTCGATATGTCCGTTTCCACCAGGAAACAGCTGGGCAAACACTTCTTCGAAATTAGCATTGACCTGCTCGAAGGTATCAAGAAAGCGATTGCGCATCTTCCGATCGATAGCTGTGACGATACGTTGCAGCGCTTTGGCAGCAGCCTCAAGATCATCTATCTGTACCGCCATAAAGCTGCGGCGCTCCTTGAGCTTGCGGTATTCCTCGACGGCAACCGGGTTGACCGACCCAAGATTATCGAGCTTGCGACGTAATTTATCTGCGCGCTTCTCGTCCGCCTCGCGATCTTCAGGAGCCGGCGTGGCCAACGCGATATCAAGCAACACGCCATGCGTTTCGGTGATGGTCTTTATGGCAGTCTCGACCTTGACCTCGAGCTTGCTCTTTTCAATGCGTACCTGTGTCAGGCCCTCGGCGACTTCGTCGAGCTTAGCCTGCTCATCTGCTACCGCCTCGCGGGCCTTTTCTATGGTATCGCGCAGATCGCCTTGACCCGCCTGTTCCATTTGTGCGCGATCACGAAGCGCATGCGCCTTTTCCGTCACGCCTTCGCGCAAAACGGTAAACGCCCCGTAAAGCGGCTCGACACGCAAGCGCAGGATTTCCAGGCTCGTTTCGGTCTCACGTGATACGGCAAGCGATTTGGCCAGCTGCGCAATCTCTCGTTGCAATCCCTCGATCTGCTTGCTCAGATGACGTTCACGCTCGCGTGCAGTCGCATAATCTACCTGGATCGCCGATATGGAACGAGCAAACGAGTCTTCACGGTCCGCCAGCCCATGGCTCTTCTCTCGGGCCCGAACGGCATTCTCATCGAATTCATCTTTCTGAGCAGAGAGCTCCTTCTTGCGTACCGCAAGCTGCTCAACTTTTTCTCGGCTTGCAGCTGTATCCTCGACAATGCGCGCACGACGTTCCTCGATCTGCCCTTTTTCCTGCAGCTGCCCCGTAATGCTCTGCTCCAGACGCCCAACCTCTTCACGCAAGCTATCGGCTTCGCCGGAAATCTGGGCAATCGATTGGGACAGTTCAAAATCATCCGCTTGGGCGACCTGAAGGTTCTTGAGCGCTTCTGCGACAGCGCGTTCTCCTTCTTCGACCGCATGTATGATCTTCGGTTCCTCGTTTTCAAGTTCGCGCATACGGCGTTTGCGACTTAAGACGCCCTCGCCATCGGTTGTCTGCGTGCAGATAGCAACCTTGCCATCTGGCCAGGCAACCACACCAGAACGCGTGACAAACCGCGACCCCGTCGTATCTTGTGCAGCGGCGTCAATTGCCTCTTGCGCAGAATCAAGCACATAGACATCGCCCAGCAGGAGTTCTGCAACGCGCGCGTGCTCGGGTGCATATTTGATTTCATCAAGAAGCCGCTTGCCCTTCTTGGCGCGCGTGTGCTTAACTGGCTTGCCATCAACGCTGATGAGTGAAAGTTCCCCGCCGCTCACCTTTGCACTCAAAAGCTCCTCCGCAAGCTTTGCAGAGGCGCCGGCATCCTTCATGAGAACGCCGAACATATCAGAGCCGAGCAACTGCTCGACAAGCTCCTCGAAATCAGCCGGTGCCGAAAAAAACTCGCTTACTGGCAAGACCAGCTCTTCGAGCTCTTCTTTTCTTTGCATGGTCCAGGCAAGCAGCGGGCGAGAA
>CAYSZR010000028.1:0-25921 GCA_964435565.1 uncultured Coriobacteriaceae bacterium
AACCCGGCACTGGCGGCATCGGCCCCTGTCACAACTTCAAGCGGGGCAACGCTTACGGCCTCAACCGTCGAAATCGATACGAACGCCGACTCGCAGGTCAAAGTTTCAGAAAATGCAGATGCCGCCGTCCTTGAATCGGCAAGTTTTGGCATCGGCGAATTCACGCGCCAAAACAAAGGCACCAACCGCAGCACTGACGGCACCTACCATGGATACCAATACACCATGGCAGCGCAAAACGCCTTTGCCGTCATCAACACGCAAGGCGCCACGCTCATATACATTCCCCCGAGCGTCGCCGAATCGCTCGGAGTCGACATCACCAGCCCGAGTTTCCAGCAAAAATTCCTATCGACCCTAACCGTTCTTGACCAAGCAGCAAGCCATGGCGGCACGTTGTTTGCCGATTTGGATAACAAATACTACTTCACAAGTGAAAATCAGCTGGTCATTGGCGAGTACACATATAAATTCGATGTCGAGATCAGCACGGGCAATTATTACGCAACCGTCACGCAAGCAGGAAGCGAGGACGGTTCGGGCGGCGCGATTTATATGGAAACGGGCATGCTCAAGCCAGCAAACGAAACCATCGTGGTCGAGTCCGCGACTGGATTTGCCGCCTTGCAAAAGTTCTTCGCTGGCCTGGATTGGAACCCGCTTTGGGTGTCGTTGCGAACAACAGGCGTCGCCATTTTGGTCATCTTCATCTTGGGCCTGCTTGCCGCATGGCTCACTTTGCGTGTATCCGACAAGCTCAAAGGCATTCTAGACACCATCTTCACCATTCCCATGGTTCTCCCACCCACCGTCTGCGGCTTTTTGCTCCTTATGTTCTTCGGAACAAGCACGCCAACCGGCCAATGGTTCATCTCCATGGGGCTCGACATCGTCTTTACTTGGCCCGCTGCCGTCATCGCCTGCATCGTCGTTGGATTTCCCATGATGTATCGCACCGTGCGCGGCGCTTTCGAGAATCTCGACGTCAACATGCTTGACGCGGCCCGGACCTTAGGATGGGGGGAAGGTCGCGTCTTCTTGAGCCTCATGCTTCCACTTGCATGGCCCTCGATTGCCGCTGGCACAGTACTTGCCTTCGCACGCGCTATGGGAGAATTCGGCTGCACGCTGTTCTTTGCCGGCAACTACGCAGGCATCACGCAGACCCTCCCGATAGCGATTTACTTCGATTGGATGGGCGGCAACACCGACGCGGCGATTTTCTGGGTCATCGTCGTCATCCTCATCTCATTTTTGGTCATCCTCTTCATCAACATCTACTCTTCGCGCACGCAGCGCTATAAGAAAAGGCTTGGTGAGTAAATGAGCCTCCATATAGACATCAGGAAAAAACTCGCGTCTTTCGATCTTGAGGTCGCGCTTGATGCCGAAGCGGAAACCGTTGGATTTCTGGGAGAAAGCGGTTGCGGCAAGTCGATGACGATGCGCTGCATCGCCGGCATCGAAACGCCCGATGAAGGCAGCATCGTGGTAAACGGCAAGACGTATTTCGATTCCGCTGCAGGGATCAATCTCAAGACACAGGAACGCAAGACGGCCCTGTTGTTCCAAAACTACATGCTGTTTCCGCATATGACTGTCGCCGCGAACATACTCGCCGGCGTGGATCGCAAGATAGCCCCTGAAGACAAGAAGCGCATCTTGCAAGAGCAGCTCGAACACTTCAGCCTGCAGAGTTTCGATACGCGCTACCCGTTGCAGCTTTCCGGCGGTCAGCAGCAGCGCGTGGCACTTGCCCGCATGATGGCAGCCAACCCGGGCATCTTGATGCTTGACGAGCCATTTTCAGCGCTCGACGCACACCTCAAGGCACTCCTCGAGCAAAACCTCGTCTCGCTGTTCTCTGAATTCGAAGGCACCATCCTCTATGTGAGCCATGACATCGACGAGGCACTCCGCTTCTGCGACCGCATCGCCGTGGTCGAAGACGGCCATATCATGGAAATCGCTACTGGTCGCGAGCTTGTACGCAATCCCACGAGCCTTGCCGGCATCAAACTTTCGGGCTGCAAGAATGCGCATCCTGCGCAAAAGCGCGGAGATCACAAAATCTACTGCCCGGTATGGGGCGTTGAACTTGAAACGAAGGCAACCGTGCCTGATGATGTGAAGGCCTTCGGCGTACGAGCGTTTCGCCTTTCGCGCGTCGACGCGCCCGGCGAAAACGTGTATCGCATGCGCGTGGACCGCGTAAGCGATTCGCGATTCGAGCGCACGGCGCTACTGAACTTCTTGGACAACGATCGTCGCGAGACGCGCCATGGCCAGATGGGCGAGCTGCAACAGCACCTTTATTGGCGCGTCGACATGATTACCGAACCAGAAGAACGCTGGCCGTATCTTGGCGACGACCTCTTCATACATATCCCGCCCGAAGCTCTCTATCTGGTCACGAAATAGCAGAATCGGGAACAAGGTCGACACCATAACAGCGGCGGGCTTGTCTCAATCAGTTTTTCCAGGATTCGAGTATCCCGTTGAGCGCAAATGCCAGGCTATCCTTTTGGGCATCATCGAGAGACACAAAGGCCTCGTCCGCAATTACCGTTTCGACATCGGTGATTCTCTTGCTGGCGATGACGCCTTTGCTGGTCAGGGAGACAACAGTTACGCGCCTATCCACCTTCGAGCGTGCACGCCGTATCAACCCCTTGTTCTCAAGTCTTGTGAGCAGCTCGGACAAAGTCGCTCGAGCCAAGCCCATTTCGTCGAGCAAATCACGCTGCGACATGAAGTCATGCCGTGAAAGAATGGCGAGCACGCGTTTTTGACCGGGCGCCATCTTGAGTTCGGGCTCTCCATGCCCATGGCGCAGCTCGTAGGAAACACGCAGAATGGCACGATACAGATCTATGTTTTCGGTCATGGTTCCCATCCCCGTTCATAGATTCTTCGTCTCACAAATCATAGCATGTTACGTATAGATTTCTGTCAAAAGAAATCCTGCTTGAAGCCCGTTTTTAATGCCCCTCGCAAGACGCAGCTCTATAAAAACAGAGGGCCGCTCATCACGAACGACCCCCTGAAAATTACATGCTATATGCGGGCTTCTTAGTCTTGGGCTTTCTTCTTGCGATAGCCAATCCAATAAATCAAGCCAACAAAGACGCAGCCGCCGACGATGTTGCCAAGCGTCGCAAACCCAATGTTATAAAAGACTCCGCCCCACGTGCACAAAGCCGCCTTGCTTGCCTCGCCAAAGCCCATGCCGGCGGCGATGGTGCCCATCGGCAGGAAGAACATGTTGGCCACGCAGTGCTCAAATCCCATAGCAACGAATGCGACGACGGGGAAGATCGACGTGAACACCTTGTCGATGACCGTGCGGCCCGCAAAGCCCATCCACACTGCCAGGCAAACAAGGAAGTTGCACATGATGCCGCGGAAGAAGATCTGATCGGGGCCTAGGCTGATCTTGCCAGACGCAACAGCGACCATCTGCGCGCCGATCGTGTTGTCGCCCGCCTTCGTGCCCATAAGGCCGCAGCCAACGATAATGCCGACAAGGATAAGCGATCCGATGAAGTTGCCGATCCAGACGACGACCCAGTTCTTGATGACGCCCATCCACGCGAACTTCTTATCCAGAGCGCCGATGACCATCAGGCAGTTGCCGGTAAACAGCTCTGCACCTGCAACGATGACGCACAGCAAGCCAAGCGAGAAGCACAGGCCGCCCAAAATATTCGCAGTGGCAAACGACAGGGTCGTATCGGCTTTAACATAGGTCATGAAGAGGGCTCCCGAGCCGATGAGCAAGCCCGCCATTATCGCAAGCGTAAACGTCCGCCCAAGATCCATATTGACCTTGCCAAGCCCGACGGTGCCGGCTTTCGTCTCAATTCCGGTGCCCGCAAGGCAATCCGGCTTTGTTGCAAGGACGTCGTCCTTCTGTATTTCGGCCATGAGCCAATCCCCTCTTATTCTTATTCGCAGTACATTTGAACAACGTTGCACAATAACAGAGCTTGCCCATCCTTTTCTGGTCATTTTTTGTCATTTCTGTTCCGATTTGAACATAAGGTATTAATAAGCTTGCCTTTCGTGCAAAATGCATAAAGACCGTACGTCGAATGGATGCAAAATGAACGAAACCTTTAACGATGAGCCACGCTTGGCGCTGCTTATCGACGCCGACAACGTTTCAGCAAAATACCTCCCCATTATCCTTAACGAGATCCCGCGTTACGGCGTGGCAAGTTACCGGCGAATTTACGGCGACTTTACCGACCCGCAGGCGGCCAAGTGGCGACCCAAGCTGCTCGATAATTCCATCACGCCTGTTCAGCAGTTCAGCAATGTCAAGAATCACAAGCCTGGCGAGAAGGCCGGCAAAAATGCGACGGACTCGACGCTCATCATCGACGCCATGGACATTCTGTACGCAGGCAAAGTCGACGGCTTCATCATCGTCTCTTCAGACAGTGATTTCACGCGCCTGGCCGCGCGTCTGCGCGAAAGCAATATGATAGTCGTCGGCATGGGCCGTAGTCAGACAGCGATTTCGTTCAGGCATGCCTGCACGAAATTCGTGAATATCGAATACCTTTACAATCTCGATCGCAGCAAATCTGATGATGACGACAGTGAAGATGTTGACGTTGATGAGGAAAACACGACATCCGATACCGACAACATCGAGACGACGGTCACCCTTTCAGACGTCGAGGCTGTCGTAGGCGGTATTATCCGCAATAACGACAACCGAGGCCGGGCCACATCGCTGGCAGAAATCGGCGGATCCCTTAACAATAAGTTCCCCGACTTCGACGTGCGTAACTTTGGCTACAGCCAGCTCTCGAAGCTTATCGAGGAATTCGATCGGTTCGAGCTGGTTAAAACCAACGTTGGCTATGATGTGAGAATTGCCGACACCCGCGGAAGCATCAAGCAAGTCGAACAGTACATGGTCCTGGAAATTGGCGGGCACAAGAACAAAACCATGGGCATTTCATCGCTTGCGACCAAAACCCACGACAAATTCCCGCAGTTCAACGTCAAGGATACGGGCTATTCGCAGTTCTACAAGTTTGTAGACAGCGTGCCGGGCATCCACGTCGTTGGCGGCATGCGCAAACAAGCAAAATTGGAATAACTGACTGTTTGTATGATTTCTCAAATTATCAGCGAGTATGATAAAGATTTGAAAAGTAAACATGCTGGTCAGAGCACTGCGGATATGCCGATACTTGAGGTGTCCCAAAACCACCCCCTTAAAATCATACAAACAGTCGCGAAAATCGAAATTCAGCCGACTGTTTGTATGATTTTTTACATTATCTGCGTCACATTTAGTAATTTGGGTATGTTTTTATGCAAGACCGAACAACAAACCAAGCGCATGAACTAAAAATGCGATAATCCAGGCAACCGAACATTGGACAATCAATATGACTGCAGCGTATCTGCGGCCCAACTCGCCCCCGACCGTAGAGATGGCCGCGATGCAAGGCGTATAGAGCAAGACGAATACGAGGAACGCATACGCAGAAAGCGGGGTGAAGATCGTCGCAAGCATCGTCATGTCGCCTGCTACCAGCTGCGAGATCGTCGAAATTACGTTCTCTTTGGCCATTATTCCCGTGAGTACAGCCGTTGCCGCACGCCAATCGCCAAAACCAAGCGGAGAAAAGATCGGTGCGAAAAATCGTCCGATTTCTGCGAGCATGCTCTGCGTGGGGTCTGCCACAACATTGATGCGCACGTCGAACGTCTGCAAGAACCAGATGATAAGCGTTGCCAGAAAAACGACGGTGAAAGCCTTCTTTGCAAAGCCTTTGGCCTTGTCCCAAGCAAGACGGGCAACCGTCGCCAAGCTCGGAAAACGATAATTCGGCAGTTCCATGACAAACGGCACGGGCTCGCCGCGAAAGACGGTACGGCTTAAAAGCAGCGCCGCAAATATGCCCACGAGCATGCCCAGCAAATAGAGGGAAAGCATAGCCAACGCAGCATTGCCGGGGAAGAAAAACCCGCATAGCAACGCATAGACGGGCAGCTTTGCAGAGCAGCTCATAAACGGAACGAGCATCACCGTCATGCGACGGTCGTGTTCAGATGGCAAGGCGCGAGTCGACATGATCGCAGGAACGCTGCATCCAAACCCTATGAGCAGCGGCACGAAACTACGACCCGAAAGCCCGAGTTTGCGCAACGCCTTGTCCATGAAAAAGGCGACACGGGCCATGTATCCGGTATCTTCGAGCGCCGATAAAAACAGAAACAGCACGACGATGATCGGCAAAAACGATATAACCGTGCCCACACCCGGAAAGACGCCGTCGCAGACAAGCGATACCACCAGCGGGTTTACTTCAAGCGATTCAAGGCCGTCACGCACTGCCTGCGTCAGCCAATCGATGCCCTCTCCCAGCACATCTGAAAGCGGCTGGCCAATAACGTTAAAGGTCAGCCAGAAAACCAGGCCCATGATCAAAATGAACATGGGGATGGCCGTGAACCTGCCCGTGAGAATGCGATCGACCTTGACCGAACGCTCATGCTCGCGACTCCTATGCGGCCTGCGCACGCACTTGCTGCAAATCCGCTCGATAAACGAGAAGCGCATATCGGTAATGGCAGCCATGCGGTCTGTTTCCGCTTCGCTTTCCATCTGCATAACGATATGCTCGACCGCATCAAGCTCGTTCGCATCAAGCTCAAGCGCCTCGATAACCAGCGGGTCGCCTTCTATAAGCTTGGTCGACGCAAAACGCAGCGGCAGATTCGCGCGCGCTGCGTGATCCTCGACCAGATGCATGACGCCGTGAATGCAGCGATGCAATGCGCCCGCACCAGGGCCTTCGGGGCTGCAAAAATCTTGGCGGCCTGGCCTCAGCTGACGCCTGCCGGTATTTATGGCATGTTCGACGAGCTCGTCGATGCCCTGGTCTTTCACTGCGGAAATCGGCACGACCGGAACACCGAGTTCGGCCTCGAGCATGTTCACATCGACGCTTCCGCCGTTTTGCACGACCTCGTCCATCATGTTAAGCGCGATGACGAGCGGAACGTCAAGCTCCATAAGCTGCAGGGTCAGATACAGGTTGCGCTCGATATTGGTGCCATCGACGATATTGATTATGGCATCCGGCTTCTCATCGAGCACGAACTGCCGCGAAACCACTTCTTCACTCGAATAAGGAGACAGCGAGTAAATGCCCGGCAGGTCGGTGACCGTCGCTTCTTCGTGGTTGCGAATGACGCCATCTTTGCGATCAACCGTCACACCTGGGAAATTTCCAACGTGCTGGTTAGAACCGGTCAATGCGTTGAAGAGCGTCGTCTTGCCGGCATTTTGATTACCTACAAGTGCAAATTGTATCGGCCTTCCAGCCGCGATCTGTCGTCCGGTCGGGCGCGGATTGATTCTTCCTTCTATCTTGCCGCGTGCAAAGGGAAGCTCTTCTTCGCCAAACGCCGGATGCGACACATTATCCACCGGTATCGTTTTGGCCCTCTCTTTGGCAACCGCTTTCGCCGCTTCTCGTTCTGCGGTGACGTCGCGCACGATATCGGACACGGTAATCTGAGCTGCATCGGCTTTGCGGATAGTAAGCTCGTAGCCACGTAGCCAAATCTGTAACGGATCGCCCAAAGGCGCCGATTTGCGCATGGTAACGCGCACGTCGGGCGTCAAGCCCATATCCAAAATGTGCTGGCGCAGCTGCTTTGATGCACTCTCTACGCCGGTGACAGTCGCCGCAGAGCCAACGGGCAGCCGATCGAGCGTCGTTTGTTTAACTTGATTGTCAGGCAATGAATTCTCCAATACGATTTTTCGGTAGTATAACGCAAAAAGTCAGCATGTGCTAACTATTTTCACGTATCAGAGAATTACGCCAATGACCTGCGTGTCTTTTCCCATCCGGGCAAAAACTGCGTCATGAGTTCATGGAAACGCGCATTGTGACTTGGCTCGAGCATGTGAACAAGCTCGTGCACCACGACATATTCCAGACAATTTGGCGGATACAGCGCCAAGCGTATATTGATGCAGACGCGTCCGGTCGCCGGCTGGCATGACCCCCAGCGGCTCTTCATGTTGCGAAACGCGAGTTTCTTCACCCGCACGCCGATGACGGGTTCCCACTTTTCAAGCAGTAGCTCAGTTGCCGCCTCGACCAAGACACGCCATTCGCGCTGGTCGGCGTCGCTTGCGTATTCTGCCTGAGCCATAGGGGACACAGCGAGCCTGGCGGTCTGCGCTTTGATCCACGGCACGCTTCGTTCGACCGCTTCGCAGATGGCACGGTCAGACGCGCGCAGAGCAGCCGAAACGCTTACCGACCCATCACCATGCACGTGGATTCTGATGCTGCGCATCCGCCTGCGCCGCACGATGCGCACATCATATCCCGCCGCTTGTATGTATTCGTCTGCCATATACCTGCCCATAATAATGCACCACGACACGAAATCAGCGTTACAATAACCCCCATGACCAAACAAATGACCAACACCATCTTTGACACCGCCTTGATTTTCGAAGGTGGCGGAATGCGCGCAAGCTACACCTGCGCGGTTGCAAACGTCCTGCTTGAAAACGGCATCTTCTTTGACAACGTCTACGGGCTTTCAGCTGGCGCAAGCAATACGGTCAACTACGTTTCGCGCGACATCGACCGCACGCGCCGTTCATTCGTAGAGCTCGTCGAAGACCCGAATTTTGGCGGGCTGGACACGCTATTCCAGCACAAAGGATATTTCTCTGCCGAATACATCTATCAGGAAGCGGGCATGCCGGGCGAGTTTTTACCGTTTGACTTCGAGTCTTTCTGCGCAAACCCTGCAAAGATAACGATAGAATCGTTCAACCGCGACACGGGCCAAACCGTGTACTGGACCAAAGACGATATGCCGACGCTTCCCGATCTTATGGTTCGCGTACGAGCGTCTTCATCATTGCCCTTGGTCATGCCTCCCCCTAAGATCGGCGACTCGTATTATTACGACGGCGGTCTTGGCGAAGGAGCGGGCTTTTTGCTGCCTCGCGCCCAGCGCGATGGTTTCAAGCGTTTCTTTATCGTCCGCACGCAACCAAAAACCTATCGCAAGCAAATTCCCCATGGCCTGGCAAACTCGCTTACCAACACGACCCTTTGGGGGCACCCGCATGTGGTCAAGGCGCTCAAGGACCGCTGGTGGAAATACAACGCCTTCTGCGACGAGATCGAACAGCTCGAACGTGATGGCAACGCATACGTCTTTTATGCGCGTGACATGGCCGTGAGCAGCGGGGAAACCGATTTCGCCAAGCTTGAGGCAAGCTATAATGCGGGCTATGCGCAGGCAACAGAAGAGCTTCCTGCAATGAAAGCCTTCCTTGGCTTATAGCAGGCCGCCAATGCCCTTAAAAAGCCGCCTTTCGTGCAAGGATGCAAGATCTTGGGCATCGCGCCCAGGATTTTGTCTCTATACTTTACGTTGTATTTGTCGGTTGCAAAAGCAAAGGAGCACTGTATGGACATCAAGAACGTAACAGTTGCAGGTGGCGGGGTTTTGGGTAGCCAAATCGCCTATCAGACGGCATTCTGCGGATTCAACGTAACCGTCTGGCTGCGCAGCGAAGGCTCCATCGATCGTGCAAAGCCCAAGTTCGAGCACTGGAAAAACATCTACCTCGAGTCGCTTGAAGCATGGAAGACCAATCCCGCTGCGTACTGTCGCGGTTTTGGCAATCCCGATGCAACCCCTGAGCAGATCGACAAGCTCAAAGAAACCGCTCAGGCTGCATTTGACAGCATCAAGTACACGACAAGCTATGAAGAAGCAGCCAAAGATGCCGACGTGGTCATCGAGGCGATTGCAGAAGATCCCGAACAGAAGGTCGCCTTCTACACCGAACTGCAAAAGTACCTTCCTGAAAAGACCATCTTGCTTACCAATTCATCGACCCTGCTGCCCAGCCAGTTTGCCGATGCTACCGGTCGTCCCGAAAAGTTCATGGCCCTGCATTTCGCCAATGAGATATGGAAGTTCAACACCGCCGAGGTCATGGGTCATGCCGGCACCGATCAGGCAACATATGACGCCACGGTTGAATTTGCAAAGGGCATCAACATGATTCCTCTGCAGCTGCACAAAGAGCAGCCGGGCTACATCTTGAACAGCATGCTCGTGCCTTTCTTGAATTCGGCACAGGCCCTGCTTGCCAAAGGAGTCGCCGATCCTCAGACCATCGATCTGACCTGGAAGTGCGCGACGGGCGCCCCGGCAGGACCCTTCCAGATTCTTGATGTCGTCGGCCTCACGACCGCCTACAACATCTGCATCATGGACCCGCAAGCAAAGGATCCCGAAAGCGTCCCCGGCAAGATCGTCGCGATTCTGAAGAAGTACATCGACGAGGGTAAAACCGGCGTTGCCGCTGGCGAGGGTTTCTACAAGTACAAATAAGCCCGCGTAAATCATCGTATGCCACCGGATGGAACAGTCTTCATCCGGTGGCATATTACGTGTTGCCAACGATTGCTTGCGCTCGCCTGCTCGACACCGTAGCGTGAGGCGGAGTTTTAACACGAAGGGACTCCCCTATGACAGACAAGCCATCGCTCACGCGGCTGACACTTCACTATTACTGGATCGCCACCCGCAAACACCTGGGCATATTCCTGGGACTCATACTCTCAACCGTCGGGTTTTCGGCACTGCTCACCTACGGCAACCCGTATGTGATGAGCCTCATCATCGATAAGGTGAGTGCAGGAGCCATTGCCGGCGACGCGGTATTCGCCGAATTCGGTCCGTATATGCTCGCGCTCATCCTTATCAACCTCTTTGGGCAAGGCTGCAGCAAACTGCAGGATTACACCCTATGGAAACTCGAGATCGCCGTCGCCTACGACCTTGCAACCACGAGCTTCGATACGCTTTCGAATCAGTCGATGAGTTTTCATACCAACCGCTTCGGCGGCACGCTCGTAAGCCAGACGGGTAAGTTCATGAGCGCCTATAATCAGCTGCTCGAAACGATCACGTTTCCCTTTCTACCCGTCTTGTGCTCGGTCGCCTTCACCTGCACCATCCTCGCGCCGCGCGTGCCCGTCTACGTATGCATCCTCATGGTCTTGCTCATCATCTATGCAAGCGTCTCCTACATCATGTACCGGCGCATCCTTTCGCTCAACGAAGAGGCGGCCGGCGCGCAAAACCAGCTTTCGGGCGAGCTGTCCGATGCCGTTACCAATATCCTCTCGGTCAAGACCTATGGGCGCGAAGATTACGAGCAGGAGCTTTTTGACCAGGCGAATCGAGAAGTCGTCGCCCGTGACTCCAAGCGCATGCATGCATCGCTTGCACGCGGCATCATCACCGCCTGCATCACGATCCTCATCATGTCGGTTGTGGCTATCTTCGTTGCAGGCGGCAACGCGTGGTTCGGCGTCACACCGGGTACACTTGTCATGATGTTCACCTACACCTACACCATCACCAATCAGTTCAATTTCATCAACAATGGCCTGCAAAAACTCAACCGCGCTTTTGGCGATGCAAGTGGCATGACGGCTGTGCTCGCCGAGCCCCGCATGGTCGATGACGAACCAGATGCACCTGAACTCATGGTCAAAGAAGGGGTCATCGACTTTCAAGGCCTGAACTTCTGGTATGCGGACGCTGGCGTGAATACGCAAGTGTTCAACGACTTCAACCTGCACATTCCAGCCGGTCAGCGAATCGGTATCGTAGGCAAAAGCGGTGCAGGCAAGACCACGCTCACTAAGTTGCTGCTGCGCCTTTCGGACATCCAAGAAGGAACGATCGCCATCGACGGGCAGAATATCGCCAAGACCACTCAGCAGTCGCTGCGTCGGCAAGTCGCCTATGTGCCGCAAGAGGCGTTGCTCTTCCATCGCAGCATCGCCGAAAACATCGCCTACGGTCGACCCGGCGCCACGCGGGAGCAGATTCGCGAAGCTGCCCGTCAGGCAAATGCGCTCGAATTCATCGAGCAGCTCCCCCAGGGATTCGACACCATCACCGGCGAGCGCGGCATCAAGCTTTCCGGTGGACAACGCCAGCGCATCGCCATAGCACGAGCGATGCTCGCCGACTGCCCCATACTCGTGCTCGACGAGGCGACGAGCGCCCTTGATTCCGAAAGCGAGAAGCTCGTGCAAGATGCGCTTTCAAAGCTCATGCAGGGGCGCACTTCCATCGTCATCGCCCACCGTCTGTCAACGGTAGCAAGCCTCGACCGTATCGTCGTGCTCGAACATGGCGAAATCGTAGAAGATGGGGCGCATGCAGAACTTGCCGCTTCAAACGGCGTGTACGCAAGCTTATGGAATCGCCAAACCGGGGCCTACCTCGAATAGCCTTGAGCGATCCGCCTTTGGACTCGCGGCTATTCCATGGTATGCGAAGCGTATATGGACTCGTCTTTCCACATGACGACCTTGCCAGCCGAACATGAAGCGGGCACATCGATGATGCGTTGATTGGAAGAGCCGCGAAAACGCAGCGAAATGTTCTTGAACTCCCGCATATAAGGTCCATCGACCAGCACGTCGATGCAAGCAAGCAAGCGCTGCGTGACTTCGGTATGCCGCGGGCTTGCCGCGTCAAGCAATTCCTCGTATATGTCGCCGGTAAAACACCAGACCGTCTTGCGAGGAAGCTCCGTCTTGATGCGCTCAAGGAACTCCACGAGCCCCCGTTGGTTATCGGGCTCCATCGGCTCTCCGCCCAGCACCGTGAGCCCATGCACATAACTTGGTTTCATGCTTTCGATAAGCTCGTCTTGCACTTGGGGGGTAAAGGGGCTGCCAAATCCGAAATTCCAGGTCTGCGGCTGAAAGCAGCCTTCGCAATGATGCGTACATCCACTTACGAACAACGTCGTACGCGTCCCCGCTCCGTTAGCGATATCAAAGTATTTGATTTCAGCATAGTTCATGACGCAGCTCCAAGTCGGTAAAACAAAAGGGGCAGACCTCGGAGAGATCCGCCCCCCTCTCTATATCGCCACTTCAAACCCTACAGATGGAGAACGCGATCTTTGATCTCCTGCGTACGGCCCTGGTTCCAGTATTGCGTGCCGATGTAGCCGCATGTGCGGCGAGCAACATTCATCGTGGACTGGTCGCGGTTGCCACAGTTGGGGCATTCCCATTCCAGCTTGCCATCTTCCTCTATGATTTGGATTTCGCCATCATAGCCGCAGATCTGGCAATAATCGCTCTTAGTATTGAGCTCCGCGTACATGATGTTGTCATAGATATAGCGCATGACATCGATGACGGCCTCGAGGTTATCCTGCATGTTGGGCACCTCGACATAGCTGATAGCGCCACCGGGGCTCAGACGTTGGAACTCGCTTTCGAACTTGAGCTTCGTGTATGCGTCGATTTCTTCGGATACATGCACGTGGTAGCTGTTGGTGATATAGCCCTTGTCCGTGATGTCCCTGATGATGCCGAAACGCTTCTGCAGGCACTTGGCGAACTTGTACGTCGTCGATTCGAGCGGCGTGCCGTACAGCGAGTAATCGATGTTCTCGTCGGCCTTCCACTCGGAGCATTTGTCGTTCATACGCTGCATGACGTGCAGTGCAAACGGCGTCGCCTCTGCATCGGTGTGACTATGACCGGTCATGTACTTAACGCATTCGTAGAGACCGGCATATCCCAGGCTGATGGTGGAATAACCGCCATACAGCAGCTTGTCGATAGTCTCGCCCTTCTCAAGGCGTGCCAATGCGCCATATTGCCACAGTATGGGAGCGGCATCGGAAAGCGTGCCCTTCAGACGGTCATGGCGACAACGCAATGCACGATGGCAAAGCTCAAGGCGCTCCTCGAAGATCTCTTCGAACTTCGCCATGTCCTGGCCACTCGAAAGCGCGACATCGACCAAGTTGATGGTAACAACGCCCTGGTTGAAGCGGCCGTAGAACTTAGGCTTATCCGGATTGTAATTACGCGCGTTGGCAACGTTGTCATAGCCGTTACCGCTGCGATCGGGAGTCAGGAAGCTGCGGCAGCCCATGCAGGTGTAGCAATCGCCATCGCCTTCGGTCTCGCCAGCGGAAACCTTGAACTCCTTCATCTTCTTTTCAGAGATGTAATCGGGCACCATACGCTTGGCCGTGCACTTCGCCGCCATCTGCGTCAGATAGAAGTAGGCGGAATCCTCGTCGGTATTGTCGTCTTCAAGCACATAGATGAGCTTGGGGAACGCAGGGGTAATCCAGACGCCGGCCTCGTTTTTGACGCCCTGATACCGCTGACGAAGCGTTTCCTCGATAATCATCGCGAGGTCAGCCTTCTCGGCTTCGCTGCGCGCTTCGTTCAGATACATGAAGACGGTGACGAACGGCGCCTGGCCATTGGTGGTCATAAGAGTCACGACCTGATACTGGATGGTCTGGACACCGCGCTTGATCTCTTCGCGCAGGCGCTTCTCGACGATCTTCTCAATCTGTTCTTTAGCGACCTCCATGCCGAGCGCTTCGAATTCAGCGTAGGTCTCGCGGCGGATCTTCTTACGGCTCACGTCTACGAACGGGGCAAGATGGGTCAGGCTGATAGACTGACCGCCGTACTGGCTCGAAGCGACCTGGGCGATGATCTGCGTGGCGATATTGCACGCCGTGGAAAAACCATGAGGGCGCTCGATAAGCGTGCCGGAAATGACGGTGCCGTTTTGCAGCATGTCCTCGAGATTGACCAGGCAGCAATTGTGCATGTGCTGGGCAAAATAGTCGGAATCATGAAAATGGATGAGGCCGTTGTTATGAGCATCGACGACTTCGCGCGGAAGCAACATGCGCATCGTAAGGTCCTTCGAGACCTCGCCCGCCATATAGTCACGTTGCACGGAATTGACCGCAGGGTTCTTGTTGGAGTTTTCCTGCTTGACCTCTTCGTTCTTGCACTCGATAAGCGTCAGGATCTTATCGTCGGTGGTATTGGACTGACGTTTCAAGTTTTGCACGTAGCGATAGATGATGTACTTACGCGCGACCTCGAACTTATCCAAAGCCATGATCTCGTCTTCGACCATATCCTGGATTTCCTCGACTGAAACCGTATGGCCCGCCATCTTGCAAGCGTCTTCGACATTGAGCGAAGCGTATTGAATTTGGCGAGCAGTCAATCGGGCGTCTTCGGGAACTTCTTCGTTGGCTGCATCGATTGCGTTGGAGATCTTCGCTAGATTGAAGACTGCCTCCGACCCGTTGCGTTTAATGATTTTCATGCTTCCCGCACGCCTCCCCTTTTACTTGGTTTATATACAAGCGACACACAATCTCTTGTGTGTGTTCGAAAAGAATAAACTATATCTTGTGGTTTTTTTCCAAGAATATCCACAATATCTTGTGGATAAATAGGGTTGACTTCACGCGATTCAAAATCCCTGCAGGTAACAATTAACGCGACGGAAGATAAGCAACACGGTGACATAAAAAATTTTTGCGAGCGGTTCAGATTTGCAACAAGGGCTACCCTTGCCTGCTGATGATTTGCAACAAGGGCTACCCTTGCCTGCTGATGATTTGCAACAAGGGTAGCCTTCGATGCAAATGTTGTTCATACAACATACATGTCTGGCAAAACACACTAGAGTACGTGTCGTCAGATGAGGATATGAAAGGACGATTCCGTGATCAGACGAGTTATCGAAATCGACGAGGATGCCTGCAACGGGTGCGGGATCTGCGTCACTGCTTGCCATGAAGGCGCGATCGCGCTGGTCGACGGCAAAGCGCATCTTATGCGCGATGATTTTTGCGATGGGCTGGGCGATTGCCTGCCCGAATGCCCAACCGGCGCCATTACATTTACAGAACGCGAGGCTGTTGCATATGACGAAGCAGCAGTCGCCCAAGCGAAACGGAGCAATGCCATGAACGAAGCACCTGCAAGCTGCCCAGGCAGCAAAAGCCAATCCATCGAGCGCGAACAGCAGCCTGCCGCCGGTCAAACAGCATCCGCAACTAGTTGCCCTTCCGTCCCGAGCGAACTTGCCAACTGGCCCGTCCAAATCAAGCTCGCCCCCACGCAGGCTCCCTACTTCCAGAATGCGAATCTACTCATCGCCGCAGATTGCTGCGCATATTCCTATGGCGCCTTCCATGCTGATTTCATCCGCAACCACGTATGCGTTATCGGATGCCCCAAGCTCGACGATGTCGATTACACCGAAAAGCTCACGCAGATTCTCGCGAACAATGACATCAAATCACTCACCATCACGCGTATGGAAGTCCCCTGCTGCGGCGGTCTCGAGCACATGGCAACCGAAGCACTCAAAGCCTCGGGCAAATTCATTCCCTGGAACGTCGTCACGTTCTCTTTAGATGGCAAGATTATCGACTAGACAACCTGCGATCAGAGGACTTGGACACGGCACCTACCTTTGTCCGAGTCCTTGACCGCATAAAGCATCCGGTCAGCGATGCGCAAAAGATGGTCGTAGTCATCGCAGGGTCCAGTACTCAAAGCAACTCCCACGCTCGCAGTCACGCGCTGCGTGGTGTCGCCGTCTTCAAGCACGATAGACACTTTGGAAATCTTATCCTGCATCAACATGACCTTGTCCAATGCCACCTGCTCGTCAACCAGTCCGGGTTCGAAAACGACGAATTCGTCACCCCCCACGCGCATAACGATGTCGCCATTGCCAAACACCGTTGAAATAGCATCCGAAACCGCCTTGAGCAATCTATCGCCCGCAGCGTGTCCATACCTATCGTTTATGAACTTGAAATCATCGATGTCTATGAACATAAGCGCCCCAGTTGTTCCAGAGGCAAGCATATCCACGATACGCGGGTTTCCACCGTTGCGATTATAGGTATCGGTAAGTGCATCATGCTCGGACTTGCGCCTGAGCATCATCGTCTGTTCGACCTCGCGTATACGCACGTCAATGACGAAGAGCGAGGTTCCCATCGAGAGCGGCGCGTAGATGAAGAGATGCGACATATCGTACATGAACAGCGTATGGTCCTTTGCCAGATAGCAGCAGACACCATAGACAATGCAGGTCGCAACGATAAAGAACATGGCACGCCAGGGTTTATCGAAAATGAACACACTGGCTATGCATAGAAGCACGGCAAAGGTGAATGTTTGCATATTCGGAGATGAAAACGTGCCGATATAGATACCGGCGGCAAGCGGAAGCGCAAGCATCATGTAGGATACAGCGCGCAGATGGCTGTTCATCTTCCGAACCACCAGGCGATACAAAATCGCGTACACGACGAAAAGCGCAATGAGCACATAGACCTGACCGAGCAAATTGAATTGCCCGGCAACGAGGTCTGCGACGAGATTCGCCACACTCGCAAGAAACCCCACGATGATGAATTTCACAATGATGTCTCGGTTGCGTTTTTCGATCTCTTCAGGGTGCAAGTCGAAACAGTCAGAGCGAAGATGTTCGAAAATCCCGCGTGCCGTCGACATCATGCTTGCAAGAACAGCTATATCGCTTCACCTCCCCAAAGTGAGCAGCAATGTCATTGTACATCTTCTCATGCCGAGCCCACGAAGAAGGCCGCCCCTCTGCCGCGACTTAACATTTCCGAAACATGACTGACACATTGACGAAACACGCCCGCAATACGCTAGACATCACATCTAGAAACGATCTGGGGGCGACACTCTATGCGAAGCAGATTTCACGGTCCACGCGAAGGCGAAGTCCGCATTCCATCAGGATGCGCCATCGCCGGCATTATGGACCGAACAGGCGCATGCCATAGCGGCAAGGATATCGTGCGTGCCATCGCGTTGATGCACGACCGTTCCAACGGCCTTGGGGGCGGTTTTGCGGCGTATGGTATCTATCCCGATTATGCAGACCTATATGCGTTCCATCTGCTCTTCGAGAGCCATGAGGCGCGGCGCGCGACCGAAGACTATCTGAACGAATACTTCTTATGCGAACGACAGGAACGTATTCCCACAACGCCGCAGCGAAGCATCGAAAACCCGCCCGATTCGTGGCGGCTCTTCCTCATGCCCGATCCGCCCAAACATTACACGGGCTTTCACGAATTCGATCCCGATGAATACACGATGCAATGCGTATTCCATATCAATACGCAGATTCCGGGCGCCTTCGTCGTGTCATCGGGCAAGAACATGGGAGCTTTCAAGGGGGTCGGCTATCCAGAGGAAATCGGTGCCTATTACCGCATCGAGGACTATAAGGCGTGGCTATGGACAGCGCACGGGCGCTTTCCCACCAATACGCCGGGATGGTGGGGCGGATCGCATCCGTTCACGCTGCTTGATTGGTCCATCGTGCATAATGGCGAGATTTCGAGTTACGACACGAACCGACGCTTCGTCGAACAATACGGCTACGAGTGCAATCTGCAGACCGATACCGAAGTCATCACCTATCTATTCGACCTGCTCGTCCGCCGTAAAGGATTTTCGGAGGAAATGGCCGCCCATATCATGACGGCGCCTTCGTGGGACGAGATAGACGCCTTGCAGCCACAAGACGCGCATTTCGAGACAGCGCTGCGCTATATCTATTCAGACGCTCTCGTGAACGGACCGTTTTCAGTCATCCTTGGCTCAAACGACGGCCTGCTCGCGCTTAACGATAGGCTGAAACTGCGCTCGCTCATGGCAGCGCAGAAGGGATCCATGGTATATCTCGCCAGCGAACAGGCGTCTATCCAGCTCATATGCCCCGATGCTGAAAACGTGCAATCCATAGAAGGCGGCGTGCCCTTCGTGGTCCCGCTTGATGAGAACGCCAGAACCAGCAGCGCGCCTTCGCGCCTGAAGGCATACGAAACGCACGCAGACGGGAAGGAGGAACTGAAATGATCGATTACACGATTCCTCGCTACCGCGTCTTGCGCGACCCAGACCTGTGCATACACTGCGGTGTCTGCGAGCGTTCGTGCGCAAACAACGTCCATCACGTGGACGAAGAGCTCGACCGCGTTGTCGCGGACCATGCGTCTTGCGTAAACTGCCAGCGCTGCGTCCATATGTGCCCGACACATGCCCTTTCCATCGTTGATTGGCCGCAGGTTGGAAACGGAACGAACAACTGGAATCTCGCGGCTATCCAAGACGTGCAGAAACAGGCGCAATCCGGCGGCGTACTGCTTTCGTCGATGGGCAACCCGCAGCACTACCCCATCTATTGGGATCACCTGCTTCTCAATGCCAGCCAGGTGACGAATCCATCAATCGACCCACTGCGCGAACCCATGGAAACACGCGTGTTCCTTGGCGCCCGTCCATCGCGCGTGAATGTAGACGAACAGAACCATCGCGTGCTCTCGGAACTGCCGCCGCATATCCGCCTCGACACGCCGATCATTTTTTCAGCCATGAGCTTCGGCTCGATTTCGCTCAACGCGCAAAAGTCGCTTGCAATGGCAGCGCGCGAGCTCGGTATCTATTTCAATTGTGGCGAAGGAGGCCTGCACAGCGACCTCGAGCCGTATCGCGATAACGCGATCGTGCAGGTCGCATCGGGACGCTTCGGCGTGAACATGCAGTATCTCGAAGGTGCCGCCATGGTCGAGATCAAGGTCGGCCAGGGCGCAAAACCGGGTATCGGCGGACACCTGCCCGGCGAGAAGATCAATGCCGAGGTCTCGCGCACGCGCATGATCCCGCAGGGAACAGATGCCATCAGCCCCGCTCCACATCATGATATATATTCCATCGAAGACCTGCGCCAGCTCATCTTCTCCATCAAAGAAGCGACGCGCTACAAAAAACCCGTCGCCGTGAAAGTCGCCGCCGTGCACAACGTCGCGGCAATAGCGAGCGGCATTGCCCGCGCGGGCGCAGATTGCATCGTCGTCGATGGCTTTCGCGGAGGCACCGGTGCGGCCCCCGCGCGCATTCGCGATAACGTCGGCATTCCCATCGAACTTGCCTTGGCGGCTATCGATCAGCGTCTGCGCGACGAGGGCATCAGGGGACGCGTGAGCCTGATTGCAGCAGGCTCCATTCGCTCATCTGTTGACGTGGTTCGCGCCATCGCGCTTGGCGCCGACGCATGCTATATCGCGTCTGCGGCACTTATCGCGCTTGGCTGCCATCAATGCCAGTCATGCGCACAAGGCAAATGCAACTGGGGCATCGCCACGCAGCGTCCTGACCTGGTCAAGCGACTCAATCCCCTGCTCGGGGCCGAAGCGCTCGTGAACCTTGTGAATGCCTGGACCCAGGAAATCAAGGAAATGATGGGCGGCATGGGCATCAACGCAATCGACAGCCTGCGCGGCAACCGCCTCATGCTGCGCGGTATCGAACTAAACCAGAAGGAAATCGATATTCTGGGCGTCAAGTACGCAGGGGAGCAGTGAGGCCGATGAAACGAATCTATGCCTTGGAAGCCTGGTGTGTGAACTGCCATCGCTGCGAAATCGCCTGCAAAACGGCGCATTCGCAGTCGCAGGACATGGTAAAGGCGTTCCTTTTAGAAAACGAGACGGCCATTCCCCGTATCCATGTCGAAGGCGATAACGAACACTCGATTGCCGTGAACTGCCGACACTGCGACGAACCGCGCTGCGTCGAGGGCTGCATTTCAGGCGCCTTGCAAAAGGACCCGCAGACGGGCGTTGTCTTTTGCGATCAAAGCAAATGCGTAGGATGCAGAACTTGCATGGCGATGTGCCCTTACGGCTGTATCGACGTACGGGTCCTGCCCAAAAGTCCTCGTGACAAGGGCATCGCATTCAAATGCGATCTATGCGGTGACGGAGCAGGATCAGTGGGCGAGGCGGCGTGCGTTGCGGCATGCCCCAATCGCGCACTGCTCTTCATAGACAGCGATGAGGATTAGACATGGCTAAGCAAACAACACGAACAGGCTCGGGCCGCATCCGGCACGCAGCGCAGGCAAGCATCCCCGCACATGCGGACTATGTCATCATCGGCAATTCAGCGGCAGGCATATCCGCCGCCGAAACGATACGAGCCCACGACCCCGCCGGCAGCATCTGCATGCTTTCCTATGAGCCGTATGCAGCCTATGGCAAACCGCTTATCTCGTATCTTATCGAGGGAAAAACCGATGCGGACCACATGGCCTTTCGCGATGCGGAATTCTACAAGCGGCTGCACATCGATTGCGGTTTCGGCGCTGCGTTCAAAGTCGAGAAGCTCGACGCCGATGCACATAAGCTTCTTCTTGCCGGCGGTACCGAGATTTCGTACGGCGTATGCCTTCTTGCCTGCGGAAGCGTCCCCTTCGTGCCGAAAGAGATCGAAGGATGGCGCAATCGCGAGAACATCCATGCATTCGAATGCCTTGATGACGCACTTGCCGTGCAGGCAAATGCCCTGCGGGCCACAAAGGAAGCTCACGCATTCGACAGAAACAGCCGTGCCCTTATCGTTGGAGGCGGCCTTACGGGCCTGAAAGCAGCAGAAGCGTTGAGCGCGCTTGTCGATGAAACCGTCGTGCTCACGCATGGACCACGCATCATGAGCAAGGTGCTCGACGATGCGGCCTCAGATTTGCTCATCGATTTGCTCAACGCGCGCGGTGTGCACATCATGAAGAACATTACCGTGCAGTCTTTCGAGGGCACAGTGGGCCATTGTTCTCAAGCGACCCTGAGCGACGAATCCATTTTCGCCTTCGATGTCGCCGTGACCGCTGTGGGCGTACGCCCCGCAAGCGGCTTGGCCAAAGATGCCGGCGCACGTATCGAGCGTGGTATCGTCATAGACGAAACGATGGAAACGACCCTGAAAGACGTCTTTGCAGCAGGCGACGTTGCACAAGCCATCGATATCTTCAGCGGATCTGCACGCCCGCTTGCGCTTTGGACGAATGCGGTACGCCAGGGAAAGATCGCCGGTGCGCATATGGCCAAGTTTCCGCATGCTCCCGTCTATGGACCCGACTATGCAGAAAACATCGTCGATTTCTTCGATATATCGGTTATGACCTGTGGAATCGTCAATCCTGAACCCGACAAGGGCTACGAAGAGACCGTGTTCGCGCAAGAGAGTGCCTATGCGAAATTCGTAACGCGCAATGGGCTGCTCGCAGGCTATGTGCTTGTGAACCTGCCTGACGCCTGTGGAATATATAACGCGCTTATCGGGCAGGCGGTACCCCTTTCCAATATGAATACGGAGCTTTTCTGCCGACCACCGCGCAATATGGACTTTTCTGAAGATGCGCGATGGGAGCGCCTGCATAAGGGATATCCATCTGCACTCGACCAACAGGGCTTTTGCACGGAAACCTTTCCCGGCAGGGTATGAGACGAGGACGGAGGAACGCTTATGACACAGACGAAACACCCCCAGGCGCAATCACGCAGCGTGATCACGCTTGCTTCGGAACAATTTGGGAAGGCGAACGAGCGTATACGTGCGGTATTCGCAAGCTGCAACACCATCGAACTGCGCGATGTCTTGGCTCAGCGCTATCTTGGGTGCGGCATGCCCCGGGGCAAACGCCTGGAAATCCATGGAGTGCCCGGCAACGACCTTGGCTGTTTTATGGAAGGCGGATCAATCGAGGTCTTCGGCAACACCCAAGACCAAGTCGCGAACACGATGGATGACGGCGAGATCATCATTCATGGACGCATGGGCGATGCAGGCGGCTATGGCATGCGCGGAGGCCGTATCCTTGTGCGCGACGATTGCGGCTGGCGCGTCGGCATCAACATGAAGCAATACGCAGAAACGTTTCCCGAGCTCGTCATCGGCGGCAATGCCGGTAAATTCCTGGGCGAATACATGGCCGGCGGCGTCATCGTACTTCTGGGACACCCGGGAAATTACCTTGCCACGGGAATGCACGGCGGCGTCATCTATCTCGCGCATAAACTCGACGAGGCGCAGGTTATGCCGGGGCTCGTACTCGAACCAGTCGATGAAACCGACCGTAAAGTCATATCCGGCCTGCTGAAGGCATATAACGACGCGTTTGCAGACGAACTTGCCTCTTCCGTACCCACTACGGGCAAGGGCTTCTGGCGTCTTCGGCCCGCGACGAGGCGCCCCTACGCCGCGATGTACGCGTCCTAGAGCGCCTGCCCTGAAAGCTCCTTCCAGGCTGACGCGTCTATCTAACGGTCCTATTGGAGGTAATGGATATGACAGCATTCGACCGTATCGAAAGCGGAATTCCCGCGCTCGACGAAATGCTCGATTCCATTCGACTCGGAGATAACGTCGTCTGGCAGCTATCGCGCCTCGAGGACTTCGCCCATTTCACCAGACCTTTCGTCAAGCAGGCACTTGTCGATGGACGGGCCGTTCACTACATCAGGTTCGCGCGTCATGCCCCCTTGCTTGACGAATACCTTGGGATAACCGTACATGAGCTTGATTCAAGCCTTGGATTCGAAACCTTCACTTTGCAGGTGCATCGCATCATCGAGGAAGCCGGACAAGACGCGTTCTATGTTTTCGACTGCCTCTCTGACCTGCTCACGATGTGGTCAAGCGACCTGATGATGGGCAATTTCTTTCGCCTGACCTGCCCCTATCTTTTCTCACTCGATACAGTCGCATACTTTCCCATCATCTCGGGCAAGCATTCTTTCGCGGCCATCGCAAAAATTCGCGACACTACGCAGCTTCTGCTCGACGTAAGCGACACCGACAACGAAGGCGAACTCTTCATCCATCCCCTCAAGGTCTGGAATCGCTATTCGGAATCGATGTTTCTGACACACAGTTTCTGGACGGAAACGACAGAGCTCAAGACGCTTACGAGCGGCGTGGATATGAACCGTTTCTATGATCGCAAGAACAAGATCGGCGCATTGGCACCAGATCGCAATATCGATTCGTGGGATCGTTTCTTCATGCAGGCGCGTACCCATTACCTGGATGGAACGCTTTGGAACAGAACCTGCAAGCGCATGTGCGAAATGATGATGACCAAAGATCCCCGCATGCGCTCCATGATCGAAACGTATTTCGACGCAGCCGACTACCTCGAGGTACGCGACCATATGGTTGGCACGGGCATCGTCGGCGGAAAGACCGCCGGTATGCTGCTTGCCCGCAAGATCGTGGAAAAGAAACTACCGGGCATCGCCCAGCATCTCGAGGCGCATGATTCGTTCTATGTTGGCACAGACGTCTTCTACACGTATATCGTCTATAACGACTTATGGCCTTTGCGCGTCGCGCAGCAGGCAGAAGGCCAGTTCATCGACGCGGCGCCGGCGCTGCAAAAGGGGATACGCGACGGCTCGTTTCCTGAAGACATCGAGGTCGCGTTCCGGCGCGTGCTCGATCACTTTGGCCAGGTTCCCATCATCGTTCGATCGTCGAGCTTTCTTGAAGACGGGTTTGGAAACGCCTTCGCCGGCAAATACGAATCCGTCTTCTGTCCGAACATCGGCACGCTTGAAAACCGTCTCACGGCGTTCGAAGACGCCGTTCGCCGCGTGTATGCCTCGACGCTTGATGCCTCGGCGCTCGAATACCGCATTCGCTCGGGGCTCGACGAAAGTGAGGAGCAGATGGCGCTGCTCGTGCAACGCGTGAGCGGGTCGCGTTACGGCACATCGTGCTTTATGCCAACTGCCGCCGGCGTGGGCTATTCGCACAGCTCATATTGTTGGATGCCGAATATGGACCCTCGTGCCGGAATGCTCAGGCTCGTCATGGGACTTGGGACGAAGGCGGTTGACCGCACGGGATCAGATTACCCGCGTATCGTCAGCCTCGATCGACCCGAAGCGACTACAGCGACGACATCTGCAGAACGCCATCGATATTGCCAGCGCTATGCGAACTTCATCGACCTCGATGCGCAGACTTTTGCCGAACTGCCCTGCGCCGAACTTGCAGACCTCATGTCAGCATCGGGATTTTCCGCTGTGTTCGAGCACGACCGCGAGGCAGAAATGCGCTTGAGGGAACGAGGGCAGCGCGCGCCTGTCGTCTTCGCATCGTGCGCGGGACTCGTCAAAAACTCCACGTTCACCGATATGATGCGCTCCATCATGCACGAACTGCAAGAAGCATACGCATGCCCCGTCGATATCGAATACGCCATCAACGTCGATAGCAACGACCGCTTCATCGTCAACCTGCTGCAATGCCGGCCGCTCCAGGAGCCAACCAAGACCCACGCCATCATGCTGCCAGACATTCCCGACGCGAGCGACCGTCTGCTTTTTCACATACGCGACTGCGCCATGGGAAAGGCGCGCGCCGCACGCATCGATGCCGTCGTGAGCGTCGACCCGCAACGCTATTACGCATGCTCGCATGCGAAGAAATCCTTGATCGCATCGCTTATCGGAAACGCCAATACATTTTTCGGGAAAGAAAACGCCTCATGGCTGCTGCTCGTTCCAGGACGTGTCGGAACCTCTTCGCCCGAACTCGGCGTACCGGTCAACTTCGCCGATATATCGACGCTTTCCGCTTTATGCGAAGTCGCCTATTCGGGCGCAGGATATTCACCCGAGCTCTCATACGGGAGCCATATGTTCCAGGACCTTGTCGAATGCGGCATTTTCTATGGTGGCATACACGAGGATAGAAGACGCATCGCATATGCGCCGGAGATGCTCGCCTCCTTGCCCGACTGCACCGAGCTTGCTTGCGGAAATATAGCGGACAGTGATCTTGCCGGAATCATTCGCGTCTCTGATACGCGAGAAGCTGGGCTTACGCTCTGGCACGACGAATCAGGCAACGAAACCATATGCGCCTGTGCCGAATAACAAAACGGGCCACCGGGGATAATCCCGACAGCCCGTTCTTACATGCTTTGAACTGTGATTCTATACGATACCCTGTGCCATCATCGCATCGGCAACCTTGAGGAAGCCCGCGATGTTTGCACCCATCACGTAATTTCCCTCATGGCCGTACTCGCGTGCTGCATCATCGGAAGCATGATAGATGCCCTTCATGATGTTGTGCAGCTTTTCGTCGACCTCTTCGAAGCTCCAGGACAG
>CAYSZR010000029.1:0-22723 GCA_964435565.1 uncultured Coriobacteriaceae bacterium
GACTTGGCAGTTTTATGCCAGGCCGTGCTTTGAGAAATAGGTCGGTGAATACTCGGCGATAACCTTAGAGGCTTCGTCATAGACGCCGGGGAATGTCGACGCGGCGCCACCTTGCGTCAGGCAGGGGATGTAGCCATGACCGTTATTGCCGTATTTGTCGATGCGGTCGATAACGACGTCTTTGATAAGCTCGGGCGTCCAGTCAGCTTTGTCGACCAAGGCGGAGTTGATGCCGCCCATGATCGTGAGCTTGCCAAGGTTGTCTTCGATAATCTTGTTGATGTTGTTGGTTTCCATGGCGCCCTGCCATACGTCGATTCCGACTTCGAGCATCATGGGCACGAGCGTTTCGGCGTAGGAATCGGAATGGTGGACGATGTACTGTACGCCATGATCCTTGTAATAGCTATAAACCATCTTGTAGGGCTCTTCGAAGAAATCACGGAACATGTCGGGGTCGGCAAAGGTCGAAATCTGGGTACCCCAGTCATCATGATGGAACAGCATGTCGGGGTGAAGTTTCTCGCAAGTTACTTCTGCAACTTTGAGCTCCCACTCGGCAATGTACTTGACCATGTCCTTCATATCCTCGGGGCTCTCATAAAACGCCATAAGAGCATTTTCAAAGCCCATGAGGTAATGGCACATCTCGAAGATGCCGGGTGCATGCATAGGAGCGATAAATTGCTGCGTGCGGTCGATCGACTCGCACTCTGCCAAGAACTCGTCCCATTCGGCTTCGGGATAGGCAAGGCTCGGAGCCTTGACGGTGTTTTTCCAATCCTCGACGTCGGGGCATACGATTTTGTCGGGGGTGTGTACAGGGAAAGCGCCAGGCTGGTCATCGCCCCATGACACGGTAACTCCCCAGGCGTTAACCTTGTTGAGCTCGCCCTTCTTGGGCTGGTCACGATGCTTGAATACTGGCGTAAAGACAGTCTTCATGAACTCGTACTGATTTACGAGCCTGTCTGGTTTGCCATCCGCTTTCAGGGTTTCGATGAAGTTCTCTCGTGCTGTGAGCATGTGGATCCTTCCTCTCATGACGCCCGACTGCCAGTTTGATTGCTTTGCGTCGCGTTTGTTTGCATATTTTGTACGCGCGCATTTATATCGGGTATGTGCATTGTACCTGCTGAAATGCAAAATAAATACGCAGACGGCAGTACGGGCGAGGTAGTATCTGTGCAAGAAAGTGGCTTTTCGTTCAACCGGTGAAACATCATGTGTCACCATCGTGAACGGGAATGCCATGTGAGAAAACGCCAATAATCATATGAATAAGCTGCAGTGCTGGGAAAAGAAAAAAACTTAACATTGTTAACTAAAAAAATATAAAGCAGCATTTCCTCAAAAATTCCTGATGCATCTTGCGTCAATATTTAAGTATGGGTGATGCACAAGCATCCATCTTCACGGTCGAGCGATGAAGCTGACCCCGTGCTTGCCTTCGTGAAGGTAAGATAGCGGTATCGTGTGATTGCACAGTAGGCTAGATTCTATGGAGGTTTTTTATGCTTACAGCACGTGAGAATTTCGAGGAGATCCGTAAGCCAGACGGCAAACCGGAGCGTTTCGTCAAGCAGTATGAGCCCTTTGCGGTTAAATTCCACCCTCAGTATCGTCACCGTAACAACCCAAAACCCGGTGAAGAGAACGTTCTTAACAACTGGGGCGTCACTGTATCATGGGGAAAGGGCCAGCCCGGTGCCTTCCCCGTCCATAAGCCCGGCCTGGTTGTTTGCCCTGATGTCGAGAACTGGAAAAACACCGTCAAGGCTCCGAGCCTCGTTTATCCCGAGGCCGAGTGGGACGAGTGCCTCGCTGATTGCGAGACCGTTGATCGCAAAGAGCAGTATCTTGCACCGTTTATCGCCCCGGGCGTTTTCGAGCAGTGCCATTATCTGATGGAGATTTCGAACTGCCTGATGTCCTTCTATGAGAGCCCGGATGAGATGCACGAGCTCATCAAGTACATCACCGAGTGGGAAGTCGAAGTAGCCGACCTTCTGTGTGAGCACATGCATCCTGATGCGATTCTCCATCATGATGACTGGGGAAGCCAGACCTCCACGTTCATGGCTCCTGATATGTTCGCCGAGTTCTTCCTCGAGCCGTACAAGTTGATTTACGGTCGCTATAAGGAGAACGGTGTCGAGTGCATCGTCCACCATTCCGATTCCTACGCCGAAACGCTCGTTCCCTATATGATCGAAATGGGCATCGACGTATGGCAGGGTGTCATGCGCACCAACGACATCAATAAGTGCATCGAACAATACGGCGACAAGATCACCTTCATGGGCGCTGTTGATTCCGCTACCGTTGATTACGATGGTTGGACCGAAGACGTCATCCGTCAGCGCGTCCGCGAGGCTTGCGATGCGTATGGTCCTATGCATTTCATCCCCTGCCAGTCACAGGGCCTGCACTTCTCCACGTTCCCGGGCGTCTATGACTGCATCAACGACATGATTGATGAGTATTCCCCGATTTACTTCAAGGAGCACGGCCTAGCGTAAGGTCCTCTTTGAAGAATCAGATCTGACTCGGAACGCCGCTGGTATCAAACCAGCGGCGTTCTTGTTTTTCCTAGACAAGCTAAATCGCCCTGAAAGCCCTGCGTGCTTTCAGGGCGATTTCACGTACGTTTTCTATCCTGCGTACACACGCAAAGCTTGTTGAGGACGTGAGTTATATGACCATGATCGCGTTGGTTCCAACATATGAACCAGATAGCCACCTGCTTGAGGTTATCTTTGACCTTGAGAAGGAAGGGTTTGAGTGCGTGGTCGTAAACGACGGCAGCGGTCCTGCCTATCGGGAAATCTTCGAGGGCCTGCCCGAAGGAATAACGCTTCTGAGGCACCCCTTGAACCAGGGCAAAGGTACAGCAATCAAGACAGGACTTTCATTTATACAGGAGCACTATGGAGCGGGCAACGTGATTGTCTGCGTAGACGGAGATGGTCAGCATAGTGCACAAGACGCGCGTGCCTGCGCGCTGAAAGCTCTGGAAAATCCGTATGCGCTCGTGCTCGGTTGCCGTGATTTTGACGATGACTCCGTGCCCACGCGTAGCAGGTTGGGGAATAAATTCACGCGCAACGCCTTGGGTGTTCTCGGGGGCGTGCATGTGAGTGACACGCAAACGGGTTTGCGAGCTTTTTCGACGTTGCTTATCGCGCTCTTGCTTTCAACCGAAGGTGAACGCTACGAATATGAAACCGAAATGCTTATCATGGCGCAGAAAGCGCACGTTGAATTAATCGAGGTCCCTATAGCGACACGTTATGAAGATGATAATGCCGCTTCGCATTATCGAACGATTGCTGACTCGTTACGAATCTTCGTGGGCGTTTTCAAATTTGCCGGTGCCTCATTTGCGAGTTTCCTGGTTGATTACATGCTGTATGCGTTGCTGATGTTCATGACGTTTTCTGCCGGCGCGATTGGTATTGCAATCTCAAATGTGGTCGCGCGTATTGTGAGCGCCGTGTTCAACTACAACTTGAATCGTCGGTTGGTGTTTCGTGATTCTCAAGCTGTTACCAAGACGGCACCGCGGTATTTCGCGCTGGCGCTTGGCATACTTGTTGGAAATACGGCTCTGATCGAAGTATGCGTTGGCGTTCTTGGGATGAACGGTCTTATTGCAAAGGTCATGGTCGAGCTTTTGTTTTTTGTGGTGAGCTGGACCGTGCAGCGTTTTGTGATCTTCAACAATCCAAATCATGAGTCGGACGTCCGAGAGATTCAGCAAACGCCGCATATCCAGGCTGCCTGCAGGCAAAACCAGAAGTCGGACGTGAAATCAAAATATGATTTCGAGAGGGGAGTCATCGTTGAGCAAGCGCATTTCGGCTAATTTAATCTATCGTATCGCGCTTGTCGCATTTTCTGTCTTCGTCTTGCTCGATACATTCGTGATTCCTCGGGCGTATTCATCATCTTCAGATGGGCAGACTGCTCAGGCGACCGCTGCTCTGCGTCAGGCGAGTGCCACATCGAGCAGTGGAAGTGGCCAGGCAAGCGTTACGGATAGCTCGTATTGTGCCGATGGGTTGAGTATCACGATAACGACGACGCGCTATGAGAATACGACGGTCTACGTCGCCGATATCGTATGCGATGACGTGAGTGATCTACAAACCGCTTTTGCGAACAATACGTATGGCAAGAACGTGACGGCGCAGACTTCTGCAATCGCTCAGCAAAACGGGGCGATCCTTGCGATTAACGGGGATTATTATGGCGCACAAAATGCTGGCTATGTTATCCGCAATGGCGTTTTGTATCGTGATACGGCGGCATCGGCGACGCAGGAAGACCTTGTCATTTATGCCGATGGCAGTTTTGAGGTCATAAGCGAGGGGACGGTGAGTGCTGCAGAACTGCTCAACGCCGGCGCTTGGCAGGTCTTGTCATTTGGCCCAGGTCTTGTCGAGGACTCGACTATTGCGGTTGGTGAGAACGACGAAGTCGATAAGGCGATGGCAAGCAATCCCCGAACGGCGCTCGGACAGATAGGCAAAGGTCACTATGTAATGGTCGTGGCTGATGGCCGCACGGACGAATCGACAGGGCTTTCTCTGTATCAACTTGCCCAGTTTATGCAGAATCTGGGTGTCGAAACTGCCTATAACCTTGATGGCGGCGGGTCGTCGACCCTGTATTTCAATGGCTCGATCGTGAATAATCCCACAAGCGGTCGTGGAAGCTCAGAGCGGAAGGTGAGCGATATTGTCTATATCGGTGCATGAAAAACGTAGCGTGTTCGGTAAAATGCTGCCGTATCTTATTGCCTCGGCCTGCTGTGCCCTATTTGCATTCGTGTATTCGATCTTCAGTCATGGGGTACATTCCGCTTTTATGACCTGGATGTTTTTGATTCCACTTGCGGGAGCGGTGGTTTCCGTTGCGATGCGCGGGCGCAAGGCGCGCGCGACCTTCGCTTCATCAGTGCTCACCTTTACTCTGGGCAGTTGTTTTGCGGGCGTTCTCGAGATATACGGGACGACGTCGATGTATACCCCTATATACTGCGTAGCGGGCATTATTCTGCTGGTGATAGCGATAGTACTTTCCATCAAGGGTGGTTTTGAAGCGTAGGGAAGTATACTTTGTTAACTTTTTTCGCAGATATTTAGTTGACCAGCGAAAATATTCGATTTCATGTGAGACAATAACGCGGTGTTGCAACCTGGACTATTGGAGTTTCCATGCATATGCTCGTCCGCGATTCAGGCAAGATAGATGAGATCGAAGTTTCCGCCGGTCAAAATGTTCTTGAGGCGTTGCAGCAAGCTGGGATTGTTGTTGATGCGCCATGCGGTGGCAGGGGTGTTTGCAAGAAATGCCGAATGCTCATGGCTGACGAGCAGGGGGTATCGTACCGTCTTGCGTGCCAGACGCTGGTCGATGATGGTCTTGAGGTTACGGTTGAGCATAGCCGCGAGATGAGCGTGAGCATGGGATCGCAGCTCGAGCGCTGGCCTGCTAAGGGCGAACAGGGTCGATATGGATTCGCCATCGATGTGGGAACCACGACGGTCGTAATCCGCCTGCATGATCTGCATACGGGCGTTATTCTGGGCGCACTTGGGTGTTCTAACCCGCAACTTGCGTTTGGCGCGGATGTCATCAGCCGTATCTCGGCATCGGATGACGAGGGCTTGATAAGCATGGCGACGCTTCTAGGTGATTCGCTTGTGGGCATGGCGGAAAAGCTCCTTAAGGATAATGCCGTCGACAAGCAGAATGTCACACATGCCGTGCTCGTGGGCAATACGACCATGGAGCTCATAGGCGCGTCCATCAATCCAACGCCAATCGGCGCATCCCCGTTTATCTCGCCAACCCTTTTTGGCGAAGTGATCGATTACGAGCCTTTCGCACGGGCGGGCATCGCCGCTGGAAAGGTGTTGTTTGCACCGTGTGTTGCCGCCTATGTGGGCGGTGATATCACAGCCGGATTGCTCGCAAGCGATATGATTCGCAAGACGAAGCAGACGCTGCTTCTTGATTTGGGAACGAATGGCGAAATGGCCTTGGGCAATGAGGACGGCATCATCTGCTGCGCTACTGCAGCCGGTCCCGTCTTCGAAGGTGCGAATATCAAGTATGGTATGCCGGCGTATCCGGGCGCAATATCCAAAGTCAAGCTCGGGCAGGACGGCGAATTCGAATGCGAGATCATCGGTGGTGGTGCGGCAATCGGAATTTGCGGTACCGGGCTTTTCGATATTGCAGCGATCCTTATCGAGAGCGGCATCGTTGATGAAACGGGGCGCATCGTCGATGAAGACGAGATCGACCCTTCGATTTCGCAAGGTATCGAGCGACACCTTCTTCAAGAAGACGGTCAGCCGGCAGTCCGCTTGACTGATCGCGTTCTCATCACACAAAAAGACATACGCAGCCTGCAGCTGGCCAAGGCGTCCGTATGTGCTGGTGTGCTTACGATGATGCAATCCCGTGACGTTACGTTCGAGGATATCGGCGGATTGCTCATTGCAGGGGGATTTGGTGAATACCTCGATCTGCATGCGGCGGCTGTTGTGGGGATTTTCCCCAGCGAACTTCTTGATTGCGCGCGTAGCGTGGGCAACACCGCCATTGAAGGGGCCAGCGCGTTATTGATGAACAGCGATGCGCGTGATGAGATCGATTGCGTGATGGAACAGTGCGAATATATCGAGCTTTCCACGAGCGCGGTGTTCAACGGGCTCTATGTTGATCAGATGATGTTCGAATAATGGGAGAACGGCTCAAGCCGGGAAGAGAACCAGACAAGGGGTAAACGGGGTTTATGGGGTCATATAGCAAAGGCGATGCGACTAAACGCAAGTTCATTATGTCGGCATGCAAGCATCTTGAATCGCATGACGAGTCAACGCTTACGGTACGCAGCCTGTCTACAGAAAACGGGTATTCGGTCGCTGCATTGTACAAGCATTTTGAAAGCCTCGAGTATCTGCTCGACGTTGCGTCGGTGCACTTTCTCGAAGAGTATCTTGACCGCTATGCTGGTCTTCTTGACGGCAGCAAGAGCCCTCTACAGGTCTATATCGAAGGATGGAATCTATTCATCGAGTGTGCGTTCGTGCGCCCGGAGATCTTTTACCGCATCTTTTGGAAAACGGATCAGGAAACGCTCGAACTTGCATTCATTGACTATTTTAGGAGTTTTCCCGCCGCAGATCCTCATATGAACGCAGTGCAGTTCAGCGTGCTTATAACCAGCGGAGACATGCGCGAGCGCGACCTCATGCTCCTAAGGCCGCTTATCACGTCTGGTGTCATGGATATGGGCAATGCGGAGTTCTTGAGCACCACGAACGAGCTTATCGTTTCGGGTTTGCTTTGGCGTGCGACTGAAACAGGCGAAAGCGGTAGGGCCATATTGCAGAAACTGTGCTCTAAACTTGTCGTGGAAAATGTCACTTGCCGTGTGCATATGCAGGAATTTTCAATGCAGAATTGATACTGGGATGCAGCTCCGAATTATTGTCGATAAAAGTGCATAGTATTTCTTACGCGCGTATATAGATTTTCTTGTCTGTCCTCGCCCTGCGTGGTATCATACAAAAGTTAACAAGTTTACTTAAAGGAACATGCGCTCGTATCGTTGTTGATTATGCCAATGTGCGACCTGATGTCTGATCGTTGGCATGGAGACTACCTCTATTATTTCCACGGTAGGATATAGAAAGGGGACACGCGTGGCAAACCGGTTCAGAGAGGCGCTCGAAAACGGCGAATTTGTCGTTACCTGTGAGATGATTCCAGGTCGTGGTGCGTTCGAGGTCAATCAAGAAGAGGAATATCAGAACATGAAGGAGATGTACGCGACTGGTCGCGTACACGGCATCTCTATCACCGATTGCCCGAGCGGCAATGTTGCCATCAGCTCGCCGGCTGTCGGCCGCCGTTTCCAGAAAGACGGAATCCCCGCACTTGTTCACTACACCTGCAAAGACCGTTCTCGCAACATGATGCAAGGTGAGCTGTATGAGATGCAGCTAGACGGTTTAGAGAACCTGCTCGTTATGACGGGCGATTTTCAGGGCTCTGGTTTCGAGGGCGCTGGCCGTCCCAATTTTGACCTTGACCCTGTCAATACGCTTCGCCTTATTAATTCGATGAACGCCGGCCTTGTAGTGCACGGCCGCCAAGGCGACACGCGCGAAAAACCCGCGAATTTCTATGCGGGTGCTGTGGTGAATCCCTTCAAGTACCGCGAGGGCGAGACCATGCCCCAGTACTTCAAGCTCGAGAAGAAATTGATCTGCGGCGCGAAGTTCATTATTCAGCAACTCGGCTTTGATGCGCGCAAGATGCAAGAACAGGTTTATTACGCTGAAGAGCGTGGCTATAAGGTCCCGATGATCGCGAATATCTTCCTTTTGACGAAGGGCGCTGCCAAGCTCATGCAGAAGGGCGTTATCGCCGGTTGCTATATCTCTGACGAGCTTATGAAGACGCTCGAGGAAGAAAGCGCCATTAATCAGGAGCAGAAAGGCTACGCTAAGCAAAAGCGTATCGAGCGTGCGGCCAAAATGGTCGCCATCGCCAAGGGCCTTGGCTATGCTGGCGTTCACATTGGCGGGTTCGGTCTTGACGTGGATACGCTCACGCAGGTTTTGGATCAGGCTGAAACATATACCGAAACTTGGCGCGAATGCGCACGAGAGATCTCATACGGCAAGCCCGGCGGCTACTACGTCTATGAAGCCGAAGTCGGCGAGGACGGCACGCCTACGGGGCTCAACACGCACAGCCATTCCAATATGTCTGAAAACGTCGCGGGCCGCAAAGTTTTCAAGTGGTATAAGACCTCGCGTTTCTTCCATAAATTGGTGCTTTCTCAGAAATACGACGACGATGGCAATGTCGTCGCTCACGAACGATTCAACAATACCCTTACGAAGTCGATGGACAAGCGCGATAAAAAGAAGGGCGTCGCTCGCCATCATGGCCTCGAGCACACGGGCAAAGCGTTTATGTATGGCTGTATCGACTGCGGCGATTGTGGTCTTGAAGCTGCTATCTACAGCTGCCCGATGGCCTCGTGTCCCAAGAGCCAGCGCAATGGACCCTGCGGTGGTTCCATGGATGGCTACTGTGAGGTTTATCCGCCCACAAAGGACAAGTCCGCGCATTTCTGCATCCACTACATGGCGTATCACCGCCTGAAGAAGTACAACGAAGTTTATAAATATACAAGCTTCATCACCCCGCCTAATGAGTGGTCGTATTGGCAGCACAGCGCATGGAGCAATTACACCCATGGCCGGGACAATTGCGCCAAGCGCATCAAAGTCGATTTGGGTTTTGGCGGCGCGCAAGGTGGCCTGCCAGAAAATTCTAAGGGGCCTGAGTCCCAGGAAATCAAGGGCGATTGCTAGACTGCACTTTTCAAGCGGGTATCGGGGATGTTCTCCGATGCCCGCTTGTGATACAAGTCGCTCGCATGTGTGTTGAAGGTGAGACGTTGGGCTTGGCCCAAGGTTGAATCGATAAAGAAAATGTTGGTACGGACAGGCATAGAGCCTGTGAAATAGAAGGAAAGTAAGGAGACTAAGCAATGCCATCAGATATCGAGATCGCACAATCCGTAACGCCTAGGCCGATTACCGAGATTGCTGAAAAGGCGGGTATTCCTGACAAGTACCTGATCCCGTACGGCAAATCCATGGCCAAGATTGACCTCAATCTTCGTAACGAGCTTACGGGCAAGGAAAACGGCAAGCTCATCCTCGTGACCGCTATCACCCCGACGCCAGCCGGCGAGGGCAAGACCACGACGTCAGTCGGTTTGGCCGACGGCCTTGCAAAGATCGGCAAGAAGCCGATGGTTGCCCTGCGTGAGCCTTCTCTAGGCCCCGTCTTCGGTATCAAGGGCGGTGCAGCCGGCGGCGGCTATTCCCAGGTCGTTCCCATGGAGAACATCAATCTTCATTTCACCGGTGACTTCCATGCTATCGGTGCTGCCAACAACCTGCTTGCGGCTATGCTCGACAACCACATTCAGCAGGGCAATGCTTTGAACATCAACCCCAAGTCAATCACCTGGAAGCGCGCGGTTGACATGAACGATCGTCAGCTCCGTCACATTATCGATGGTCTGGGTGGCCAGAAGCAGGGTGTGCCGCGTGAAGACGGTTTCCAGATCACCGTTGCCTCCGAGATCATGGCCATCTTCTGTCTTGCCACTGGCATCGACGACCTCAAGGCACGTCTGTCCCGCATCGTTGTGGGCTACACCTATGACAATAAGCCTGTTACCGCTCAGGACCTCAAGGCTGTTGGCGCTATGGCTGCCCTGCTGAAAGATGCCATCAGCCCGAACCTCGTTCAGACGCTCGAGGGAACGCCTGCTCTTGTTCATGGTGGCCCATTCGCGAATATCGCACATGGCTGCAACTCCGTTACCGCGACCACGACAGCTCTCAAGCTCGCCGATTACGTCGTCACAGAAGCCGGCTTCGGTGCTGACCTTGGCGCTGAGAAGTTCCTCGACCTCAAGTGCCGTTTTGCAGAGATCGAGCCTTCTGCAGTCGTTGTCGTCGCCACGGTTCGCGCTCTCAAGATGCACGGCGGTCTGCCCAAAGATCAGCTGGGTTCCGAGGATCTCGATGCACTCGAGAAGGGCCTGCCTAACTTGCTCCAGCATGTTGCCAACATCAAGAATGTTTTCAGCCTGCCTGTCGTCGTTGCGATCAACGCATTCCCGACTGATACCGACGCAGAGCTCAAGCTTGTCGAGAACAAGTGCAATGAGCTTGGCGTCAAAGCTGTTTTGGCAGAGCACTGGGCAAAGGGTGGCGAAGGTGCCATGGCTTTGGCTGAAGAGGTCGTCAGGGCTTGCGACACCAAGCAGGGCCATATGACCTATACCTATGAATTCGAGGGCACGACCATCGAAGAGAAGCTCGAGGCTATCGCGACCAAGATCTATCATGCCGATGGCGTTGATTTCATCGAGAATGCACCTGCTCAGCTCAAGCAGCTGAAAGAGCAGGGCTTTGGCGAGCTGCCGGTTTGCGTTGCCAAGACGCAGTACTCCTTCTCTGATAACCCTGCACTTCTGGGTGCTCCGAAGAACTTCCGCATCGGCGTTCGTAACCTCACCGTTTCTGCTGGTGCTGGCTTCATCGTTGCGCTTACGGGCAGCATCATGACGATGCCGGGCCTGGGCAAGACCCCGTCTGCCGAGAAGATCGACGTCGATTCCGACGGCAAGATCACGGGCTTGTTCTAAGCACTGTCTATAGTCATCTTGAGATGGGGCAGGGGGGAAGCCCTTTGCCCCATTTCTTTTAAGGAGGAAATCACATGGCAGAGAAAGCTATGGATTTGAAATGCACGGAGTTCGTCGATGTGCTCGCTTCGAAAGCGCCGGCTCCAGGTGGCGGTGGAGCTGCAGCTTATGTGGGCGCCATTGGTACCGCGCTTGGCAATATGGTTGGATCGCTTACGGTCGGTAAGAAAAAATATGCCGATGTCCAAGATGCCATTCTTGAATTGAAGAGCCAGGCAGATGCCCTGCAGGGCAAGTTCATCGAGCTGGTTGCCAAAGACGCCGAGGTCTTTGAGCCGCTGTCTAAGGCATACGGCCTTCCTAAAGAGACCGAACAGGAAAAGGCGCACAAAGCCGAGGTTATGGAAAAGTGCCTGCACGATGCCTGCGAAGTGCCCATCGCCATCATGCGTGCATGCTGTGAGGCGATCGATCTGCATGAACAGTTTGCCGCAAAGGGTACTGCAATCGCGATTTCCGACGTTGGTTGTGGTGTTATCTGCTGCAAAGCGGCACTTCAGGCAGCAAGCCTCAACGTCTTCATCAATACGATGTCGATGACGGACCGCGCGCATGCCGAGAAGTGCAATGCCGAATGTCACCAGATGATGGATACGTACCTGTCTAAGGCGGATGCCATTTTCGCCGATGTCGAGAAGAGGTTTTCATGAGCGCGAAGATTCTTGAAGGTCCCGTTGTAGCCGAGGCTCTGAACAGCCAGATGTCGGCCAAGATCGAAGAGCTTAAGGGCAAAGGTGTCACGCCTTGCCTGGGCATTTTGCGCGTGGGCGAGCGTCCTGACGATATCAGCTATGAGAAAGGCGCGACCAAACGCGCTGAAAGTGTCGGTCTTGCTGTAAAGAAGATGCTGTTGCCCGAGACCGTTACCACCGAGGAACTCGTCGCTAAGATCGAAGAGATCAATGCGGACGAATCTATCCACGGCCTGCTTATGTTCCGTCCGTTGCCCAAGCATATCGACGAAAAGCTCGTCTGTGAGACGCTTGATCCGGCCAAAGACATCGATTCGTGCACCGAAGCCTCTCTGGCCGGTGTTTTCACTGGAAGCGGCGTGGGCTTTGCTCCCTGTACCGCTCAGGCCTGCATCGAGATTTTGGATCATTACGATATCGAGTGCCAGGGCAAGCGTGCTGTTGTCATCGGCCGCAGCCTTGTTATTGGCAAGCCTGTTGCCATGATGCTGCTTGCTAAGAACGCGACGGTTACCATTGCGCATTCGCGCACCCAAAACCTTGCCGAGGTCGCCAAGGATGCAGATATCATCATCGCTTGTGTCGGCCGTGCACATATGGTTGATGGTACCTATGTCGCACCGGGCCAGACCGTTATCGATGTCGGCATCAACTTCATCGACGGCAAACTCACGGGCGATGTCGATTTCGATGCCGCTGTCGAGGTCGTCGATCAGATCACGCCAGTACCAAAGGGCGTCGGCTCTGTGACCACGAGCGTGCTGTGCAAGCACGTCGTCGAGGCTGCTGCTGCCACGCTGTAAGTGCGTGATGCACGCATAGTATCGAAATGGGCCCGGCTTAATGCCGGGTCCATTTGTTAATAGAGCAGACGAAGGCGGGGTACAATATCTGCCTTTGCTTCGTGTCAGGTCAGAATCACGAGTGACGCGTGATACCATTTCGATTCATGGGAATATCCGAAAAGACACAGGTCTATTTTCTCTTTACGGTCACAGTCGTCGCCGCTGCGCTCGGCGGGCTCTCGCAAACCGCTCTCAATGTGATGATGAACGTTGTCTGCGACGAATATGGACTTGGTCTTGACCTGGGACAATGGATGACGACGCTTTATATCCTTGTGCTTGGCATTGCGGTTCCGTCGACTACCTTTCTCGATCGCAAGCTAACTGATCGAGGTTTTCTTTTGCTTGCGCTTGTCATCTGTCTTGTTGGGACGTTCATTTCCGCCATTGCAACGACATTTGCCTGCATGCTCGTCGGCCGTGTTTTGCAGGCAATCGCCTCGGGTATTCTTATTCCCTCGTCACAGAACATCGCCATGCGCCGGTTTCCTCGGGCAAGCCAGGGCGCTGCCATGGGTGTTTCGGGTATTGCGATGGGTTTTGCCCCGAACATCGGGCCTACGGTGGGCAGCTGGTTTGTGGCTGGGCCTGGCTGGCGCTGGTTCTTCATCATGCTTGCTGTGAGCATGCTCGTCATGATAGCGCTGACGCTCGTCTTTCTGTCTCGCGAGAACCGACCTCGTCAAAGCATACGCTTTGACTTCGGGTCGTTTGCGCTGTGCGCTATCGCCTTCGGCGCTCTGCTTGCAGGCCTTTCGAACGCGAGCAGTTTTGGCATTCTGCACTATCTGGTTTGGTTGCCCGTGATCGCCGGCTCTGTGATGCTCTGGTTTTTCGTGCGTCGCGAAAATCGTCTCGAAGATCCACTTATCAACCTGCATATCTTCGATTCGCATGTGTTTCGTGCCGGCCTTGTCGGGCAGGGCCTTTTATTCGCATCGTTTATGAATATCACGCTGGCGATTCCACAATTCATCGCAGACATGTGCGGCGGTACGCCAGCTGATGCCGGTATGGTATTGCTACCAGCGGCCATCGGTGCGCTTATTTTCAATCCGCTTGGGGGCGTTTTATCTGACAAATTTGGCCAGGTCCGCGTCTTGCGTTGGACGACGGCTGTGCTTGTGATCGGTTCCACCCCTTTCGTGTTCTTCGATGGGTCGGTGCCGATGTGGCTTCTCGCCACATGCCAGTGTGTTCGTGGCGCGGGGATTTCTGCCTCTATCGGTCCATTCGTGACCTGGTCGCTCTCGCGTCTTTCACATGGACTTATCGCCCACGGCAGCTCGTTTAGCACGCTGGTGCGGCAAGCATGCGCATCATTGGGCACAACGGTGGTGGTGTTCTGTATTGAGGCGCTCCCGATGTTGGGTGTTGGAATGGCGATGTCATTTCACGTCGCGTTTGGCGTATCGGCTGCGCTTGCCATAGCCACAATGCTCGTCGTGTGGGTCAAAGCGCGAGGTGTTGATGTAAATGAGCCTTTGGCCGACGTAGTACCTGCTGAGTCTATTCGCGATTAACCTGTTCGTCTTGGGCGATTTGTTGCGCCACGCCGCTCGCGTTAGGGATTCTATGTTAGAGGTCTAAGCAGGGACAGCGATGATTCGTTCGGGGCCATTCGAATAGGCGACTTTGAATCCCGGTTTGACGATGAGGAAGCTCTTTTCGTCGAAATCGCCTGCGACCATCTTTTCCAACATTGTTGAATCGTTTGAGAATGTGCGGAACTCAAGGTCGAAACGCCGTGCGTACCCTTGAGCCAAAGCACGGTCTTCGGCATCGTCATGTGTGGCGGTGTCGATATAGCCAACCGTCTTATAGTTGGCGACCGAATCATGCTCAACGCCCATAAGGTAATCGACGGTATCTTCGTCGTCGTATTCCTCCATGTACTTCGTTCGAAGCTTGTCTAGATAATCGGGCTCGAAGGAGGGCATGTTGCTCACCCAGTCGCTATTGAGCCAGTATGTCCCGGGATATGCGTTGAAATAATCGAGATAACGCGCCTGCGATCCTAGAAAAAGGGCTATGCAGTCATCGGTACGGGGAACAACGAGCGCAATGCGTGTAGCCGTAAGATTAACGGTCGCGTTTGAACATAAGCCGTACCCCAAGACAATATACTCGGGCGTATGACGCAACTGCCCATTGTCGATCTGCGTGTAGATCTGTCCAAGTTCAGCCTCGATTTGTCTGTGCAAGATTTCGGGCGTGTCGTGCATTCCCTGCGGCAACCAGGAAATATCGATGCGGTTTTTGCTTTTCGCGACTAATGCGGAAAGCTCACGAGTTAAAACGCGGCAGGCGACGATGTGAATACGCATGGCGGCTCCTCGGTTCTGACAGTTCATCGGTTGATATCGCTACATCAATATGAACATGAGCAAAAAGGCGAGCGCTGCAATCCACATGAGCGGACTGACCTGTTTCGCCTTACCTTTGAAAATCATGATAAGACAATACGAGATGAAACCGAACCCGATGCCGTTGGTGATGGAATAGGTGAAGGGAATCCCGACGATGGTTATGAAGGCGGGAAATGCGAATTCTGCAAGACCCCATTGGATGTTCACCACGTCTGAAATCATCAGATAGCCGACGATGACCAATGCGCCACAGGTCGTAGCTCCGCTTACCATGCCGATGACAGGCGCGAAAAACGCGAAGATGAAAAACATCACGGCAGTGATCACGTTTGAAAACCCCGTGCGCGCGCCTGCGGATACGCCAGAAGCGGATTCGATGAACGTCGTGATGGAACTTGCCCCTAGAAAACCGCCGACAATCGCCGCGGTCGAGTCGACGGTAAGAATGGATTGGAGATCCTCAACGTCGCCTTCTTTGTTGGCAAATTCTCCTTGGATGCCAATGGCTTCAACGGAACCCATGGTGTCGAAGAAATCGCTCATGAGCAGCGAGAAGACGAAAAGAAGAAGAAACGGCTCGGTGAAGCATTGGAAGATGGCGATGGTGTCAGTGCCGGGAATGGCCTGGAAGGGCGCTGCAAATGTGGTGAAATCAAGACCGAAATCCCAAGACGTCGGTAGAGGGGTCACGCCCATGGGAATACCGATGATCGTGCAGATCACGATCGAGATGAGAAGATCGCCGCGTATGCCGCGTACACGCAAGACGATGGAGAGGACGATAGACAGTAATGCGAGCTGGCAAACAGGAGAAGTGACACTGCCAAACCCCAGTATCGTGGCATCGTTTGCGACGATAAGGCCGCCGCCTTTGAGGCCGATGAATGCGATGAACAAACCGATGCCGATGCCGATGGCGTGGCGCAGCGAAGAGGGGATAGCATCCATAATCGCCTTGCGCAAGCCGCAGAGCACCAGTACGAGAATCACCACGCCTTCGAGTAAGACAATCGCCATGGCGACACGCCAGTCGACAGCGTTTGCGCCCATGCATATGGTGTAGGCGATAATCGAGTTTATGCCCATGCCGCTTGCGAGTGCGAGCGGGCGATTGGAAAACAGCCCCATGGCAAGCGTCATGATGGCCGCGCCAAAGCATGTCGCGGTAAGCGCCGCGTTAAAAGGGATTCCGGCGTCAACCAGGATGCCCGGATTGACGGCAATGATATAGGCCATGGCAAGGAAGGTGGTTAGGCCGCCGATGATCTCTTTTCCAAAAGAGCTTCCGCGCTCACTGATCTTAAAGAACCTGTCCATGCTCGAATCCCTTTGTCGTTGTGCCTGCTTATGTCATATAACCTACGACTGCGGATGAGGTCGCTGAAGGCCGCAGCGATTCGAGATTATAATCGAATGAGGGAATAATAGAGGGCGTTTTATTAATTAAAGGCGCATGTGTATCGCTGTATTTAAGAGTGTGTGCATTTTGCTGCCTGCATTGCCTGACGCCTGTGCATTGCGCATTCGCATCGCTTCACGGCAAGCATGGGGTAGTGGATGGGGTATTATCTCTTTCGAATAGGGTTCGAGTTTTCGAAATGAGATGACGATGGGCGCAAAGCACCATTTGTGGACGGGGGATTTTCTTCTCGCCTTGTTTATTTCGCTCTGCGCATTCGTCGGATGCCAGGCTTTGAATAACGGCACGCCGCTCTACGTTACCAGAAGCGGTGGGATGACCGGATACGCCGGTGCGCTTATTCTTGACTTTTCCCTCTGTGCAGGCCTTGCGCGGCTTATAGCCGGGCGCATTATCGATACCGTGGGGCGCCGTCGCATCATGCTGATTGGAGCAGTCCTTATGCTTATCGGCACAGTGCTTGCCATCCCGCTTCCGGGACTGTATCCACAGATTGTCTTGCGCGCATTGCAGGGAATTGGATTTGCCTGTGTGACGACGGCAAGCTCGACGATGGCGGCAGATATTCTGCCACGGGAACGCCTGGGTGAGGGCATTGGTTATTACGCCCTTGGACAATCGCTTGGCATGGCGGTGGGCCCTGCACTCGGCATCTTACTGTGCTCCCTGTTTTTTGCCGAAAGTCTTTTCGTGGGTGTTGCGGCGGTTTGCGCGGCGCTTGTCGTTCTTGTGCTCTGCTGTAGTTACGAGAAGCATCCTGAACGCTTGCCCGAGACATCGGAATATCGTTTGCTCATGGCTTATAAGAAACGAGCCGATGTACGGCAGCAAGAAGATGTCGAGGATACGGATGCAGATTCCGCCAAGAGCACGGGCCTTTCGATGTTTTTCGAGAAGCGCGCGCTTGTGGGGGCGATTCCCATGCTCATTATATGTCTGGGGTTTGCAATCCCGACGAGCTATACGGCACTTTATGCTGCCGAACTTGGGTTTCCCAATGCTGGTCTTTTCTTTCTAATCGGCGCGGTGGCGATGACCGTGACGCGCTTTCTTGGAGGGAAGCTTTTTGACGTGGTTCCGCCCCGTGTGCTCTTTCTAGTTACTGTGAGCTGCGGTATCGCGATGTTTTTGATGATGGCGTTTGCACAAGACGCGTGGTGGTTATATGCGAGTGGCGTCTTCTTCGGCATTTCCATGGGGTTTTCTTTCCCGCTTCTTAATTCTATGAGCATCAAGAACACGCCTGCGCGACGTTGGGGCGCGGCAAATGCGATGTTCTTTCTTGCAAACGATTTGGGAGTGGGCATTGGCGCTTCGTTATGGGGTGTCGTCGTTGATTATGCGGGGTTCTTCCCTGTGATGATTGGCGGCGTGGTCATGATGGTGCTCGCGTATGCGATCGCCTACGTTATCTTTCCGCGCAATGACACGGATTCTTTGCAATAGCGGTGGTATACCCGCGGGTTTCAGTATAGAATATGCTCTGTTTTGGATATTTGCGGGCAGCTAAGCGCACTCGTGCATGCGAGACGCCGGCGAGGGAACCGGGTGCGAATCCCGGGCAAGGGCCATTACTGTAACGACGTTTTCGTCGAAGTCAGAATGCTTGCCGCTGCTCAACTAACTGCAGCTCTCTGTGAACCCCGGAGGGATAGGCATGGCTCTGATGAAAACCTATGGCCGCATCAAGGCGGTTTGCATATTCATGGCGCTCCTTGCCGTATTGGCATGCGTGGCACTTTCAGGATGCTCGGCTTCGGCCAAGGTATCGAATCAATCGAGCAGCACTCGCATGACGCAGACGGCGTTTCATAACACTGATCTGGGTTGTGGATGGCAGCCGGTCTCTAGTATGGACTTGCAATATGCTGACCAGTTCACCATAGACTATTACGATGGCGGCTATGCGCTTGCTTGCGTTGCAGATGGTTCCAGATATCTTTTTGTACCCGATGGCAAGAGCATCCCGGACGGTCTTGCGTCTGACATCTTGCCTATAGGCAAGGGCATAAACAATATATACATGGTTGCAACAGATACGATGTGTCTGTTTGACGCGCTTGATTCGGTGGATCGCATTGGTGTTTCTGGCACGCAGGCAGATGGCTGGTATATCGATTCCGCCCGTAGCGCTATGGAAAGCGGCGCCATTGTCTATGGCGGTAAATACAATACCCCTGATTATGATGTCATTCTTTCGCACGGCTGCAAGCTGGCTATTGAATCCAATATGATCAATCATAGTCCTGATGTGAAGGAAAAGCTCGAAGAGCTTGGTGTTTCGGTGCTTGTGGAACAGTCGAGCTATGAAAGCGAGCCCCTCGGGCGTGCGGAATGGATTAAATTCTATGGTGCGCTGTTTGGCATGGAAGACCAGGCTCAGCAGATCTTCGATGCCCAAACACGCCAGGTTAAAGCTATAGAGGGGCAGGATACGGGCAAGACCGTAGCCTTTTTCTATATCAGCTCGAACGGCAACGCGATTACGCGCAAATCGGGAGATTACGTCAGCAAGATGATCGCAGCGGCAGGTGGCAGCAACGTCTTTGCCAATCTGGGTGACGCAGAGGGCACTTCAACGGTGACGCTTGAGATGGAGAAGTTCTATGCGACGGCCAAAGATGCAGACATCATCATCTATAACGCGACTATCGACGGCGAAGTCGCTTCGATTGACCAACTTACCGCGAAAAACGAGCTCTTGAAGGACTTCAAGGCGGTGCGCTCCGGAGAGGTGTATTGCACCGATCAGAATATGTATCAGCAGATGATTCAGACCGGAACCATTATCAGTGATTTCCACACCGCGCTTATGGGCGGAGATTCTGCCAAACTCGTGTTCCTCCATAAGCTGTCATAACATGTTGAAACGCCTGGATGACACCTCACGTGAGACAACGGTGCGGCGCACACGCGCCGTAGTCGTTTTCGTGTTCCTTGTCATCGGCCTTGTCGTCTTCTTCGTGCTCAGCTTATGTATGGGAAGCGTTTCCGTTCCGCTTGATAGGTTGGGTGATGTTCTTTTCGGAGTCGATACGGGCGGTATCGAGTATCAGGTCGTCTGGAGTATTCGTCTGCCTCGCATAATCGCAGCGATTCTTCTGGGCGGCGCTCTGGCGCTTTCGGGATTCTTGCTCCAGACATTTTTCAACAACCCGATTGCGGGTCCTTTTATCTTGGGTATTTCTTCGGGAGCTAAGCTTGCGGTTGCGCTTGTGATGATCGTCGTCGTTGGATCGGCTCAGGCGATGGATTCATGGATGCTCGTGGCATCGGCCTTTGTGGGCTCGATGGTCGCTATGTTTTTCGTGCTCCTTGTCTCTAAACGCATACAATCTATGGCGATGCTCATCGTGGCTGGTGTGATGATTGGGTACATATGCTCTGCTGCGACGGATTTTCTGATCACCTTTGCGTCTGATCAGAACATCGTAAATCTCAAGAACTGGTCGCTTGGAAGTTTTTCGGGCGTGAACTGGAACGATATCGGCATAATGACAGTGGTCGTCTTAGTGTGTTCGGCCCTGACCTTTCTCCTGTCAAAGCCGATCGGCGCGTTTCAGATGGGCGAACAATACGCGCAGAGCATGGGCGTTAATATTCGCCTGTTCAGATTCGCGCTTATCGTGCTTTCGAGCATGCTCGCAGCCTGCGTGACCGCGTTTGCAGGCCCCATTTCTTTTGTCGGCATTGCTGTTCCGCATCTGGTGAAGCGTTTTCTCGCAACATCAAAGCCCATCGTCGTGGTGCCTGCTGCTTTTTTGGGCGGCGGTATCTTTTGCATGTTCTGCGATTTGCTGGCTCGTTCCATGTTTGCGCCGACAGAAGTGAGTATCAGCGCAGTCACGGCGATCTTTGGAGCGCCTATCGTTATCGGTATCTTGCTGCGTCGCCAGAAGGCGAAGCACGTATGAGTGATTATGTCTTACATACAGATGATCTGACTGTTGGATACGATGGTGCTCCTCTTATCGGGCACATCGATATACGCGTTCATCCCGGCGAGATATTCACGTTGATAGGGCCTAATGGTGCGGGCAAGTCGACCATACTCAAAACGATTGCAAAGTATCTTGAACCGATTGGCGGCACGGCGTATCTATCGGGCAAACCCGTCGGCGAGCTCAGCTCGAAGGAAATGGCGCTCACCATGTCGGTTATGCTTACGGGACGGCTTTCGACAGAGCTTCTGACGTGCGAGGATGTCGTCGAGACCGGACGTTATCCCTATACGGGCAAACTCGGCATCCTCAATGACGATGACCGCGCGAGTGTGCGCACCGCGATGGATATGGTCCATGTTTGGGATTTGCGCGGACGTGACTTCATGCATATTTCTGATGGGCAGAGACAGCGGATCTTGCTTGCGCGCGCGATCTGTCAGGAACCGAAAGTCCTTATGCTCGATGAACCGACGAACTATCTGGACATACATTATCAAATCGAGTTACTCAACGTGTTGCGTCGCCTGGTAAGGGAACGCAATACAGCTGTGATCATGTCATTGCACGAGCTTCCCCTAGCGCGCAAGGTGTCGGATATGGTTGCGTGCGTTAAAGGGGATTCGATTGTGGCGCTTGGATCGCCTGATGAGATTTTTACGAGAGATGTCATCGATGGTCTCTACGATCTTGAACCAGGCACCTATGATCCGGCAACCGGTTCTATCGAGCTTGCTGAGTTGTGATTATCGCTATGCTGAGAGGGGGTTTGCATGACAGGCGCATATGATGGCTTCAAGTATCCTGGAGCGGTCAATGGCGATCTTGAAGCCATGATCAAGTTCTCGAATGCCGTTGCGGGTCGCCGCATCGGTTCTTTCCTTGTTTCTGCGGGCGTCGTCGCGCTTATCGCCAATGCAATCCTTGGTGTCTCGCTTGGCCTGGGTGTCTATGCTATGTTTATCGTCGTCGGGGTTGTCGTATTCGTTGTCTCGAGGCTTTTTCTGGCGGACAAGCTCGGAACCGCCGCCTTGCGGGCGTCTATGTTTTTGACGTGGTTGGTGGCGGCCATAAGCATACTCATCGCCCCTTTGCAGGGTATACCCTTCGAGGTTCTCATCGCGTTGTATATCGTGAGCATGGTGTTCATGTCCTGTCTGTATATCGTGAAGACGGGCCATTCGACGGCGATGCTTTCGATTATGACGGCCCTGTATCTGATTTCGACATTCGAATATGGAACATTCGGCTTGACGACAGCTCTCTGCGCGGTCATGACGCTTGGCGCGGTTGAGGTGACGAGCATCTCCCGGTACCGTTCGGCTGTCTATGTGTCCACCAACGAAAGCAAGCTCATGAGCGAATCGGTAATAGACGAGCTGACAAGGCTGAAAGACCGAGCGGGCTTCAGAGCAGATTTCTCTCGGTATCTTGGGCACGATGTCTTTGTGGCAATGGCAGATGGTGACGGGTTCAAGCGTTTCAACGACGTGTATGGACACGATGTTGGCGATGCTGTGCTCGTCGCGTTGGCTGACACGCTGCGTGATGTCTTTGGGTTGCCCGGGCGATACGACGCTTTGAGCGGTCAGAGTTATCCTGTCGATGTCTATCGTTACGGTGGTGATGAGTTTATCATCATCGGCTATTTCACATCGCAAGATCATGTCGAGGCGCGTTTGCAGAAACTTGTCGATGTATTGCCTACGGTGCGCAATGATCTGATTCCCGAAACCATGACCGTGAGCGTAGGGTATGTATATGGGTATGCCAATGATGCAGAAGATGTGCGCATGATGGTGAAAAGCGCCGATCGCATGCTCTATACCGCAAAAACCTCTGGAAGAAGCTGCTTTCGAGGTGGCCCGTATGCTGGGGAACAGAATAGTGCGCTTGAGGTGTGTGCATGATCGGAATTGAAAGCTCCTGTTCTGATAGGGGGCTGTTCGCTTGTCGGCTGACTGAACGTGAAAGGTGCTTGTGTCTGTGGCAAAGCTCGAAGAATATGTAACTGTGGGGACCAAGCGTATGCGCTGCGGGTACACGACGGGGACTTGCGCCGCTGCGGCAACACGCGCTGCTGCGGAATTATTGGTATGTGGCACGAGGCTTGATGTCGTGCGCGTGGAT
>CAYSZR010000030.1:0-17793 GCA_964435565.1 uncultured Coriobacteriaceae bacterium
GTGCCTATCTGCGATTTCATGCTAAAACCTACCCACACTTACTGGCGAAGAGCCAATTAAACCAGCGTTTAATTTCTCAGGAAGATCCCAACAGGCGAATAGTGGTTTCTTGTAGGTGGACATTTCCAAACCATGGTTTGGAAATGTCCACCTTGCTTAAGAGCATTTTTTCGAATCACAATCCCGATCGTCTCGTACCCTGATTTCTCGCAAGTGCGAGTCGTTAAGGAGAGGATATGGGAATCATCGTTCCGCCGGCGCCGCAAAAAGCCGAAGCGGCTGAAGTCATGGAACGGCTCGAGCGTTTTAGGGCGAAGGACCACACGCGTCCAGACGAGCAGCCGCGTAAAAAGACTTCAATGATCCTTATTCTGGCGGTGTTCCTGTCTTTCGCAGGAATATCTATGGATATATTTGCATTGCTGATTATCTGCGCTCCCGAATCACAACTTGCATGTTTGGTTATATCTGCCTGTACAGGACTAGCCTGAAAGGGATCCGATACGATGAGCAATGCAGATAATCGACGCGTGGGGGCGACGTTAACCAGGGATCTGCGGGGCTTTCGCTTTCCCGCAAACCATGTCAAACGTAATGGGCTGATTTCAGCTTTGCTTCAAGATCGCACAACGCTACGGGTGCTGTCAGCGCCTCATGGTTTTGGCAAAAGCACTCTCGCACGCGAATATGCTGCGCGCCTCTTTTCCGAAGATTCTGTTATGTGGGTTGACGCTGCTAGCCCTGATTTCTTTCTTGGCCTTGATGAGGACAGCTCCGCCAGCGCTCTTTCACGGGACAGTTTCACATCCGGACTTGTCATCATAGATAACCTGCCTTGGCTACATGAAGAGCGTGCACGCACATTGTCCAGGCGTATTGACTCGATGCTTTATGCGGGAGTCGAGGTAATTGTGACAACGTTGCCGTCATGTGATTGCCTGACGACGCTTCAGCCTGACCGAATGCTTGTGCGTGCAGATGATTTGCTTGTGACTGAATCCGAATGCGTCTCGGCGCGTGGCATTGCGCAAGATGGCGAAGACCGTGCACTGGAGCTGAGGCGGTGGCGGACTGCGAAGAAAAAACTATTCGGGCGTGTTCCGTTGGTTATGTGGGGAGCCGACGAACATGCGGAGGGAACATGTTTGGAGATGCTTTTCAGCGAGAACCTGCAACTCTCCTTTCTAAAGTGCATGTTCGCCATGCTTTTGCTTGGAAACGGAAACCTCGATGACCTCGTGCAAATGGGGATTCGTTTGCGTAGCGATGAGGTTGCCATGTTTGTCCGTGACTATCCTTTATTCGGAATAGATTCGGTTTCCGGCGCGTTCGAAGTTGCAGAATTCGAACTTGATGATTTAAGGCGGGCGATTACAAAAAACCGGCTCGAAGAGCCCATGCTTAAAGGCGCCGTTTCTTTGTCGGACCGTGCTCTCGAAACTCTTTTTGATCGTGGAGATTCGATCAGGGGAGTGCGCATACTCGATATGTTCAGCAACGCCGAACACTGCACGGCGTGGTTGGTGCAGCGCGGATGGGATCTGATTGATCGGGGCGAGACGGCTCTTGCATCGACCCTTCTCGAGCGGTGCTCTGGGGCGGTGTATGCGCGATCAAGGGAACTGCAGGCGCTTCATGCATGGCTTGTGGGTCTATCGGGCAATCGGCGCGAGGCATGCCATATCGCAGAACGCGTGCTTGGCTTAGCTATGGATATAGGAAGCACTCTCGAAGAGCCCGACGTTGCCGGCATAACTGCTCGGCTTGCTTTGGCAATGTTTGGCGAAAATGCCGTTTTAGAACGTCGCAAATACCAGTTTTCCGTGCAGACGGGGCCAGTGAGTGCGGTTGACTTTCTTGGGAGCATAATTGAATCGTGTACAAACGTGGAAATTGCACGCGCCTTCCATTTGGATCCAAGTGTCGATGATCAGCGTCTTGAAAAAGCTCGGCGTCCGCCCGGCAAGCAGCGCATGAACGCGCTTACGGCACATTTCACACAGTATGCCGATCGGTATCGAGACGAGAGGGCTTTTCGTATTGCCTTGCACCTGCTCGCACATGTTGATAGCAGAAGGGCGCATCGTCTTGTCCAAGAAATTGGATGTGACGCCATAGTCGAAATGAGACGGTGCGGCGTGAGGACTTTTAGCGAAGCGGCGCTAGTAAACGATATGTGGCATACAGGGTACTTTGGTCTTATCGGTCCTGTTGCGGATCGCAGAGATGCAAGGATCCTTGATGGATCGGCACATATGCTCAATCAGCTTTCGCGAAGTTGCGGTTATGGCGATGTGTCGCTCGCGTGGGAAGCTCCTGAGGGAAAAATGGGCAAAGAGGCCAAAGATATTGAATTGAAGTCTCCTGTTTCCGGCGCAGACACTATGTACGTCAGATTATTCGGCGGGCTTGAAGTAAGCGTTGGGGAGCGTTATATCAACGAAAGCGGCTGGCGCAGAAAATCCAGAGCGCTTTTCAGCATCCTTGTTGTCAACCAGGGACGTGACGTCCCTCGAGAAGAGCTTTTCGGGCAGATGTGGCCTGATGTTTCGCACGTACATGCACTGGATAACTTCTATACGGTTTGGAGCAACTGCATATCCGCCGTTGGAGATTTTCCCTATATCGAACGAAACGGTGAATTTTGCCGAATCGATCCACGGTTCGTGCACTCCGATGTAGCTGAATTCGAGCAGCTTACACGCCATTTGCTCACGGCTGATCAAGATTCTAACTATCTGCTTGATACATTTGCAAAGATCGAGCTGCTCTATCGGGGAGACCTGCTGCCGAGCGAGACGGACATTCCCATCATCAACGCCCAAAGAGAGCGTTACCGATCACTATTTGTAGATTCGATGATTGCAGCGACGGAATGTGCGCTCCGGGTAAAAGACGTGCGTATAGCACTCTGGTTTGCGCGTAAGGCCTTGGAGGTAGAAGAAGGGCGTGAAGATGTGTATCGCACTCTTATGAAAGCGCAGATTGCCGCAGGCCAGCGTTGTCCAGCGATAAAGACATATCTAAGGTGTCGCGATTTTCTGCGCGATACGCTGGGCCTGGATCCATCTATTGAGACTAGAGAGCTCTATAACGAACTCATCACGACTGACCCGGGATTGCTGCGTCTTGATACGACATCGTTTCTCGATGTGGGGAAATAATGTTTATGTTGTTGCACGGTTTCTTTGCATATCGCCCAAGAACTTGCGCTGAGCGTTCCCTACTCGTTATCGAGGTGGCTACGGGCCTGTGCTAAAGTGAAAATATCTTTAAAAGGGTCAAAAGTCGAAGGCTAGAATCCATGGCAAACTTTTTCTCTAAAATGCTCTCAGCCGGTGAGGGCAAGGAAATAAAAGCATTTCGCAATAGAATCGGCGAAGTTAACTATCTGGAAGATGAGATCACCAAGCTCGGGGATGACGAGCTGCGTGAAAAAACCATCGAGTTTCGCGAGCGTTATGCTAATGGCGAATCGCTCGAGGAGCTTCTTCCTGAAGCATTTGCCGTCGTTCGAGAAGCGTCTGTGCGAGCTATAGGGCTCAGGCATTTCGACGTACAGCTTATCGGCGGCATGGTGCTCAATAATGGCGAAATCGCGGAAATGAAAACCGGTGAAGGAAAGACGCTCGTGTCGACGCTTGCTGGCTATTTAAACGCAATTCCTGCTGAGGGCGTGCATATCGTCACCGTTAATGACTATCTGGCCAAGCGCGATAGTGAATGGATGGGCCAGATCTATCGGTTTTTGGGGATGGAAGTCGGGCTTATTCAGAACGGTACGAAGACCCCTGAACGCAAGGCGGCCTATGATGCAGATGTTACTTACGGGACTAATTCGGAATTCGGTTTTGACTATCTGCGCGACAACATGGTCGTTAATCCCGAATCCCGCGTGCAACGCGGGCATGCATTTGCAATCGTCGATGAGGTTGACTCGATTCTTATAGATGAGGCGCGTACGCCCCTTATCATTTCCGGCGCTGGATCCCGATCGACTGACACGTATCGAAAGTTTGCGAACGCCGTCAAGCACCTGGTGCTCGACGTTGATTTTGAAATGGACGAGGCGAAGCGTACGATTTCTGCGACTGAAGGTGGATTGCAGCGTGTCGAAGCCCTGTTGGGCATCGACGATATCTATTCTGATATTTCCGGCCAGCTCCCTAATCATCTACAGCAAGCGCTCAAGGCCCAGTTTTTGTTTCACCGTGATAAGGATTACATCGTTCAGAACGGTGAAGTGAAAATTGTCGATGAATTTACGGGCCGTATTATGGAGGGCCGCCGCTATTCTGAGGGCCTTCACCAGGCGATAGAGGCAAAAGAGGGCGTTCTTGTTCGGGCTGAAAATCAAACGATGGCAACGATTACACTGCAGAACTATTTCCGTCTGTATGAAAAGCTTTCGGGTATGACGGGCACAGCAAAAACCGAGGATTCCGAATTTCGTGATATCTACAAACTCGCGGTGCAGATCATTCCTCCCAATAAACCCGTTATTCGTGAGGAACTCCCAGATCTTGTGTATCGAACGATCGAGGCGAAATTCAATGCCGTTGCGGATGACGTTGAGGAACGTCATGGACGCCAGCAGCCGTGTCTGGTCGGCACGGTTTCGATTGAGAGCTCCGAACGTCTTTCCGCGCTCTTGTCACGGCGCGGAATCAAGCACTCGGTGTTGAATGCAAAATTTCATGAGCAAGAGGCGAATATAGTCGCTCAAGCAGGTCGTGCGGGAGCAGTCACCATCGCGACTAACATGGCTGGCCGCGGCACTGATATCCTGCTTGGTGGCAATCCCGAGTTCCTTGCCCGCGACATCCTTGTGCAAAGTGGCATCGAAGATGGTGAGGCTACGAACGAGCAATGGAAAGATGCTCTTGGGCAAGCCCGGGAGATCTGTGCAAATGAAGCAGAGGTCGTGCGGGCAGCTGGTGGTTTGGCGGTTATTGGCACCGAGCGTCATGAGTCGCGTCGTATCGATAACCAGCTTCGTGGCCGTTCTGGTCGTCAGGGCGACCCCGGATCTGCGCAATTTTACCTTTCTCTCGAAGATGATCTGATGAGGTTGTTTGGCGGGGATCGCATGGACCGCATCGGCAGCCTTATGCAACGAACTGACATTGACGATGAAATGCCAATTCAGGCGAAAATGGTTACCAAGGGCATCGAAAGCGCTCAGCGCCAAGTCGAGTCCATGCATTTTTCATCCCGTAAGCATGTTCTTGAATACGACGATGTTATGGATAAGCAGCGCAAGACGATCTATACCGAGCGAAATGAGATACTCGACGGCAAAAGCTATGCAGGCAGGGTCCCCGAATTGATAAGCGGTGCCGCATCTGATGCCGTGTTCGAGTTTTGTCCAGCACATAGTGTTTATGAAGACTGGGATATCGAAGAGCTAAACGGCTGGTTCAAGGAGCTTACGGGCTTGGAAGAGGACCTTTCCCTGCTTGACCACCAGCAGGATACCTATCGGATGGTCGAAGTTCTGACCGAACGGATCCAAGATATATACGAACAGAAAAAAGCGGCTATGCCGGCAGATCTGTTTGATAAGGTGCAAAATCAGGTCATGCTTCGTGTCATTGACACGCGCTGGATGGCTCATCTATCGGAAATGGATTATTTACGTGCTGGCATAGGTCTTAGGGCAGTCGGACAAAGAGATCCGCTTGTCGAATACAAAGAAGATGCGTTCAATGCCTTCAGTGTTCTTGTTGCCGGTATTTATGAAGATTTCATTCGAACGATATTGAGGCTGCAGATCAACGTCCAAGTTGAACAGCCCGAGGAAACTGAAGATCAAGATACGTTGAACAGCGTTTCGTATTCAGCGCCAGATGAGAATATCCCTACTTTGACCGGCGATAGCTCGGTTACCTCATCGTCAGTGGCTACACAGGCTGCGGATAACGTTGGGCAGGTTCCCAAAGTATCACAGGGTGCCGTGCGTACGGTGGTCAAGGATAAAGACGATCCCTATGCAGATGTTGGTCGTAACGATCCGTGCCCGTGCGGAAGTGGCAAGAAGTTCAAGAAGTGCCACGGCGCTAATCGCTAGAATCACAGGTGGCATAGTATGGCGGATATCAACGCACAAGAGCTTGCCGCATTACGCGAGCGTATCATACAGATGGGGTCTTATCTGCATATCGACGACAAGCGAGAGCGTCTTGTCGAGCTCGAACGTCAGTCGGCGCAGACGGGTTTTTGGGATGATCAGGAACGGGCTCAGTCGACCATGAGCAAAGCCGCTGGCCTACGCGATGAGATTTCTGAATACGAAAAGGCCGTAGCACTGCTCGAGGACGCGGAGGTTGCCAACGAGCTTGCGATGCTTGGCGACGAAGAACTTGAAGCAGAGGCGGCCGATACGATTAAAGAGCTTGTTCAGAGCGCAGATGCGCTCGAGCTTGCCTCTTGGTTTGACGGTGAGCTGGATTCAGGGGATTGCATCATAACCATCAACCCCGGTCAAGGTGGACTCGAGGCTCAAGACTGGACCGAGATGCTCTTTCGCATGTATACGCGTTATGCAGAACGGAAGAAGTGGAAGATTACGGTAAACGATGCTCCTCCAGGAGAGGTTATAGGTCTTGATCGAGCAACGTTTACGGTGAACGGCCATAATGCTTATGGGATGCTCAGAAGTGAGCAAGGCGTGCATCGTCTTGTCAGAATCAGTCCCACTGATGATAAGAAGCGGCGCCAGACTACATTTGGCGGCGTCGAGGTTTTGCCGGTCTTGCCCGATGATGTCGAAGTCGAAATCGATGAGGGCGATCTGCGTATCGATGTCTATCATTCGTCTGGTCACGGTGGGCAGGGCGTCAACACGACTGATTCAGCCGTTCGAATCACGCATTTGCCTACAGGCATCGTCATAACCTGTCAAAACGAACGTTCCCAGCTTCAAAACAAGGCAACCGCCATGGGCATATTGCGAAGTAAGCTATATGAGCTCGAGCAGGAAAAACGAGCAGATGCCCTTGATGAGCTACGCGGCCCCAAGCATGAGATCTCATTTGGCAATCAGATTAGGAATTACGTTCTGTATCCATATCAAATGGTGAAAGATTTGCGCAGCGGCGTGGAAACAGGCAACGTTGACGCTGTATTAGACGGCGATATCGATGACTTCGTGGTAGGCTATCATCGTTGGCGAGTAAGCCAGGATGTATAGAGGCCCTGCACATTGCGATCGAGGGGAATGAGGGTTTTACGTGATTGAAGAATCCGTAGAAAAGATTGAGGCGCGTGCCCGTCGCATGCGTATCAACATTATCACTATGCTTAACAAGGCGGGAAGCGGACATCCCGGTGGATCGCTTTCAGCTGCAGACATCCTCGCGGCGCTCTATTTCGGCGGCGTGATGAATTACAACGAAGACGATCCGCTTGACCCTGCGCGAGATCGTTTCATCCTCTCGAAGGGGCATGCCGCACCCGTGCTCTATGCGGCATTGGCCGAGGTAGGCTATATACAGGAAGACGAGCTGTCCACGTTGCGCAAGTTACACAGCCGTCTGCAGGGACATCCCGATTCTAAGAAGGTCCCCGGCGTCGAGGTGTCGACCGGGTCGCTCGGACAGGGCCTTTCCATCGCATGCGGGCTCGCCTTGGGTCTAAGGCTCGATGCGGATAAAGAGGGTAAAGCGCCTCGGCGCGTGTTCGCGTTGCTGGGGGATGGAGAGATCGAAGAGGGCCAAGTCTGGGAATCCGCGATGTTCGCGGCCCATCACAGACTTGATAACCTCGTGGCGATCGTCGATAACAACAGCCTGCAAATCGACGGCGATGTGCGTGACGTCGCTGGACTCGACGATATCAGCGCCAAGTTCATGGCATTTGGATGGCAGACGATGGAAGTTGACGGCAACGACGTGGGCGCCGTTCTCACTGCGCTCAGGGCTGCCGTCCTTATTGAGGACGCGTCTGTCTGCATTGTTGCGCATACCATCAAGGGCAAGGGTGTTTCGTTTATGGAAAATCAGGCTGGCTGGCATGGCAAGGCGCCCGATGACGAGCAAACCGCAGCGGCGCTCGCGGAGCTTGAGGGGAGAGAGTAGCCATGGCAGATATGATTGCTACACGTACGGGTTATGGCGAGACGCTCGTTGAGCTGGCAGAAGAGGGCTTTGACATTATGGCGGTCGAGGCGGATCTGTCTGGTTCGACCACTACCAAGAAGCTCCAAGATGCCGATCCGTCGCGGTTCGTGAACGTCGGCATAGCAGAGCAGAACATGATTGATATCGCCGCCGGCCTGTCGCTGGCGGGAAAAGTCGTTTTTACCGGCAGCTTTGCTGCATTTGGCACTGGGCGCTGCTACGATCAGATTCGTAACACGGTGTGTTATGCAAACCTTAACGTCAAGGTGGCCCCAACGCATGCCGGGGTAACCGTCGGACCAGACGGCGGAAGCCATCAGATGCTCGAAGACGTGAGCCTTATGCGCGGGTTGCCGGGGATGAACGTCCTTGTTCCCGCCGATTACTGGGCGGCTAAGCAGGCTATCCGTATCGCCGCAACCACTCCGGGTCCGTTCTATATCCGCCTGGGGCGTGCGAAGGTGCCCACCGTATACAACGAGTCTTCCGTTTTGGAGCTGGGTAAGTCGTATGTCTTGCTCGAGGGATCCGATGTGACGCTCGTGGCAGGCGGCGTCGAGGTCGCCCAGGCGCTCGCTGCTGCCGACCTTCTTGCGGAAGAGGGAATATCCGCAGAGGTCATCGACGTGTTCAGCGTCAAGCCGTTTGACAAGCAGACGCTTCTTACGAGCATCCGCAAGACGGGGTGCGTCGTTACCTGCGAAGAGCATTCGACGGTCGGCGGTCTTGGGTCAGCGGTTGCCGACATTATCGGCGAGAACTACCCTGTGCCGCTCGAGCGTGTTGGTGTTCGCGACGAGTTTGGCACAAGTGGCCAGCCCGACGAGTTGCTCGTGGAATACGGGCTCGATTCTGCTGGTATCGTTAAGAAGGCGCATGCGGCCATCGCGCGAAAATAGCTGGTAGAAACTGTATCGCAAGCGTCGATTGGCGCGAACGCGCAAGTTATGCGTCTTCGATAGCGGTTCGGGGCACAATCAATTACATGTGTCCTTTGTGATATTCGAGAATATGCTGTTGGGTATTTTGGCATACTAGGATAAAATAATCTGTCGATTGAGCTGAATTAGATCGGAGAAAAAACGTGGCAGTATTCGGCAAATCGTCGCACGGCGCCCATGCAGCATCGGGTGGCCGCCCAAACAAGTCTCGTGCGCGCACTGGTCGTGCGCAAACGCCAGATGGGCAGCGCCAGAAAAATGATGCACGTGTTCAACGCCAGCAAAGCGACGCACAGAATATGAGGCAGATGGATGCGCGTCTTCCGCGCGTCGATGCAGGAAGTGGCATCGATGTCAGGCGCAATGCAGCCGCTTCTATGACCGGACGACAAAGAGCGGTCGGCCAAACCGGGCAGATTCGCCCGCTTGCGACATCTGACATTCCCGCGGCGACAGAGGCCGTTGGGACTTATGCAGATCTTGCCTTAGATGAAAACACAAACCAGAAGCTGGGTCCCGTGGTCATTTCGTTGCGCAATGTAACGAAGACATATCTCGCGCAACCGACCAGGCCTGCGCTTGCAAATATCACACTTGACATTCGTTCGGGTGAGTTCCTCTTTCTCGTGGGCCATTCCGGTTCGGGCAAGTCGACTTTTATTCGCATGCTCAACCGTGAAATCGTTCCTACAAATGGAGAGCTTGTTGTTGCAGGTGAGAATTTGCGCGCAATAAAAAGTTGGCGTATTCCCTATCTGCGCCGTAACGTCGGCTGCGTATTCCAAGACTTCAAGTTGCTTCCCAATAAGACGGCATTTGAAAACGTCGCATTTGCTCTTGAGGTAATCGGCAAATCGCGCCATGTCATCAATACGCAGGTTCCTGAGGTTCTCAGGCTTGTTGGCCTGGAAGAGAAGATGGATAAACTTCCCGACCAGCTCTCGGGCGGCGAACAGCAGCGTGTTTCCATTGCGCGATCCATCGTCAATCGCCCGCCTATTCTTATATGCGACGAGCCTACGGGCAATCTCGACCCGCAAACATCGTTAGGTATCATGCGTTTGCTCGAGCGCATCAATCGTACGGGAACTACTATTCTCGTCGCCACGCATGATAGAGAAATGGTTGATCAGATGCGCAGACGCGTTCTCGCGCTTGAAAATGGAACGCTCGTGCGCGATCAGAAGAAGGGAGTGTACGGTTACGATGTCTAAACTCCTTTACTTCCTCAAAGAGTCGGTGATAAGTTCACGCCGTAATCTTGGGACCACCATCGGCGGCATTGTTACGATTTTTCTTTCATTGCTTATGATCGGCACTACAATCGTTTTCTCGACCATGATCGGCAATCTCGCGGAATCCTTTGAAGACGAGGTCAATGTTCGTCTTTACATTTCTGATTCAGCAACAGACGATCAGATATCCCAACTCGATTCCTTCTTGAAGACGCTCGAAAACGATCAGGGCAACATCGCCTCGATTGATTTTAGAAACAAGGATCAGGTTCTTCAGGATTTCCAGAAGCAGACCACCAATAACCCTGATATTGTTAATCAGCTCGACGGCAATCCTCTGCCACGGACTTATGTCATCACCCTCAGGGACACGCATAAAGTCCAAAGCGTGGTGGATGAGATTTCGGCAAACAGCGCGTTTACGTCAATTGCTGATAACACAAGTGCACCAACTGAATCTATCAAGTACGGACAGGGCACGGTAGAGCGCCTTTTTGCTGTGACGAATGTCATTCGTTATGGGTGCATGGTCGCCGTCGTCTTGCTTGTGTTCATCTCCCTCGTGTTTCTCAACAACACGATTCGACTTGCGATTCTCGCGCGCCGCAGGGAGATTTCGATCATGCGTCTCGTGGGCGCGACTAACGGGTTTATTCGCGGCCCGTTTGTTACCGAGGGTGCGTTGCAGGCATTTATCGGCGCAATACTTGCGATTATCGTGCTGGCGATAGTGCGCGCGACAGCCTTGCCTGTTCTCGAGAACATGGTGAGCTTCCTGCCGCTTTCGATTGATCCTGGAATCTTTTCGGTAATCTATTTGGTCCTTATCGTCGCCGGCGTGCTTATCGGTATGCTTGGCAGTGCAATTGCAATGCGTCGATACCTCAAGGTTTAATGCGTGAAAACGCATATGAAATCAGGAGAAAGACGCAGGGCCTCTTCCGAAATGGGAGAGGCCTTGCGCGATGGTCATGGCGGTGTTGAAATGGGCCTGCTCGACGATATTGCGAAAGATCTTCCGGCTCTTGAACAAGCTCAGCTTATTTCCGAAAGAGCTGTTGCAGCTGGTTTTGAATGGGACACCGTTGCCGATGTCTGGGATAAAGTCTCAGAAGAGGTCGAGGAGTTTCATGCGACGCAGCCGGGAACCGTCGAACGAAAAGATGAACTTGGCGATGTCTTTTTCACGCTGGTCAATGTTGCACGCAAAGAAACGATCGATGCCGAAGAGGCGCTTCGTGGTACATGCGATAAGTTCAGGCGGCGCTGGGCGATTATGGAACGATGTGCACGGAGCGATTTGGGGTGTAAGATTGAGGAAGCCTCGCACGAACAGCTTGAACAGCTGTGGAGTAAGGCAAAAGTCGAGCTTAGCGATGATTCACCAGTACTAGCCGATTAGATTTGGGTTAAACGGGATGCCAAACACAAGGACAAAACGAACAACTGCTCCCCGGGAAAACGGCTCATCAAGCATGCCTGCTGTTCTAATGCGCAAGAAGCCAAAGGATAAGAAGAGCGCGAAAAAGGATTCTCCTTCCCAGCGCACCGTAAAGCAGAAAAACCCAGCGGGCGCTCGTCGCGTTGCCGTGATTGTTGCCTGCGCAGTGGTGTTTTTGCTGGTTGTTCTCTATCCCGTTGGGCGTATGTATTATCAGACGACGCGAACCGAACAGCGTCTCCAGGCTCAGCTCGACGCGGTAAACGCACGTAACGAGGCGGTACAGGCTGAAAACGATGCTTTGCAGACGGAAGAGGGCGTGGAAAAACAAGCTCGCGAAGACCTGGGCTGGGTTAAAGAAGGCGAAGAGGCGGCTGTAGTCACAAATGAACATGAGGGCGCGGACGCCACGTCCCGATTGCCTGAACAGGTTGACGAACAGGATATTAGAGCACCGCAGACGTGGTATTACAGTATTCTCGATACGATATTCTTCGTACAAGGGTAAACTAAGCGCGCATTTGTTTCGTATTCGAATGCGGGGGTGTGGCGGAATTGGCAGACGCAGCGGACTTAAAATCCGCCGACTTTGGTCATCAGGGTTCGAGTCCCTGCACCCCTACCAAACATTGAGCGCACATCTGCATATGCAAAGATATACAATAACTGCAGAAGAGGAAAAGCATTCAGGCTAAGGGGGTTGTTATGGCACTCTTTGGAAATTCTCCGACGGCTGCTCAGAGATTACCGGAATATCGTGTGGCGGCGCTTGCGTCGCTCGATCTTGAACAGCACATGAAGGAAAAGCCGCTCGCAGTCGATCGTCCCGGTCATATTGAGTGGATGGTCACTGAAGACGAGGATGGCTACTTGGTAGCGCAAGGTGCTATTAGGATTCCCGTTAATATGATTTTTGCCCCTGCACAAGAAGAGGGCGGCGATCCAACAATCGAGCGGGTCATCATTAATGGCAAACGCAAGTTTGACGCGCGTGCCAAAGAAGAAGACAAGCATGACAAGAACTTCGGGATTGACGTCGAGAAGGCGCGTGCCGAAAGTTTCGTGCGCTATCGCAACGATATCGGTAGATAGATTCGAGTAACGAGCTTGGTTAGCGCGTCTGTCCAGCATCTGAAGAGAGCCCGTGTTGTGCCATCCGTCAACCAGTGGCTGTCTTTAGTTGCTAGACAGCGCGCATTGACCGTGTAATAGAGTATGATTACTGCCATGGCAAATCACATTTTCGAAAAATATTTAAATGAGAAAACGGCGAGTATCGATACGTATATTGCCGGATTCTTCAAAGAGGGAACGCATCCAGATATGTGGCGTTACCTCTACGGGCCCCTTTCCGAGTTTTCTGAGAATGCGGGCAAACGCCACAGGCCGTTGATTTGCCTGCTTGCATGCAAGGCGGTCGGTGGAAATGACGATATGGCGCGTGCTGCAGGCGCGGCTATCGAGCATTTTCATACCGCAGCGCTCATTCACGATGATATAGCTGACGAGTCTCAGTTGCGTCGCGGCAAGCCATGTCTGCACCTTCAGATTGGCGAAGGCCTTGCGATCAATGCTGGCGATTTGGCGTTGTCCTTGGTGACAGGCACCGTTCTTGTTGATGATTCTCTGTCCGACTCTACGAAGCTTCGTGTTCTAAAAGAGCTTGTCGATATGACCACGCGTACGATTGAAGGCCAAGCTCTTGACATCGGGTGGGCGCGCGACGAGCGTTTTGACATCACCGTTGACGACTACCTCACCATGGCAATGCACAAGACGGCGTTTTATTCCGGGGGCGTCCCGCTTGCTGTCGGGGCGATTATCGGCGGCGGGACCGAGGAACAGGTAGAGATGCTGCGCGCGTATGGCATGTCGACCGGTTTGGCTTTTCAGATACAGGACGATTTGCTTAACCTTGTGGGTACTGAAGAGGCAACGCGCAAAGATTTTCGTGGGGATATCACGGAGGGAAAACGCACGCTTGTTGTCGTGCATGCGCTTGAACACGCACAAGACGATGAAAAAGCAGAACTTCTTGATATTATCTCGACAAAGGAAAAAGATCCCGCGAGGCTCGAAAGGGCTGTGCATATTATGGAGACTTCGGGGTCTATCGATTTCGCACGGGCATATGCGGCTAAATTGGCGCATGACCATCAAAAGGACATCGAGCGCGTATTGCCCCCAAGCCCTGCACGCAAGCTTCTTCTTGCTATGGGCGATTTCTTCGTGAGCCGCTTGGGCTAAGGATATATATGAGAACCATTAGGAAAAACGACCGCGGGGTGGCGGTAGAGGACGTGCAGCGACGTCTGCGCGTCATGGGCTATGAACTTGCCGTCGATGGTGACTTTCAACAGCGGACTGTTGATGCGGTTCGTGCGTTTCGTAAGTTAGAGGGTCTGCCGGATGGAGAAACTGTAGACGAGCAGACGTGGTCTGCATTGGTCGATGCCAGTTTTTCGCTCGGTGATCGGATGCTTTATCTGCGTATGCCGTACTTCCATGGTGCAGATGTGCGTTCGTTGCAAAAGATTTTAGAGGTCTTGGGATTTGCCCTGAGTGATTCAGACGGCATCTTCGGCGTTCATACCGAGCATGCACTTCGTGATTTTCAGGCGAGCGTTGGTCTCGTTGATGATGGCATTGCCGGCAGCACGACATATGATGCAATTGAACGGCTACGCCATGCCTGGGAAGGGAAGTCTCCGACATCTGCGGAAAGTGAACAGATGGGGTATGCTCGTGCTGCTGAAGCGCTTGAGAAGATGGAGGCTTGTTTCTATGGTCTCGATGAAGTTGGACGCGGCGTGGCTGCGCGCGTTGCCAACCTTGCCCGTGCGACTTCGGATATCGCGCACGTCATGAGCGCGGATGCCCTTGAGGCATTTCCGCCATCGACAATGCTTATGGTGGGTATCACAACAGATGAAGTCGAAGGCCAAGATGGTATCCCCATGATCGAGCTGTCTACTGACTACCTGTTCGCGCGACGAATACGGATTGCGCTTTCTTCGGCAAAATCCACACCTCGGCGAGTTGTCATCGAGGTTCCCGTGCACGGCAACGCGGAAACGGGCGAAAAGATTGCTGGTGAACGATGGGAACAGCATCTTGCGGTCATCTTGCTCGATGCGTTCTGCCTTGCGTTTTCTTAGTTTTTACAAACCAGTCTTCCGCTTATACGGTCCAAATGTGATGCAAATATGGGCTTTTTCGACAGAGGGCGAACACGATGCTAGTATTGTCGGAGCCATTTGGAGCGCGGTATATAGATTTGCCGGTCGCTGCGTGGGATAACAGTTAGGATTTTTTGATATGAAACTTAAGTTCAATCGTAGATTTGCTGCGAGCGTCGTGCTTTCTCTGGGACTTGTCGCTGCATTAAGTCCCGCAACTGCTTTCGGCGTTACTTCTTCAGAAAAGCAAGCGGAGGCGCAAAGCGTCGCAGCGCAGCTCAATGAGCTCAATACCGAGCTCAGCGTAGCCGTTGATGATTTCAATATCGCCAACCGCAATTATGAAGCAGCAACAGCCGATGTGGCAAGCTGCCAGACGCGAATCGAAGAAGCCCAGGCAAAGATCAACTCGTTGCAGGGGCGTATTGGAAACCGTGCGACATCTATGTACCGGTCGGGATCTATGTCGTATCTCGACGTTCTTATGGGCGTTGGATCGTTCGACGATTTCACAACGGTCTGGGACACGTTGAACAATCTCAACGAAGACGATGCAGAACTTGTCGTAAGCAGTAAACAGGCAAAGGCAGAGCTCGACGCGGCTAAATCAGAACTCGAGACCAAGCAGGCCGAAGCTCAGGCACAACTTGACTCGGCTGCATCCTATAAGAGCGAAATCGAATCGAAGACCTCGCAATATGAATCCATTTATAACGGATTAAGCGAGGAATATCAGAATCTAGTCGCTCAGGAGCAGGCGGCAGAGCAAGAAGCCGCTGCGGCAGCGAGCGCGGCGTATTACCCCTCTGCTGCTGCAGCAGCTGCAGATACGGGCGGCGCAAGTAGCGGCGGCGGAAGCCAAGTTGGCGGATCCGATGCCGTGAGCCGTGCTTATTCCTGCATAGGGTTGCCGTATGTCTATGGCGCTGCCGGTCCTGATTCATTTGACTGCTCTGGTTTGGTCAGCTATGCACTGACCGGCAGTTTTGGCCACGCTTATGTAGCATCTGATTTCTGGGAAATGCCAGAGGTCAGCGATCCTCAACCAGGTGATGTCGTTGCTTGTCATTCTGGCCACTGTGGCTTGTATATTGGTGGCGGTCAGATGATCGAGGCCCCGCACAGCGGCGCGACTGTCTGCATATCAAGCGTGCGCGGGAAGATCGTTCGCCCGTAAATTCATCGAACTTGAGTGTTTGAGAGCCGTCCTTGCATAAAGCAGGGACGGCTTTTTGTACTGGGGAATGACCGGTGCATGACAGAGTGATGCCAATGCCTTTGGACATTGCTCTGTCCAGGTGATATTATATAGTGTACTGATAACCCAAAACGAAGCACTAACTACAGCAAATTGGGGAAACGGTTATGCTCACCAAAATGAATCGTAGAACTTTTATTGGAACCAGTCTCACGTTTGGCGCCCTTTGTTCGCTTAGCCCTTCGCGTGCATTCGGCCTTACTGCTGCAGAGATGCAGTCAGAAGTCCAGCGCGTCAAGGCTCAGCTTGATGCAATGGCAGATGACGTATATGCCGCCGGGGACAAATATCACCAAGCTATGGATGCATACGACACTGCCACTGCAAAAGTGGAGGAGTGTCAGGCGACGATATCGGAAATGTCGGCAAAGATAACAAGCCTGCAAAATCGTTTGGAATCGCGAGCGACGTCCATGTATCGTTCGGGATCGATGTCATACCTTGACGTTCTCATGGGCGTTAAATCTTTTGACGATTTTGCAACGGTATGGGATACGCTTAACACGCTCAATGCGGATGATGCCGATCTGGTTGCAGAAACCAAGATCGCCAAAAGCACGCTCGAATCAGCACAAGATGAGCTTATCGAACAGCAAGACGAAGCTGCCGTGCAGCTCTCATCTGCCGAATCGTATATGACACAGGTCCTTGCAAAGCAAGATGAATACGACTCTCTGTATAACAGCCTGAGCTCTGAATATCAAGACATGATAGCCGCCCGCGAGGCGGCAGAGGCAGAAGCGAGCGCCCGTGCCGCACAAGATTACTCCCCTTCTTCAATGCAGGAAAACACAGGGGGCTCGGGTGGAAACACGTCGACGTCCGAGATAACGACCGACGGGGATAATACGGCAGCGCCTTCAGATTCGGGTGGTAACGCAGGCGGAACTTCTCCAGGGTATGCTCCTGACCTGCCCACCAATGGCAGCGTTGTCGACTATGCTTACTCTCGTCTGGGGTGCGCATATGTTTGGGGCGCCTCAGGACCGGATGAATTCGATTGCTCAGGCTTGGTTGCGTGGTGTTATGCAAAAATCGGGATTGACCTGCCGCATTACACGGAGTCAATGTACGAATGCGCGGCTGCGCGCTTCAGTCCAAGCGAAGCCGAGCCTGGCGATGTCTTGTACAAGCCGGGGCATGTCGGGATTTCCATAGGCGGCATCAGCGCGGTCGAAGCGATGGGAACGCGCTGGGGCGTTGTGGAGAGTTGTCGAGGCGGATGGACCGCAGCACTACGCTTCTAGCGGGATGTTTTGAGTTTTGAGGGAGATAGTGTGCGCAGAATGTAGCGCAAATGTGCACGTTTTATAAAGGCGGGAAATCTACGCTACCATGTGAACTCGCCTGCAACAAACGTAATGTCTATCGCACCCTCATGTACCCTTCCGCAGGCACTAGGAATCCATATGATGCACTTTTCACCGAACTACAAGTCGGTTGTGGGCATAGCGCTCTCTATCGGGCTCGTTCTCACAATCTGTCCTACCGCATTTGCACTTTCGATGAAGGCGAACACCGCGTCAGCAGACGCAACCGCAAGTTCTGATGCCAGCAACGTCTCGGCTGAATTGGTCGAGATGTGCAACCAGGAAGTCGATGATATCGGCGTCGCGGTT
>CAYSZR010000030.1:17803-22578 GCA_964435565.1 uncultured Coriobacteriaceae bacterium
ACTCTGTTCTCAGGGCGGTCTCTTGTTTGGGAGTTCCCTACGGCAGTGCTGGCGCTGGCCCCGATTCGTTTGATTGCTCGGGCCTGGTCAGCTATGCGCTTACCGGCGAGTATTGTCATGCCTATACGTCGTATGACTTTTGGTCGATGCCCGAGGTTGATGATCCCCAACCGGGCGATGTCGTTGCTTGCAGCTCCGGGCATTGCGGATTATACGTTGGTAATGGTTTGATGATTCACGCTCCGCAAACGGGCGAATTTGTCCGAATTGAGTCAGTGCGTGGCAAAATTGTTCGGCCTTAGATGTCGCACAGTCTGAAAAAAAGGTAGCAGAGGCTTCATAATCTGCTAGAATCAATCACCGCATATTCGGGATGTGGCTCAGCTTGGTAGAGCGCTCGCTTCGGGAGTGAGAGGTCGCTGGTTCGAATCCAGTCATCCCGACCATCGAACCAACAAGGGGGTTTCAGTGTAGACTGACCCCCTCTTTATTTGCATTTAACGCAAGAAATGGTAGTCTTTCACACGCTGTTCCAACAGTAGACGAACACATATCATTTGGAGGGTATGATGAGAATCCCCTTTTTGGGTGGCATAGGTGTACCCGAGCTAATCATCATTCTTATCGTGGTTTTGCTTATCTTTGGTCCCAAAAACCTGCCAAAGCTTGGAAATGCCATCGGCCGTACCGTCAAGAGCATGCGAGACGGTATGGACAGCAAAAAGAAGAGCGACGACGATTCGAGTGAGCATGCAGAGGCTTCTGGTGAGGCCGAGGCGCAGGTTGCCGATGTCGAAGATGCCGGCACTGAAGATACGGATGAGAAAGATACCCAGAAAAAGCCCGAATAACGGGTTCGTGATCTGGGCTTGATGTTGGCGCGATATACCAAACGCGCTGTTTTATACAGTCTACGAACGAATGGAGAATACACGTCATGGCGACTGGCGCAAACGATGTGGTCTTGACCACCGACGGGAAGGCGAAGCTCGAGGAAGAGCTGCACTATCTCGAAACAGATAAGCGTGATGAAGTTGGCGAGCGAATTCGTATCGCGCGCGAATTTGGTGACATCTCCGAGAATTCCGAATACGATGATGCCAAGAATGAGCAGGCGTTCATCGAGCAACGCATTGCGGAAATCAATGACATCCTTGCGAATGCCCAGGTTGTGAATGCACCTAAGCGTGGAAACAAAGTCGTTATCGGTTCGATTGTCACGTTGGTTGACGAAAGTGGCCGCGAACGAGTTTTCACTATCGCCGGCGGTGCGGAGGCAGATAGCTCCAAGGGCAAAATCTCAAATGAGTCGCCTGTTGGCGCTGCCGTACTTGGTTGCAAGAAAGGGGATGCTGTCGAGTACGAAGGACCCACGGGCCGCAAGATGAAGTTCACGCTCACGAAAGTCGGACACTAATCATGAGCGAGGATGCACAAGAGATTATCGACGACCCCATCGAGGTACGCCGCAACAAGCGTCAATCACTTATTGATGCGGGCGTGCATCCGTACGGCCAGCGATTCGATTACACCGATCATACAGCCGATCTTGAGGAGCGCTACGCCGATCTTGAAGAAGGCGCGACGACAGAAGATGTCGTTAAAGTGGCGGGTCGCATCATGGCCCTTCGACGTCAGGGCAAGATCATCTTTTCGAATATCAAGGACGAGACCGGGCGTCTGCAGCTTTTTATCCGCATCAACAATGTGGGAGAAGATGCTTTCGAGCAAATCAAGGAGCTCGATGTCGGTGATTGGATTGGTGCCGAGGGCACAGTCATGCGTACGCGTCGTGGCCAGCTTTCGGTTGCTCCCACATCCGTGACATTGCTGTCCAAGTCATTGCGCCCGCTGCCCGAGAAATTCCATGGGCTTGCGGACAAAGAAACCCGTTATCGGCAACGTTATGTCGACTTGACGGTCAATGATGACGTTAAGCAGACGTTTATCGCACGGAGCCGCATTACAAGTGCCGTGCGCCGTTTTTGCGAAGAACTGGGCTACACCGAAGTGGAAACCCCTATGCTTCATCCCCTGGCTGGCGGTGCGACTGCCAAGCCGTTCACGTCGCATTTCAATGCGCTTGATATGGAAGTATATTTGCGCATTGCACCTGAGTTGTACTTGAAGCGTCTAGTTGTTGGCGGGTTCGAGCGGGTGTTCGAAATAAATCGCTGCTTCAGGAACGAGGGCATGGACCTGACGCATAATCCTGAGTTTACGACTCTTGAAGCGTACTGTGCATTTTCTGATCTCGATGGGATGATGGATTTTTGCGAAGGCGTGTTCCGTGCGGGATGCATTGCAGCAAACGATGCATTGACCTGCACGTATCAAGGCCATGAAATTGATTTCTCGAAGCCGTTCAGGCGTGCGACGATGATCGAGCTCGTGAGCGAAGCGGCCGGTGAGGACGTTTCGTTTGATCGCACTATCGATGATTTGCGTGCACTTGCGAAGAAATACGATATAGAGATTCAAAAATCATACGGCAAGGGCAGGATTATTTCGGAGCTATTCGAGGAACTGGTGGAAGACACCATCGTTGCTCCGACTTTCGTGACCGATCATCCGCTTGAGATCAGTCCGCTTGCGAAGAAGAAAGAGGACAATCCGGAGCTTACCTGGAGATTCGAGTTGTTCATCTGTGGGCATGAGTACGCGAATGCATTTTCAGAGCTCAATGATCCCGTTGATCAAGAAGAGCGCTTCGCTGCTCAGATGGAGGCGAAAGCAGCCGGTGACGAAGAAGCCATGGATTATGATAGAGATTATATCCGGGCTCTTGAATACGGCATGCCGCCTGCAGGCGGCATCGGCATCGGTATGGACCGTATGGTCATGCTGCTGACCGACAATCCATCTATTCGCGATGTCCTTCTCTTCCCCTTTATGCGCCCAGAAGCGCAGTAATTATTCATCGTAAATTGAATACGGCTCCGTTGCGTCACATGCACGCAACGGAGCCGTCATCATCTCGTCATCGCGTTTTTCCCTCAGTTGCCTATACTGAGATTGTCTATCCCTCTTGTTTATGAGGAGGCGCGTCATTAATGTTTGAAAAATTTACCGATAAAGCGCGCAGGGTTCTTGTTCTTGCACAAGAAGAGGCGCGTAATCTTGAGCAGCCCTATGTGGGCACTGAACATTTGCTGCTTGGTCTGATTCGTGAAGGCGAAGGCATCGCTGCGCAAGCCCTGCACCGTCTTGACGTAACCTATGACGAGGTCGTCAATCAGATTCGCGAGATAACCGAACAGGATGCACCGGCTGCCGCTGGGCATATCCCGTTTACGCCACGAGCGAAACGCGTACTTGAAGGAGCTCTTCGCGAGACCCTCCAGCTTGGGCAGAACTATATTTCGACCGAGCATCTCTTGCTGGGAATTGTGCGCGAGGGCAATGGCGTCGCGATGCAGGTTCTCACGAATATGGGCATTGATGGAACGCAAGTGCGCGAGGCTGTTGCCGAACTCATAAACAGCGCTCCGGCCCCTGTGCCCTTTGCGCCACCGGGCTCTCGACAGCAAGCAGGAAATGCAGGTCAGAGTTCTGCTCTTGAGGAATTCGGTACCGATATCACCAAGCTTGCTTCGCAAGGAGAGCTCGACCCCGTCATCGGCCGCGAACGCGAGACCGAACGCGTCGAGCAGATACTGTCAAGGCGCACTAAAAACAATCCGTTGCTTATTGGTGAGCCCGGGGTGGGAAAAACCGCTGTTGTCGAGGGCCTCGCCCAGCTCATCGCGGACGAGCAAGTGCCCGATGTGCTTCGCGGCAAGAGGCTCGTGACGCTCGATGTCGCGGCGCTGGTCGCGGGCTCAAAGTACCGTGGCGAATTTGAAGACCGTCTCAAGACCGTTGTCAAAGAGGTCAGGGAAGACGGCGATATCATCTTGTTCATCGACGAGATGCATACGCTTATCGGTGCGGGTAGCGCAGAGGGCTCCATCGACGCCGCTGCCATACTCAAGCCTCCGCTATCGCGCGGAGAGATACAGGTGATCGGCGCAACGACTACCGATGAATACCGTAAGCATATTGAAAAGGATTCCGCCCTTTCCCGTCGTTTCCAGACGGTTGTGGTTGAAGAACCCACGCTTGAGCAATCTATACAGATCCTGCAGGGCCTGAAAGATCATTACGAGGCACATCATCGCGTGCATTTTACCGATTCTGCCATCGAATCTGCGGTCGAATTGTCTAACCGCTATGTGCAAGATCGCTTTCTTCCCGATAAGGCCATTGACTTGATCGATGAAGCCGGAGCTCGCATGCGCATACGCAATATGACGGTGCCGGCTGATGTCGCCGAAGTATCGGAAAAGCTCAAGCAACTCAGATTGCAAAAGGAGGAGGCTGTCGGCCACCAGGATTACGAGGCGGCTGCGCAGCTGCGTGATAAGGAGAAGGATCTTATCAAGCAGAGAAGCGACCTTGAAGAGAAGTGGCGTGAATCCTCGGCGCTCAATGTCGCGACAGTCGATACCGATCAAATAGCCGATGTCGTTTCGGTTGCTACGGGCGTTCCTGTGTCTAATCTGACTGAAGCAGAGACCGCCAAGCTGCTTCGCATGGAAGACGCCCTGCATAAGCGTGTTATTGGTCAAAACGAGGCGGTTACCGCACTATCGAAATCTATACGGCGAAGCCGTGCAGGATTGAAAGACCCCAAACGCCCCATGGGTTCGTTTATCCTTCTTGGACCTTCTGGCGTGGGCAAGACAGAGCTTTCGAAAACGCTAGCGGAGTTCCTGTTCGGAACCGAGGATGCC
>CAYSZR010000031.1:0-2245 GCA_964435565.1 uncultured Coriobacteriaceae bacterium
CCAATAACGCTACCGGGAAGGGTCTAAAACACCCACAGAAACTGGCGAAGCCTCGTTTAATTCAGCTCTTAGTCATTTCCGAGCTGTGATCAACTTTCGCTTTTAATTCTTTGCAAAATCAAGAGAGAATCCTTGTCGTCCAGGGGACGCAGCAGGTCCTCTGGTGTGACATCAAGGGCATCTGAAATCTTTACTATCATTTTCAATGTCGGAGAACTCTTTGCCCGCTCGAGCTTGCTCAGGTATTGAGAGGAGAGCCCTGCCTTGTGAGCGAGCTGATCTTGCTTCAGTTTCTTCCGTGAGCGCTCTCTTCGGACGTTCACGGCAAAAATCAAATCGTAATCCATGGAAAATAACCTCACTGAGATTCGCCTTTATTCTATTTTCAAACTATCTGCTTAGTTTTTCCATCTACTATCTGTTAATTTTGCTACTTTTGTTTTAATAGATACGTTAATTTTCAAATATTTGGCATCGGTTACGTCGAGAACAAGATCGCCCTCCTCCTGAGGCACTGTTTCTTCGACGCTTGATTCGTCAAGAGGCGGACAGGGCGACTTCAGCTGCGCGGATTTCTCCACGAGCCGCTTGCATACGTTTTCCCATCTTCCATGATCTATCAGTTGAAGGACATCTGCTCTACACTTGTCTTTTGACACCATCAAGCTAAGTGCTGTGCCAATATCAACGCCATTTTTCCCATAAACGATATTAAAGATTCCGCAATACATCACCAAAAACGAAAGAAGCATATCGCCTGGGCACCTTTGCGAGCAGACAACGATGATTCTAAGACGTTCCGGATGAGATTCGAAATTGACGAAATGCTCCAATCCGAGCGCCATGTCATTTGGACTTATAAAATATGCCTCATCCACAATCGCAAGGTCTCCACCCGCAACGATAATATTATGTAGCAAATCACCCAAAGCCGGCTCTCGTTGAGAGTCAAAGCGCATATCGATATCGTCTCCCAAGATTGTGCTGAAGTAGCTGCTTCTTTCATGTGTGGTCAACACGACCGCCTTACATAAGCTCACTGTGTTATTCCCCTGCATTGATTTCATAATTTCCCTTCCCCAAGGTATAATTGCTTCGGTTACCTTATCATCAGGAAGTTTGTTAGGGAGTCGGGACACTGTATAAAGTTATGCTGAGGAGAATTAAATCACGATAACGGGGTGAAAATTCAATATGACAGGTAAGCCTAGGCGCACAAGCGCAAAGCGTGATGTGCATATAGCCATCCACAATGACATTTTCAAATCTGTTCAACCGCTTCTCAAAGAACAAGACAGCGGCATTGAAAGTTTCAGCAACTTGGTTGAAACCATCATCTTTCTATCATTCCACATGTATACCGAAGAGCCCGACAACGGATTTATTGCACGTCTAGCAAAACTGAAGACTTCAAATGCACTCAGATACATCGAACATAGAAGCAGCGACACGATTCACCATGTTCATATGACACTGGATATAGAGGCGATCGCTTTCCTTGATATGCTCGTAGCGCGCTATGGAATATTATTCGAAAGCCGTAGCGCTGCTCTCGATCTGCTTCTATGCAATATCGGAAACGGCTGTACCACGCCTGATGAAATCCACTACTACAGCAACCGGCTTAATGAGGTGCTCAGATTGCACCCCAAATATAAGGGCTAAGACATCGGCGCGGCTGTTACGCGTTTTCTTTTTCGCGTTGCCGATGCGCGGCGACAACTTGCTCGGAACGCATACGCAGGGTGCCTGACGCATTCTCAGAATCAAACTTCATTCGCTGCGCAAGAGCGGCGCTCGTGGAAAGGGATATATCCGCCTCGGCAAATGCAACGAGCTGGGTAAGCATATCTGCAAATTCTGGATTACCGTGATAACACTGGATGGCTTCATCGATCTGCGGCCAAACTTCCTCGGAATTTTCAGGTGATGCGCCACCATACCCACAGAAGAAATGAAATGCAGATTCACGAACAACACCGTTCTTCTCGTCGTAAAGAGCATCCTCGGCAGCAACAAGAACGCCTTCGCCATAACGCTGCCCCGCCTTGCCCATCTGGTCGAGTGCATGCAAGACCTCCCAGCGGGTCTGCGCCTCCGGCCGAGTAAGTCCGCTTGCGATTTCGTCAACGTAGGGAAAAAGGAGGCTTGCATCTAAATTCGAAATAATCGCGATAGTCGATGCGGCCTTCTGACGATGGGTCCGGCTTGAACCAGCAACCATCTCTGCAAGCTGAGAGATGAG
>CAYSZR010000031.1:2255-22305 GCA_964435565.1 uncultured Coriobacteriaceae bacterium
GCGTAATCCACCGGGGCGGCACTTTGCAAGCGGGCAATGGCCTCTGCTGCGGCTTTCTTTCTCTCGTCTTGTGTATCGATATTCATTTCATCTGCCATGGGGGCACACGTCCTTCACGTCGTTTACCAGCGCGTTCTTACCTAGTCGTTGTAATAGTCACGCACGTTATCAATTTCTTGCACGATCTCTTGTTGAACAGAACGATCGCGCATGCTCATGGGGACATAGTCGCGAGTCCTGTTTATCGCCTTATAAGCCGGACGAATGATACGTTTGCCCTCGACAAGTTCCTCAAAACGATGGGCGGCCCAGCCCGAAATACGAGCTGTTGCGAACAGGGGGGTATAAAGCTCTTCGGGGATGCCGAGCATCGAATAGACAAGCCCCGAATACATATCCACGTTTGCGCAGATAGCCTTGTCGGAACTGCGCGCCTCACGGAACAGCTCGGGGGAGATTCTTTCAATTGTCTCGACAAGCTCAAATTCCGCCTCACGCTCTGTTCCCCGCGCCAGTTCACGCGCGTATTTTTTGCAAATAACGGCACGCGGGTCGCTTAAGGTATAGATTGCATGTCCCATGCCGTAGATAAGCCCGCTGCCATCATAGGCATCTTTTCTAAGAACGCGCCGCAGGTAGTCTGCCACTTGTCCCTCATCGGTATAATCATCGACCCTATTCATAAGATCGCGGTGCTGTTCAGCAACTTTGATGTTTGCGCCGCCATGCTTTGGACCTTTCAGCGAACAGATGCCGCCAGCGTACGCAGAATATGCATCGGTCCCACTTGAACTCAAAACACGCGTTGTAAATGTCGAGTTATTGCCACCGCCATGCTCGGCATGCAGCATAAGCATGATATCCAGGATACGAGCCTCTTCTGGTTTCCACTCCATATCATGGCGGAGCATATGCAAAATCGTTTCGGCGGTCGAGAGGCCCTCTTTTGGCGGATTGATGTACATCTGACTTCCCGCAACCGTTCGCTGACGGCTCGCGAGGTATGACAAGACCGCTATCCGCGGGAGACGGCTGATCATCTGGACAGCGACCTCTATCTCGTGATGCGAATCCAGAACGCTCGTCTCTGTCAGGGGGTCAGTCGCATAAAGCATAAGAACGCTGCGCGCCATCATGTTCATGACATTTTTTGAAGGGTAATTCATTATCAGATTGTTCACGAAACCATTGGGCAGGTCTCGGTAATCGTCAATGGCCAGATTAAAACGATCGAGCTCATCGGATTTGGGCAAATCCCCGGTCAAGAGCAAAAAGGAAAGCTCCTCATAACCTGGACGGCTTTCCTCAACCGCATGCTTTATCAGCTCGCTGATATCATAGCCGCGAATCGTGAGGCGGCCTTCGTCAGGTATGCGGGCGCCTTCGTCAGTGAGATAACCATGGACATTCGAAATCGAGGTGATTCCGGCAACGACGCCTGTTCCATCTGCGTTGCGCAGACCACGTTTGACATTGAAATGATTGCAATAGCTCTGGTCATAGCCGCTATAGGCACCAAAATGTTGAAATACCTCTGACTCTGTTGGCTCTGCCATAAGGTGCTCTTTCTGCCGAAAGCGCTGCACTATGGGCATGCGGCGCTGATATGTTATAGATAACGGTATTATACCCCAGCAACTAGCAGGGAGACTTGCGTGGAAACGGGAGGTAATCGAGACGTTACCATCACACGGGATCTTGATCTAGAGTTCCCTACGCGATTCTATCGCCCTTCCAAGGGTTACTTCGTCCGCGTATTCAAGTTCGCCTCCGACAGGCAGTCCTGACGCAAGGCGTGTGACGCGTAATCCGAGCGGCTTGATTATCCGAGCTAGATAGCTTGCCGTCGTTTCACCTTCAACATCTGGATTCGTGGCAATAAGTACTTCGTCGACAGACTCACTTCCAAGCCGCGCCATTAGATCGGCTATATGAAGGTTTTCGGGCATCGATCCCTCTATTGGATTAATGACGCCGCCGAGCACATGATACAAGCCGCGATACATTCCCGTCCGCTCGATCGCATCCACGTCACGCGGCTCTGAGACCACGCAGATGGATCCTGATTCGCGCTGCGTATCTGAACATATCGCACAAAAATCGCCCTCGGCATAGTTATGGCAACGCGGGCATAGGTGAATCGTTTCCTTGACATCGACAATCGCCCCTGCAAGGCGACGCGCTGTCTCTTCATCGCTAGTTAAAAGCCAGTTAAGAATGCGTTGAGCCGATTTTGGGCCTATGCCGGGCATGCGCTCGATTTCTTCAAGCGCATGTTGTATGGATGCCGCCTTTTTCATTGCCTGATTAAAAGAGACCAGGGATATTCATCCCGCCTGTAACGGTGCTCATCTTTTGGTTAACCATTGCCTGGGCATCCTCAATGCCTTGGTTAACCGCAGCAACGATCATGTCTTGCAACATATCGATATCGTCGGGATCGATCGCTTCGGGAGCAATCGCGATGCTCTTCAGCTTCAGGTCCCCATAGACAGTGGCGGTTACCATTCCTCCGCCTGCGGTCGCCTCAACGGTCTCAAGCGACGCTTGATCCTGAATTGCCTGCATCTTCGCTTGCATCTTCTGTGCCTGCTTGAGCATGGCCTGCGGGTTCATTCCCTTACTCATGGAACTCCTTATTTGTCTTCATCGATTTCACGTACTTTAACGCCTTTTCCAAAAGCAGACAGCGCATCAGCGATATTTGCAGCTGTTTCGTCATCAATGGGCTTTTCGCGCGTAGCTTGCGGCTGAGCATCGAAATCTGGCTCCACGTGCATATCAATGGTAATTTCCGGCTCCGCCAGATCGAAGTCGTCGGCTCCTTCTGGTCTATCAGACAAGCTCGCCCTTTCAGGTGCCGCGCCGTCATCATTATCCATGCTCAACGACTCTGCAGACACCGACTGCGCCTCGTGAGCGAGCCCCACGAACGAGCCAATGCGGTAATCGAATTCAACCTCGCGGCCGAACACCTCTTCGAACGCATGCGAAACGAGCGCCTTCGCATCACTTCCCCCGGCGACGCGCATGGCGAATTCAGCTCCCGTCGGAAACAGAAGGTGATACTTCCCATCCTCTTCTGCCAGCGAAACGCCATTCAACAATGCGCCAACCGCAGTGTCACCGCGTTTCACAACGGTGAGCAGGGCAGCAAGCAGGCGTTCAGGAGTCATCCCGTCCGCGCCTTTGGTTGTTACATCAGAACAAGGCTCTGGTTCCTGATCCGAACTGGTTTGCAAAGTCACTCCGTCATCGATTGCCGATCCGTCGGACTTCCGTACTACATCAGCGGACACCGGCGGCTGCGCCGAGGCCTGTCCGAGCGATTCATCTGACATGAAACCCTGCGCAGGCGCGTCCTGAAAACGGGGGGCAGAAACATCTCCCGTCGCAACGCGCGTCTCGAGTATCTCGATGCGCTCGGCAAGGGACTCGATCGTGAGCTCGCTATCCGCATGAGCGAGCCTTGTCATGGCAATCTCCACGCTCAAACGAGGATCTGCAGAATTGCGAAGCTCGGCGACAAGGGCACCGCACGTATCGAGGGCGCGAGCCAGGCGATCAACGCCGCCAAACTCACGTGCCTGCTGCTGATATTGCCCAAGCTGCGCCGCCGTGCAAGCAACGATTCCGTCGGCCCCTCCCGTGAGTAACGTCACGTAGAGATTGCGCATGTGCGTGGTAAGATCGCGCGCAAATTGCGCGAGGTCAACGCCTTTTCCCACAAGAGAATCAATCCATGTAAAGCATGCTGCGGTATCTCGTCTCGCGATAAATCCAGCAATCTCAAAAAGCGCCGCAGAGTCAATCTGACCGAACATGCGCGCGGCCTCTTCAAGGGTGATCTTGCCCTCGGTATAGACCCCCACCTGCTCCAGAGAGGTTGTCGCATCGCGCATCCCACCAGCCGATTTCGCGGCTATGAACTCAAGCGCTTCTGGTTCGTACTCGAACTTTTCACCCGAGCAGATACGTTCCAGATACCCGACGATCTCCTCGACGGAAAATCTGCGAAAATCAAAACGCTGGCATCGGGACTGTATGGTTTCGGGAACCTTGTGAGGGTCGGTCGTACACAGCACAAATACAACGTGCTCAGGAGGCTCTTCAAGCGTCTTAAGCAGCGCATTGAATGCCGCCGTCGAGAGCATGTGCACTTCGTCGATGATATAGATTTTGTAACGCCCGCGAGTTGGTGCAAAGTTCACGCGTCCGATAATCTCTTCTCGAACGTTATCCACGCCCGTTCGACTCGCTGCGTCCAATTCGAAAACATCGGGATGCGTGCCCTGTGCAATCTCGCGACAACGAGGGCATGTGCCATCAGGTTCGGCGCCTGAATCGTTTTCACACAGCAATGCCTTTGCAAGTAGTCGCGCCGTCGTCGTCTTTCCCGTGCCCCTTGGACCGCAAAACAAGTACGCATGCGCGACATTTCCATCTGCAACGGCGTTGATGAGCGTTTTCTCCACATGTTTCTGGCCGACGACATCGGCGAAAACCTCGGGGCGGTACTTGCGGTATAACGAAAGCGCCATGCGCTACTCCTCCTCTGCCTCCGAAGAACGCGCAGCCTTCCTCTTGCTGCTACTCATCTTCGCCTTGATAAGCCCGGCGAGGGTCGGAATCAAAGAAACAACTACGATACCGACGATGACAAGCTCAAAATGGTCTTGCACGAACGCGACGCCACCGAAAAAATACCCCAACAATGTGAAAAGCGTGACCCAGGTTACACCGCCCAGACAATTGAAGAAGGTAAACCGCGCAAAATGCATCTCTCCCATACCGGCAAGAAACGGCGCAAAGGTACGAATAATAGGAAAGAATCGCGTAAGGAAAACAGCAAGCGACCCATATTTATCAAGCATAGCTTGAGTCTTATCGATACGTTGCGGCGTCAGGGCCTTGACCTTTCCGCTGCGAACAATCGCCTCTCCAACCTTGCGACCGATCCAATAATTGGATGTGTTGCCAAGAATTGCGGCAATCGTCATAAGAGCTATAAGCGCAAAGATATTCAAACCGCCGCCGTCAGCGGCAAATATTCCCGCGCAAAACAGCAACGAGTCCCCAGGCAGAAACGGCGTGACGACTAAGCCGGTCTCCACAAATATGATGATAAAAAGCGGCGTGTATACCCATACGGGGCCAAATTGCACGATCCACTGTGCAATGAAACCGCGCGGGTCACGTAAAAGATCGATAAAGAACTGAACTATTTCCATTTTTTGCCTTATCCGAACAGTAAGTGCGCCGTATGGACCTGGGCGCCCACCAGAGGCCCCTTATGGCTGCTTCCTCCCGGACCTGACCAGGTTCGGGACATGATGTCGCCCAAGCCCATGCGACGCACTCACATGCGTGTCTATATGATACCGTTCGCCAAGCTGTTTGCTACCGCTCCCTTAGGCACCCTGTCCTGCAGTATCGGTAGCTGACACACCAGCAGATGGCTCAGCGTTGCCGTTATTCGAAATCTTTTCGAAAACCGTGGTCTTAGTTCCACCGTTTGCGTCGCTTTCCTCTAACGTGAGCTGCTTTTTATCCGAGCTAAACGAATAAACGGCTGTTCCCACCGCATCACCTGATTTATACGTAATGGCTTTTTTACCATCATCGACCGTATAGTCAAATGTGTTGCCGACAAGCTTGAACTTCGACTCCGAAAAGACAACTGTAACTTGCGTATTCTGAATCTTCCATTCGCCCACAAATGCCCCTGCATCAGAAGATCCGCACGCAGGAACCATAAAAAGGCAGGCACAGGCGCAGACAAGCGCAACGACACACACAGCAATGCGTTTTCTGATCATGCCTACAGCCCTCATCCTTCCTCATCCTACGTCCACAAGTTCGCACTAGTGTACTAGTAGAATCAGCTTTCGTCTTCCTCGTCCTCATCAAAGGACAGAAAATCATCATCTGCCTCAGATTGTCCACGTTGGGGAAACAGGAGTTTTGTACGATGCTCGAGAATAACCGCAACAAGCAAAAACAGGACAAGACCAGCGCCGATAATGATCAGAACGCCGCCGGTGAGTCCAAAATAGTCAAAAAACCCGTCGAACATATTTACTCCTAGTCAAAAGTCGTGAATCGCATGGTACCTCAAAACACAGTGCGCGGTATACTTGCTCGCAACGCATTTCAATTGGCGCTCTGCGCTTTTTACAGGAGGAAAGATGCTCGACATACGTTTCATCCGCGAAAACCCCGACGCCGTCGAGGAGGCCCTCAAGAATCGCCACGCCGCGTGGGACCTTAAGGCCTTTCAAGAGCTCGATGTTTCCCGTCGCGAGACCATCCAGCGTGTTGAAACGTTGAAGGCCGAGCGCAATGCGACCTCCAAGCAAATCGGCCAGATGATGCGACAGGGCAACAAAGACGACGCTGAGAGCGCGAAGATACACATGCGCGAGGTGGGAGATGAGATCGATGCGCTTGATGAGCGTCTGTCTGCCATCGAAAGTCAGCTGACCGCTTTAACCTATTCCATTCCTAATATTCCAGGAAAAAACACGCCCATTGGAGATGACGAAGACGACAATCCCGAAGTGCGCCGTTGGGGCACCCCGCGGTCCTTCGATTTTGATTTCAAAGCCCACTGGGACCTTGGTCCAGAGCTCGGCATCATAGATTTCGAGCGTGGTGTCAAACTTGCGCATTCGCGATTCTACGCCTTACACGGTGCCGGAGCCAGGCTCGAGCGAGCGCTGATCAACTTCATGCTCAACACGCATATCGACAAAGGCATGACCGAATGGTGGGTGCCAGCGCTGGCCAACAAAGAGACGCTCACGGGCACAGGGCAGCTCCCCAAATTCGAGGAAGACCTGTTCAAAACGACCGAAGGGCTCTATCTCATTCCCACGGCCGAAGTGCAGCTCACGAACCTACACTCTGACGAAATTATCGACGCGGCGGACATGCCACTGCGCTACTGCGCATTCACGCCGTGCTTCCGCGAGGAAGCAGGCAGCGCCGGACGCGACACGCGCGGCATCATCCGTGTGCACCAATTCGACAAAGTCGAGATGGTGCGTTTTGCGACCCCCGAAAATTCTGACGCAGAGCTCGAGGATATGACAGCCTGCGCAGAAGACATTCTGCAGAAACTTGAACTTCCCTACCGCGTTATCAGCCTTTGCACAGGCGATATCGGATTTTCTGCCCGCCAGACGTATGATCTTGAAGTCTGGCTGCCAAGCTACAACGCTTATAAGGAGATTTCGAGCTGCAGTAACTGTGGAGACTTCCAGGCGCGAAGGGCCAATATCAGGTACACGGATGCCGAAGGCAAGAAGCAGTTCGCCCACACACTCAACGGCAGCGGTCTGGCGGTCGGTCGTACTATGGCAGCGGTCATCGAAAACTATCAAAACGAAGACGGTTCCATTACGGTACCGGAAGTCCTGCGTCCCTACATGGGTTGCGACATAATCGCCGCGCAATAGCGGCGCAAGGAGGTCTCGCATCATGAACATCATCGTTGTCGGATGCGGACGTGTCGGCAGTCATTTGGCGACACTTCTTTCAGAAGACGGACATAATGTATCGGTCATAGACCGATCGGCAGATGCGTTCAAGAACCTCGGGCGCGATTTCAATGGTCGTACCGTGCGCGGCATAGGCTTTGACGAAGGCGTGCTCAAAGATGCCGGCATCGACGAGGCCAATGTCGTCGCCGCCGTCACAAGCAACGACAACGCAAATCTCATGACTGCCGAAGTCGCCCGCCGTATCTATGGCGTATCCCACGTCATAACGAGGCTCTACGAGGCGCGTCGCGAGAAGACGTATGCGCAGCTCGGTATTGATTTTTCCTGCGGGACGACACTTGTTGCAGAAGAAATTTTCTCGAAGATTCAGTCTGGGCACGGACATCACATCGACACCTTCGGTACATACGAACTCGCCCGTTTTGCTTTTAATTTCGATGATGGTGTCGCCATGTCATGCGAGGATCTGGAACATGGTTACGATGCTCGTGTCATAGCCGTCGAACACGACGATCTCACATTCTTGCCCACATCAACCAGTATCTTGCACGATGGAGACGTTGCTATCGTGTGTGTAGCCAGAGAAGATTACGGGCGTTTGTCCCGTTTCATTAGGAGCTAGCCTTATGTTCATCGTTATCAGCGGCGGATCGACCACAGCCGAATTCCTTATATCGATGATGCTCGAGCAGAATCACCGCATCACCGTTATCGAGGAAGAGCGCGAAACAATCGACCACCTATCCGACACGCTGCCTCCCGAAGTGCTCATCATCGAAGGCGACGGCACCGATTCTGCCGTGCAACTCGACGCCGGCGTAGACGATGCAGACCTATTCATCGCGCTCATGGGCCATGACGAAACCAATCTGGTCGCTTGTGAGATAGCGATGACTGCATTCAACGTGCCTCGATGCATTGCGAGCGTGAACAGCCCGAAGAACAGCCGCATCTTCCACGAAGTCGGTATTGAACCCGTATCGTCGACCGAGCTCATCGCACGCATGGTCGAAGAAGAGGCGACTGTGGGCGACATGCGTATGGTCTTCTCGTTGCGGGAGGGCGATATCGTCATGGTTGAAACGAAGCTGCCTGCAAAAATGCGTCATCACGACGGAGTCCGCGTTGCAGACGTTCCGTTTTCCCATGATACGCAGCTAATAGCCGTCATCAGAGACGATGATTTCGTGATGATCGTTGGCGACACGGTACTCTACCCGGGAGAGACAATCATCGCCGCAACGAAAAGCAGCGCCGAAGAAGAATTCCGCTCCATCATCCGCCGCCTGTGAGCAGATAGCAGATGAGGGCAGCCTCCGATTGTCGGGGATGGTCACGTCATGTCCACTGCATAAGCTGCCATGTTCCATTTTTATTCTGAAATAATTCGAAAAATAATCTGAAAATACCCCAATAACCGAAAGGTTTTGGGGGTGGTATACCAGTAGACGCCTGCTCCATAGTCAGCATGTCAAAACGGCTATGGAGGTGCCATGTCCAAACAACGCAAGCAAATCTTAATCGCTGTTGCATGCGGCGTGATCGCTGTTCTTTGCGTCTTCGCATACACGGCGACCATAAAATCAGAAGCATCCATGGCACGCGCAGCAGCACTTCAAAAATATGGCGGCGAACGCACACGAACCCTTGTCGCCACAACAACAATACCTATTGGCGGAGTAATAGACGAAACAAATACCAGTGTCCAAGAATGGCTTGTCGACCTATTACCACAAGGACAGGCGGCGCAGAGCTATGACCAGACCCAAGGTTTAGTCGCTCAAGTCGAAATCCGGAAAAACGAACCAGTCCTTCTCGAGCGCATCGGCAATGGATCCTCGAGGATTACGGTGCCCGATGGGCTCTCGGCGGCAAGCGTGTCTTCAGATGATGTTTTAGCCGTAGGCGGCGCTATCCGCGCAGGGTCGGTGGTCGATGTCTACGTCGAGACTTCAGGAGGCGAAATAAAGATGATCGGCGAGCATATCCTAGTGCTCGAAACAAGCACGCCGGAAAACGCCGCCGACAAACAGATCTCTTGGGTCACGCTTGCCGTAAAACCATCAAGCGTCAGCGAGCTTATCGCCGCTTCGGCAAAAGGGACGATTCACTTTGTTCTTCCAGGCAGCAGCGCTGCGCGTCAGGCTGGATAGCTCATGGAACAAAGGTCACATGAAACAACACGTTTTAGCATGCATACTCAGGCGCCGCTTATCACGGTGGTCTCGGCAAGCGGCGGCACGGGAAAAAGCACGATCGCACTTCTGGCCTCATTTCTTGCCGCGGGCAACTCGATTTCCACCGCTTTGCTAGAAGGGGACCTCCAGTTTGGTGACATGGGGTTTTGGCTAGGCCTTGATACGGGCTTGTCGAATTTGTCGCAAGGAGCCCAATGCATTCCCACCCCCGTTTCGAATCATCTTGTTCTTTACAAGGGACCAGTTTTGCCCGAAGTCGCCGAATCTGTCTCCGATGAGGTCGCTTTACTGGTGCCCCAAATCAGAGAAAAGGAAGACCTGGTTATTGCCGATACCGGGCAATTTTGGTCAGGTCTCACAGGCGACCTCTTATGCACGTCTGATCTTGTTCTACTTATTATGGATCAGCGTGAATCATCGATATACGGCGCAATTAAAGCCTTTGAACTATGCCAGAGACTCGGGATTCCCGCCGCGCGCATCACATGCGTCATAAACCGTGCATTGGGAAAAACGAAAAGCGAGCGCGATCGTTTGCACGACATCTTCGAAACGGACGATATCTTTTGGCTTGGAGATGGAAAATCCGCAGTTGAGGCGCTCGTTGGGACAGGCCGCGTTGAAGAGTTCTTGGAAAGTGGCACCGCACCCTTGCACGACATCGAATCCCTTCTTACGGAACTTTTTCCCCGAATTGGGCTTGCCTACGCTCCGCCTACGCGCAAAAAAGCGAGGCGCTTATTCCCATGAAGCTTGAAGACTACATACAGCACGAACCGGAGAAACGGCCCGCTTCCTCAAAACCCAGCATCTCGGAACAGGAACGAGAGCGTCTTCGCGAGCTGCTCTACAGCGAGGTTTCAAGCGAGCGCATATCGCAATTGCTCGGCCAGGGACGCCAGCGTGCACGTACGGAACTTGCTGCATCCATCGAACAAATTCTGAGCGCGCATGATTTTGCGCCGATGAGTGCATCTGAGGAACAAGAACTCATCGAAGACACACTCGACATGGTGCTCGGCTTAGGCCCCATAGAAAAGATGCTTAAAAATGACTCTGTGACAGAGATCATGGTTAACGGACCCAAGTCCGTCTTTTTTGAAGAACAGGGCATATTGCATGCCAGTAACGAAACCTACGCATCAGAAGAACAGCTCAGGCTCGTCATTGACCGAATTGTCTCTCCGCTCGGCCGCCGAGTCGACGAGCAAAGCCCCATCGTGAACGCGCGTCTTCCAGAAGGGCATCGCGTCAACGTTGTTATCCCTCCGCTTTCCATTAGCGGAACATCGCTCACTATTCGAAAGTTCCGGACTCAAACATTCACGCTTGATGAGCTTGTTGATATTGAAACGCTTTCGCCTGAAATGGCGCAGCTTCTTTCATGGGCCGTACGCACGCGAAAGAACATCGCTGTTTCAGGTGGGACAGGCGGCGGGAAAACCACCCTCCTCAACGCCCTTTCAAGACAGATTCCTTCCTCAGAGCGTATCGTCACCATTGAGGATTCGGCCGAACTCAGATTCTCGCATCATCCACATGTCGTGAGGCTTGAGGCGCGCATGGCAAATGCCGAAGGGCGCGGCGCCGTCACCATTCGCGAACTTGTCATCAATGCGCTTCGCATGCGACCCGACCGCATCATCGTCGGCGAATGCAGGGGCGCTGAAGCACTAGACATGTTGCAGGCCATGAATACAGGGCACGACGGCTCTATGACTACACTGCACGCCAATTCACCCGCAGAAGTGGTTCCTCGGCTTGTGATGATGGTGCGCTACGGCATAGACCTTCCAACCGAAATCATTGAAAAGCAAATATCGTCAGCTCTTGACCTTGTCATACAACAAGATCGTCTTGCAGGAGGAAAAAGACGCATAACGCAAATTGCGATGCAGGCGCAGCGTGCTTCCGAAGGGTCACCTCAAAACCGTAAGCATTATCAGCCTATCGTCATTTGGGATAGACGGGAACGCCGCTACATATGGAACACCGTCCCCGACTGGATATTCGACCTGCCCCTTCTTGAAATCGCAAAGCAAGAGGAGGTTGACACGTGGCTACAATCAGCGCACTGATTCTACTTGCCGGCCTGGCTGCGACATACGCGAGTGCTCAACGCTTCGCCCTCGTCTGTTTCGATCAGATACACATGAGGCAGTTTAGCTTGCATTCAGGCAGGCGATTACTCGAGCGTCTGAAAAAACGACTTCTTTCGATTAAGCCGTTTGCTCGCATTGCCAAAAGCGTGCGCATGCACAAGCGTACCGAAGAGTTCGAGCGTGGCATGCCAGAGGTTCTCCGCCTGCTCTGCATCGCCCTCGAATCCGGTTCGTCACTTGTACTAGCTCTTCGCTATGCAGCTGACAACTGCGAAGAGCCGCTGGCAAGCGAGCTCAAGCGCACTGTCTGGGATCTCGAAGCAGGCCAAGGATTCGACGAAGCGCTCGACAAACTACGCTCACGCACGGGCGGCACAGAATTCGCTTATCTGGCCGTTGCCATGGAGATACAGCATCAGTCCGGAGGTAGTCTTACCGACATTCTCACAAGCGTTTCCACAATGCTGCAACAGTCCGCCAGCTTGAAAGATGACTTACGCACAAAGACAACCCAGGGAAGGCTCTCGTGCAAGGTGGTCGCAATTATGCCTTTTGCACTTCTTATACTCCTGTCGTTCTTTTCACCAGACTACCTTTCCAGCTTTATGGGCTCCCCGATTGGCGTGCTGATGTTCGTTCTCGCCTTGCTCCTTGAAGCTGTGGGAGTCGTCTTGGTTCGACGTGCCGTAGCAATTGACTTCACCGTTGACCTTGAGGAGGGGGTATAGTCCATGCTATCAATCATATTTCGCGCTCTTTCATGCCTCTTCACATATCTATTCGCCAATAAGATCTCGGAGCATGTCCTCGCGCGTCTCGATTTTGCCAAAAAACAAAACCGAAAGCTTAGCCTCGAAGACATCCTGCGTGACCGCGTGCTTTGCCCGCTTGTGTTTATTGCAGCCGGAATCGTTGTATCGTGCGCAACTTCACCATGGATTCTTCCGGTATGCATACCCGTCGCATACATCTTTGCTAGACGTGCGCCGTCCATCCTTGATGCACGCAAAGCGCGAGCTGTACGCAGCGCGTGTGACGAACAGCTCGATGTCATGGCTGATATTGTTGCCATGGGTGTCCGCTCCGGGCTTTCATTTGACGCCGCGCTCGAACTATATTGCTCGAAGTTCGACAACGATCTTGCACAAAACCTCTACAGGGCACGCCTGGAATGGACAAGCGGCCTTGCCTCAAGGCAGCAGGCTCTCAGTGGTCTGGCCACCCAAATCGACTCAAAGGCTCTCAAACGCTTCTCTGAAACATCGCTCCAGGCAATCCATTACGGGTCCCCGCTCGCTGACATGCTTGCTCGATTTTCCAACGACATCAGGCAGAGACGACGCAGCGCAGTGGAACGCCAGATTGCCAAAGCGCCTATCAAGATGATTATTCCAACGGGAACCTGCATTCTGCCCGCCATGCTTATTTTAGTTATGGGGCCGGTGCTTCTTCAGTTTGTTCAGACAGGTTATTAAATGCACGAGAAAGGAAAGCGCATGAAACGACTCACAAAAAAGGCCCTACAGGCACATATCGGCATCACTGGAAAAATTCGCAGAATACGAGAAGAGGGCCAAGGCACCACTGAATATGCCATCTTGGTTGGAGTGCTTGCAGTAATCGCGATGCTTGCGATTGCCGCGTTTCGCGGCCGTATAACCGAACTATGGGATGCAATCACAAGTGGCGTGAACGGCCTATGAAATCGACAGCTTTTCCCGAGGATGGACAGGCGTCCATTGAATGCCTGCTTGTCGGCCTTGTTCTCATTGCGCTTATGGGGGCATTTGCCGCTCTATGGCATTTTGTATCTTCGGGCGGCCTGACAACGCTTATGGAGGAAAGCTCATCACACGCGATGAGCACGGTGGGCGGATGGTGCGATGCGCTGCTCTTCTGAACATGGCCAGTCAACAGTAGAAGCCGCGATGCTTCTGCCTATTTTGTTTGTCGTTATCGGCATGCTCATCCAGCCTGCCCTGCTTCTTTACAACCGTTGCATTATGAATGCAGCGGCTTGCGAGGGGTGTCGCCTCATTGCAACGAATACAAACGACGATGCAACGACGCGCGCGTTTATGCAGCGTCGTTTAGGGGCTATACCTATGCTTGGGATTTTCCATGAAGGCGAACAATGGGAGGTGAGCTGGTCTGGAGGAGAGCTTGGACAGCCGGTCAGCGTAACTATCGTCAACCATGTAAAGCCGCTTCCGCTATTTGGCGTCACCGCCGCTTTGTCAAACACCATGACGCCCGAAGGGTTTATCGAGCAGCGAGTCGAGGCAAATTCGGCACTGGCTCCAGCATGGGCGAGCGCTTTGGGATCTAGCCCCTCGAGCTGGATTGGAGAATGGAAATGAAACTTGGCGTGTCCTTTGTGAAAGAAGAAGGTGGTTTTACGACGCCAGCTGCGGCCCTTGCGATTCTTCTGGCTTGCTCGCTTATGTTTGTCTGCGCGCGCGGGGTTATTATCGGATCACGCTCAGGACAGATACAATATGTCGCCGACGCAGGAGCGCTTGCGGCAGATAACGTCGTTGCTGAATTCGTAACGATAGGGCAGGCCGTCGATGCGGTTCTGCTCTCAATGTCGCTACTTGGACTTACCGTCTATGCAGTCTCGGCTGTTGCTGCTTTCATACCAGGTGCCCAAAGCATTGCGCTGGATATTGCCGATGTCGGATCAAAGATTCTCAAAGCCCGTGACCACTTTGCGCAATCGGCAACACGAGGACTTAACACGGCACAGAAAGCATTGCCTGCTCTATGTGCCGTTCGGGCTGCGGAAGTAGTACAAGCTAATGCGAACGCAAGCGGGTTGCCCTATGCGGGAATAGCGATTACATCCCCAATGACAGGTATCGATATTTCGCTTGCAGACGATACAGGTGTTGAAGACGCTGCCCGAAAAATCGAATCGAAAGAAGATGAGATACAGGAAGAAAGCAAACGGCAAGCAGCTGCTCAAGAAAAAGAGGACGCTGCAAAAGAACGTGCCTGGATTGCAGATTGTGGCAGCAGCGGCATGTGCATGTTTGAACGAGCTGGATCGCTCTCGAATATATCGGGAAGCTCAAATCCCAGATTCTCGACTGTGGATACCTGGAGATTTTCAGTGCCGCTTGAACGAGCGAAAGCATACTACGCTGCGCGCTATGACGAAGAACCCGGCGAAAACGCAAGCGGAAGTCCCGAAGAGATAGGCGAGTCAGTCGCGCGCAAGCATTTTTACGCTTATGCACATGATTGCGTATCGGAAGGATATATCGAAGTGAGCTCGTCGGGGGACGAATTACCCCATCTCCAAGAGCTCATCCACAAAACCAGCCAGGTTAGTGAAACCTCACTCTATACGGATAGTTCGTATCCCGTTTCAGAAACCGCAGGCACACGTTACATTCATGCTTATAGCGGGTGCCCGATGTGCGAAAAAGGCACAAGGTCTGGAACAGCATCCGTCAGCGACATCGACGCGGGAACCGTCCAAGAATGCCCCCTGTGCAAATTCAGCGTGCGGACACTTGGGCGCGTCCCAAGCGCATCGACCGCCATAGATAACGGTTTTGAGCATTACTATCGCGCAGTCGTCGAGGCCTCACGTGAATACGCCGAAGCGGTTCGCGAGGGCGATCAGGCAAAACAGCGCCTCGGCGAAGCACGCGATTCGATTGGGCAAGCACTGCAGGAGGCCGTCAAATCATTAAAAGGAAATCGATATGATCCACAGCCGCCAGGACGCTATGGCTGTCTGTGCCTTGTCTTCGCTCCAAACTCAGAGCTTCATAAGGTCCCATTTCTTGAAGACGGGGCATCGATTCCAGCGCGTGTCGCACTTTCAGGGGCAACGCTTGCAGGCGACCCCGCAAGTGATGAAGGAAATGTCATTACGGGAATCGCTTCGGGGATCGTAGCGCAAGACACTCTCGCATCTGGCCCTGTAAAAGTCATATTCGGGGCATGGGGAGCAATGCTTGATGCTTACACGAAGGGAAACAATGCCATCAAGAGCGGTTTTCGAAAAACCCTGGGGGCTATTCCCGTGATTGGCACGACACTGTCAGAGGATGCCGCATCAAAATTCGAGGAGGCAATAGGCTCAGCGGGTCTTGAGCCCGCAGACCTCAAAACCTATAAACCCGTGGTCGTGAACACTTCGCACATTATCGAAAAAGACGGGGGGAAAGCTGCGCAAGTCCTATCTCGCATGAAACAGGCTGCTTCTATGTACAGCGCGATAAGCATAGGTGACGCTGACGCCCTTGTACAAGATCTTAAGGGGATTCCCGAAGTAAGCGAATACCTCGACGAGCACGGCCTTACCATCGCTTCAATTCCGCTCGCAGACCTGGGTCTTGGCTCAGGAGACGGCAAACTTTATTTTCCCCTTCCCAATGACATCGCTGCGCGTCTCGAGGACGCACTGTCTAAATTTTCGGGCTATGCCAAAGCGGGCCTTCGATGATTTGGGCTCGCCACAACACTCGAAACAACGAAGAGGGCCAAATGGTGGTAGAACTTGCCGTGATCTTACCGGTTCTCCTTATCGCTTTGGTTATTGCAATCGATTCGCTTGTATTTGCTAGCGAATGCGCGCGATTCGACCAGCTTGCTCCTCAGCATGTCATCGCGCTTGCAACTTCACCTTCCAAAGACGGATACGCCTCAGATGCAAGAACGGCTGCGGTGCAAACAGCTCTCGAAACCGATTTTTCCCGCAAGGGCTCATCGGTTATCGTCACATGCGAAGATGCGAGGGTTCCCCTATCAAGCATGTCGGTATACCAATGCGTGTTCCGATTTTCACCGTGGCCGCTCTCTGTGGCTGGGGCACCGGCAAGCCTTGAGCATGTCTGCGCTATCGCCGTCGATCCTTACACGCCGGGAGAGCTGTTATGAACAAGGCAGTTATAGGACGCTTCGTGCTTGCAGCGGGATGGCTATCCCGCACAAAGGGCTTGCTTGGCACAACCGAAGAATGGGGCGCGGGAAACCGCGTGCTCGTTATCGCCCCTTGCAAGAGCATTCATACGTTTGGCATGCATTATGCAATCGATGTTGCCTTTGCAGATGCCAAAGGCATGGTTATACGCACACAAAGAGCCGTTAAGCCTGGAAGAATGCTGTACGCAAAAGGTGCGTATTGCGTCCTCGAGCGCCCAAGCCTGCCAGATACGGACTGGTTCCCTTGCCACCAACACGTTGGCTTGGCAGTCGCAGAGTAAGGCAAGACAAAAAACGCATATTTGCCGTTAAAGAAGCATTTGTATGGCGGGAAAACAAAAAGCGAAGATAAGCAGAATGGACAGGATCGCAATCCCAATGGCCTTGAAAATGCGGTTTCGTTTTTCGATTTGTTCCTGTCGATAAGCAAGCGCTTGTTCTTGTTCGAGTTTTTGCTGCTTCGTTTTCTGATAATTCTTCTTCTGGGCCATTTCGATCCTATCTGTTGTAACGATCACGCTTGTCATCGCTCGCGCTATCAAGCAGAGTCTGACGCAATGAATCATTGCCGGCTGCGTCGCGAATTCTGCTTCGCAGCTCACGGGCTGTTTCGACGATTTTGTCACGATCGCAACCCGATACGTGAGTGAAATTATCATATAGCACACGCCCAGCAACCATGGTCATTTTCACATTGTCCTGATTGGCAGTATAAATAACGGCGCTTTCAGGATTGGTCGTGGGATTCTGGTGAGAGTTGTGCAGATCGACGGCAATGATGTCGGCTTGCTTGCCCACTTCGAGCGAGCCAACCTTATCCTCAATACCAAGGGCTCGGGCAGAACCGATTGTCGCCATGCGCAGCGCATTCGCGGACGAAGCGTGTAGAAAACGCACGGAGCTCGTCGCGCGCGTGATCATGAGACCGATGCGCATCTCGTCAATCATATCAGTCGTATCAACCGCAGCAGGCGAATCCGTTCCCATACCAATAGTCAAGCCTGCGGCCCAAAGGCTCTCAAGCGGAGCGCTGCCCATGCCAAGCTTGGCGTTGATTCGCGGACAGTAGCCAACGCGCACATCTTTCGCCTTGAGAATTTCGATATCTTCATCATCGACATGAACGCAGTGGATAGCCAAAATATCGGGAACATCGAGAATGTCCCAATTACTGACATACTTAACGGGAGAAGTGCCGGCTGGCAACCAAGGGGGATACGCCGCGGTAATTTTGCCGTGCTCGTGTTCTGAGACATGAACGCCGAAGGGAGAGGAGCCGTAGCGTATAAAGTCCGTCTCCTCCTGACTCCCGGCCAGGTGCATTGCAATGGGAATCTTTTTCTCGATAGCGGCTTTTGCAATCGCCTGAAAGACCTTGGGATGACAAGCGTAAACCGCGCCAGGGGCAAGTCCATAGTCAACAAGACCGGTTTTCTCGTCTTGCTGCCAGGCAGATATCTTAGACAGGCCCTCTTCAACTACAGCATCTACATGATCTGCCTGCGTGGTAAGAACCTCAAGATAAATACGCGCGCGCATGCCCAGATCGGCAGCGGCAATACGCGAACAACCCGATCCAGAAATATCTGCAACGGTCGTGATTCCGCTTGCAATAGCCTCAAGAGCTCCAAGCCGTGCAGAATTCGTCCAGTCCTCTTCGCTAAAGAATGGTTCGCAATACAGTACCTGTCTTTTCCATTCAGAATAGGGAAGGTCACCGAACATACCCCTCAAAGCCGTATACCCCATGTGCGTATGCACATCGACAAACCCGGGCATAAGCGCCGAAAGCCCCATATCCCTTATTTCCTCATCGGGATACTTCGCCTTTAAAAAGGCTGCCGGTCCAACATCCTCTATCCTGTCTTCGCGCACAAGCACGGCCCCGTCTTCAATATACGAAGAGGTGATGGGTATTACATATTTCGCACTGAGTAGCATCGCGGCTCCTGACTACTCGCTGTCCGTCTCGTCATCAGACTTGGATTTCGCGCCCTTTTTGCTCCATGGGAAAGACCCTTTGCGCTCGGCGCGGCGATTTTGGTCGTTCTCAATCGAAGCCTCAATCGCATTATCAAGTTTTCGGCGTTCATTCTTATTCAAGCTGCGTGCTTTGTTTTCCTGTTGTTTTTGAAGCTTGCGGATTTTAACCAGGTCAATATAGAACGCCCCGATCAAAGCTATAATGGCAAGCCCGAAACCAATACCCGCGATTATCTTTGATACATCTTGGTATTCAGGACCAACAATGCCGTTGCCCATAAGAGCGTTGGGGACCCAGGATATTGCCACACCCACAATGGCGATTGCCATAAGAATCCACCAGATACGGCGCCATTTCTTGTATTCAGGCATATCCTTCATCAACGAGACCATTGCTCGCTCACGTCTGCGAACCTGCTCGGCGGCGGGAACCGCTTTGGTTTCAGTCGACGAAGACGCCTTCGTTGCGCCTGCCCCTGGCCCCTTCGGGCTTGCTTTGCTCTTCGCGTCCTTTGAACGCGTGTACACAGATGACGCGGCTTTGCTCGCGATTTTCGCAGAGCTCGCCGATTTGCGGGATTTTCCTTTGGACGCGTTGTTAAGATTTCGCGCGTTTTGGGGACTACGTTGGGTCATGCGAGGATTACCTTTCGGTGGTGCTGGTCATGGGGTTCCATGATACAACGGGCGGTCATGTTCTGAACATACTCGTTTTTAGGCCAAAGATTCAAATTTCTGTCCGGTTATAAGTTCATATGCCTGAATATATTTTGCAGATGTAGCCTCGATAACATCTTCGGGCAAATGCGGCGGATTCCCATTTCGATCCCAATTCGCGTCAAGCCAATCACGCACGAACTGCTTGTCGAAACTCGCCTGACTCGTGCCGGGCGCATATGCATCCTGGGGCCAAAAACGTGATGAATCAGGTGTCAGCACCTCGTCGGCCAGAGTCAATTTTCCATCGATCAGACCGAACTCAAACTTGGTGTCAGCAATGATAATACCTCGCCGAGAAGCATAATCCGCAGCAGTCGAATACACATCGAGCGAAGCGTCGCGCAACGCACGCGCATCTTGCTCGCCCAGCATCTCAACAGTGCGCTCATAGCTGACGTTCTCATCATGATCGCCGATTTCAGCTTTGGTTGAGGGCGTATAGATAGGAGCGGGCAGTTTGCTTGCCTCAACAAGCCCGGCTGGCAGCTCGATGCCGCAAACGGTCCCCTGTTTGCGATACTCTTTCAGTCCGCTGCCGGCAAGATACCCGCGCACAATACACTCGACAGGATACATGTCGGCCTTGCGCACCAGCATGAAA
>CAYSZR010000032.1:0-12474 GCA_964435565.1 uncultured Coriobacteriaceae bacterium
AACATACGGCTTCAAAAGCTGCGACGCATGATTTGCATCATCCGCGCTGCCGGGCAGATAGAACGATGCTCCCTTAGGCAGGAAGAAACTCGGCACTTTGCCCGAGGCATCTCCACCGTTGTTTTGGCCGTTGCGCGAGAATTCGATAACGGTTCCAGGCTTCCACTCCCAAATAACCTCACCATGTTGATTGCCACCCGTGGGGTATGACGCCGCAAGCTCGCTCATGGTCATATACGTTTCGACCAGAACAGTGCCGCCGTCATCCTTTGGATTAGCAAGTGTGGAATCTACCCTCGTGGCGAACCATCGGCCGTTTTCATCATACGATGCCTTATCCGGCCACATGGTGCCTAGAATCGTAGAGAGATCAGTCTCGTTGTCGGCATATATCTTGACGATACTCGAAGGGGCAAGGTCATAACTCGATTCCCAGGTCCAATATCCAGTCCTGTCAGGAATCGGCGCATACGTACCGGTGCCCCAGAAGAAGTTCGCAACCTTGCTTCTGGTGGAAACGAATACATCTTTCGAGTTGCCATTTCCAACAATCTTTATGGCTCCTGAAAGGCCATTCCACCCGCGCAAGTTAACTTCAGTAAGCCTCGGCAGAAGAGCCAGGAAAAACGCGGCATCTTCAACAATCGAAACATCCGTGCCCGATCCATCGAATGACGTCAGGTTGCTGTAATACTTATACCGATATGCGAAGGTGTACTGATACTTGTAGTCCGTCTCGCTATATGTGTTTACCTGCCAGTTATAGGTCGCAACGCCATTGTTGTCACGCCAGCCAGCATACCAATAGCCCATGTGCATCCATCCGCTGCCGCCAAACCAAGCGGCGCCGCTATTGCTGCCCTGCGATGTTGCATTCAGCGTTGTCGGACGGATGTTGCCCAGCGTAATGAAATGTTGAATCTGGCCTTCGCCCACGTAACCAGACCACGGCACGCCAATCCAGCCGACTGTCTTATCTGCTTCCGTGCCATGACCAACCCACGTGTAATCTGCGGTTTGAATCGTTTGCGAAGGGCCGACGCCCAGCCAGAGCGTATGGTTCTCGCTCTCATAAGCCCAGAATGCGTTTAGATTCCCAGAATAGGGATGACCGCCTGCACCTGGTGCCCAAGTAAGCGTCCAAGTCCCGGTCTTGCCTGTAATGTATGCAGTGCTGCGCAAACTGTAGCGCGTCTCAAGGTGCGTTGGGGTATCGAACCACAGCGTATCTTCTTCATCATAGATATTGTTGTATTCATAATCTCCGGCCTTCCACGAACCATACGCGCTCGTGCGGCTCGTCGTTGATGAAAAGCCCGTACTCGCGAGTATGACTTTCCCGCCAATGGTGAATCGCTCAAGGCTCGAAAGACCTGAGAACATATTCTCAAAGATATCGGTAGTCGTGGTATTGTACGTGCGACCGACTTCGTTAATAAGCGGATCGGCAGCAATCGAAAGCATATTCCAACCGTCGATGTTAAGATCGGTCAATGCCGAGTCTTTATACAACAACGCCTTGAAACTACTTGTATGCGAGACATCAAAACCACGCAAATCTGCATACTTAAGCGCCTGATGCTCTGCAAACCAATTAGACAGATTCTCAGGTGCAATCGTGGTATTGGTGCTGCCGATTCCATCGTTAGCAACGCGCATTACCTCAATATTAAGAATCTGCTCATTTCCAAGCACGCTTTTCCAAGGAAGCGAGTCGCCATATTCAGTAACGATGTGATTCTCGTTTTCGGCACCATGGAATAGGCCCATATAGAGGGTGTGCGTGCTTTCATCGAATTTCCACCAAGCATTGCTGTTGCTCGAGAAGACTCCCTCGTATTTCCATATGTACGTATGCGCGCCACCCGTGGAGCCACTGCGCATGTATTCGCTCACAAGCTTCGACGTCGTACCGTATGCAGCGCCGTCTTGATACCACAAGCCAGAGCCCAGAACGTCCGAAACAGAAGCGATACTGTCGAGACCGGTTCCTTCGAGAATGACATATGTGCTTGTCTTGATCTCGCGCAGGTTCTCATCACCGGCAAACATATTACGTACCGTATCGACGCCGCTCGTCATGCTCCAATTGCTCATATCCACAGATGCGAGCGCTCCGTTGTTTTGGAACATGGAGTCAAATATATCGGCATTGGAAGTATTCCAGCCGCTGATGTTGGTAACAGTCTTGAGTTTCTGGTCATTGGCAAACATGCCCTTAAAGCTGTTCACCTGGCTCACATCAAGGCCCTTGCCATCAAAATCGGTAAGGTTGTAGTAGCCGCCATATTGAGGAATCTGCACGAGCGAGATATTGCGCAACGTGAATGCAACAGACTGACCATCTGCGATATTACCCGCGTTTACGCCAAGATAGAATGTGCCGCTTGACGGGGCGACAAATGAGATGGTGCCATGAGTGAGCGGCGTTGCCGTAGAGGGGAATCCTATAATAGCGATGACGGTACCGCGTCTCGCACCAGGAGAGACACTGTTGATCTCGAGGCCAACGGAACCAGAGATCCCAAAGCTCCTCGCCACTGCATAGTCAACTGAAAGCAGATACGTCTTGCCCGCTTCAAGTGTAACCTGCGTATAGGCATACTCCCAACCATTAACAGTGGTCATCGCAAGCTTATCACCTGAAACCGTGACGTTGCTCTTGCTTTCCCAATTCTCCATCTTCGGCTTGCTGAGCTTCTGATTAAGATCTGATGAACCGGCATTGCTAAACCAGTATTCGCTTTGAGCGGGAAGTACAAGCTCGCCTTGCGTCTTGATGTGATAGACCTTGGAAAGGTCGACAACGCCCAACCAAGGAAGCGTGGAGTAATCTTCAACTACCACCTGGCGTGCGTCTGCATCCGTACCCAAAAGCAGCGTGCCAGCTGCGCGAATAACAGTACCAGCGGTATCCTTGATATCTTTGAAATTATACTCCCACCAAGCACGCTCGTTAGCAAAGCGACCACCCAGATAATCCGTATCCCATTCATATACGCAGGCGCCGCTGCCCGTTGCGTTCATAACGCTACGGGTGTTGCCGCCTATCGCATAGAGCTTCTCGAGGTTGACGGAGTTATCAAACCACGTGATGTTATTGGCCGGGTTAGAAAGCACCCATCGACCGTCAGTCGTTTTGTGGTTCGAGCTGGCATCTTCAAGATTTGCCGAGCTGCTGAGCACCGAGCTATCCGAAAGCTTGAGCTTCAAGAGCGCGGGGAGTTTGGCGAGCATATTGATAAACGAACTGCCAGATCTCATATCCCAACCGGAAAGGTCGAGCTCTGCGAGCGCTGCGGCATTCTCAAATGTCGAGGTGAAATCGGTCACATCGGCCGTGTCCCATGCAGCGAAAGGAGCGCTCGTGGCAATGCCCGAGCCCTTAAAGGTGCTGTTCAGGCGAATCGCGCTGCTTGTCGTCCATCCGCTGATGGTAGAGATATCAGAAAGCAGCTTGGTGTTTTCAAACGTACTCGAAAAATCTGTAACACTGCTGACATCCCAACTTTCAAGACCAGTCAACGTAGCAAGGCTCATGTCATCCTTAAAAAGATCTTTAAGGCTCTTGATGCCAGCCGTGATCTTAAGATTGCTCCCGTTAAAACTCACCATGTTGGAATAACCCGCAAACCAACCGGCAAAGGTCAACCCCGTTATCGTACCGGCGACATCGGCTGGCGTAATAGAGCTTTCAGTCACCACCTGCAAAACCTCTGTCTTGGCAACGGTGACATCGCCCGTAACCGGATCTTTAATCCAGGGAAGCTCCTCGGCGTTCTCGGTAACCTTGGTATCTGCGCTACCGGCATCTGTGCCTATAGTAAGCGTGCCAGCAGGTGTAATGACAGTACCATCTGCATCAAGAATATCAATGCGCGTGAAGGTCCACCATGCATTGGGGTTAGATGCCCAACGACCACCACGACGAGCACCGTCCCAGATGTAGGTCTGCACACCAAGGGAATTGCCAGACGCCTGGTAGAAATTGACGAGCAGGCTTCCGTTGCCAAACCAGGCAATTGGCGTATTCCCCTCACGCACCCACATGCCATCTTCGGCCTCACGAGTGCTGATTGCTTCAAGCTTTGTGGTTGCGAGCACGCTGTTGTTTGAAACGACAAGTTTCTCAAGAACGGTCATCTCTTGCAGCATGTCCTTATATGAAGTCGCGTCCTTCATATTCAAGCCCATACCAGTGCCTGTAAGATCGAGCTCGAGAAGACCATCCATATTGGCAAAGGCTGAATCGAGGATTTTGACCTTGGACATATCCCATTTATAGATGCCCGTAGCGTCGAGTTTCTGGATACCGTCAACGTTATTGAGAAAACCGCTGATATCGGTTACGTTTTCAGTATGCCATCCGGCCTCAGGCGTAAGGATAGTCGCAAGCTTTGTATCGCCGTTCCACAAGTTCGCAAGGCTCGTGGCGAAAACGACATCCATACCTGTACCGTCAAAGCTCGTGAGCTCGGTATAACCAGCAAACCAACTGGCAGGATTATCGACGATCAAAAGCTGCGTATCCGTCGCGCCCTTAGTCTCGACCTTCAGAATCCGAGCTTTGGTAAGCACGACATACGTAGTCAACGCCGTTTGATCGGCAGAAGTAGATGCATTTTCATTTTCGGAAATGGTAAACCAGGGAAGCTCGGTGTATTCTTCATCGACTCGATAGCCGTAATCACTCTGCGTGTCGTCAGGGCCGGCAACGAAAAGGGTCGACGCATCGTGTTCATCGACGCCCAGCGTGAGCACCTGAGAAGCTTTGTCAAAAATCCACCAAGCATAGGGATTGCTCTCGAAACGACCACCCAAATGATCGGAATCCCACATATAGACGAGAACGGTGTTCGAAACCGATTTATCTGCTTGATAACGCGCGGCGAGTTCGCCCGTGTCATCAAACCAGATGTAGGTCCCATCGGCGCGGACGAGGCTCGTCTCGACCCCATTAGCGTCAACGGACTTCGTTAGGACCCAGCGGCCGTCCGTTGGGCCGCGATTGCTCAGACTCGAATTAAAGGCAGAACCCTGAAGCACCGTGGCTTCACCAGCGGTAAGCTGCGAAAGAGCTTTGCACTGGGCGAACATGTTATCGACATTGATCGCAGAACCAGCAGCCCGTCCATTGGAGCCTGTCGAGCGCATCTGCCAGCTCGATATATTCACAACGGAAAGCGCAATGTCCAAATTGAACAAATAGCTCATATCGGTAACGCTATGCACATCCCATGCGTTAATGGCGCTCGCGTCTTTAAGGTTCTCGTTCTTTTCGAGCATATGGCTCATATTCGTCACGTTCGCGGTGTCGAACTTAGCGATTTCCGTAACGCTGGAAAGCAAGTCAACATTCGAGAACATATAGCTCATGTTCTTAGCGTTCCCGGTTTTCCAACTGCCCAGCAAGTTAATGCTCTTTTGGGTAAGACTCGTACAGTCTTGGAACATGTGGGAGAATTGCTCGACATTGCGCACGTCCCACCCGTCGACGCCGACAAGTTCCGCCAGCTTCTCGTCGCCGTAGAACATATAGGACATCGATGTCGTGTACTTAGTGTCAAGGCCCGTACCATCAAAAGTCACCAGAGCGTTGTTGTCATAGAACCAGCCTTTGAGACTTTCCGGCGCAACCATGCCGCGGCTGCTGTCAAAAACGACTTTTTGAATACGTGAGCGCACATAGTCTTTATACGTATCGTTATCATTGGGCATCCAAGGCATCAGGTTCGTGCCGCTATCAAAATCATCGCGGTATTCGGTCACATAATTTGGATCGTCTGCCTTAATGCCATCGCTATAGGTGCCGCCGTTGCTTCCAATGGTAAGCGTACGATACGTAGGGGCATCAGCGTTCTCGATCTTGTCATAACGCCACCATACGTAATAGTTGTAAAGCTTGGTGATGCCATCTGCCGCAGTATATTCGTGCCTGCTGCTGTTGAATACGCCACCCATGCGTTCCGAATCCCAGCGATACGTGGTCTTCATAGCAGGCGCGAATGCCGCGCTCGTCCCATAAACGCTCACCAAGTCATTCGTACGGCCACTCCATATGTTTTCGCCGATATGCGGATTGTTATACAAAGGATTGCGGTCGACATCCTCGCCAATCCATACACCGTCTAAGAATCTTCGAGTATAGATCTGCTCGTAGGTATAGCTCGACAACACGGTTCTTCCGTAGTAATCGCTCCATGCGTAGTGAGGTACCGCTTTCACCGAACCATTAACTGCGGTTTCGTTAAGCCCCGTACCCTCAAGTACATTGAGGGGAGACAAAGAAACGGTCGTCAATGCGCCAAGGTTCTTGAGCATGTCGGTCACGTCGATGGAAGTGCGTGTAGTTGTAAGCGTGCGCATATCCCAATTGGCAATGTCGAGAATCTTCAGCCTGATGTCATTCTTGAACATTTCCCTGAAGCTTCTGGCGGCGCTTGTGTTCCAGTTGGCAATACCACTTGCATCCTCGAGCAACATAATGGAATGGGATGGCCACGTGCCCAAATAAGCAGGCGTATAGTCCACGTCGTTATAGAAGATTCCGTCTGCAGCGGCATCATATCCGGCAAACATGCGCGTGAAATCTACAACATGGCTTACATCCCAATCCTTTAAGAGGGTCTTGCCATCTGCCGCCTTCTTCTTTTCATCATCGTTTTTCGTCTTGAGACCTGTAAGGTCTGTAAGCGACGCGGCGTGCTCGAACATCGAAACCATGGAGATTTCCTGGCCTTCGGCTGTTCCAAGCGTCCATAGGCCGATGTTATCAAGCATCGCGCCCATGATGGTCGTGGCATCCTTGAACATGTAATCGAAATTCGTGACCTGATCGACATCCCAATAGCCAATCGCGTTCACTTCTTCAAGATGTGTCGTATTCTCAAACATATGCGCAAGCGAGGTCGCATATTGCGTATCGAAATCAGCCGCATCGAAATCGACAAGATTGATGTAATCCTTAAACCAACCAGCAGGATTCACAAGAGCTATGTCATAAAGGGCGATAACATGAATGACAAGGCCCTTGGGAACGATTTGCACGGTATAGGTGCCATCGCTGTTACGGGTTGCATAGGGAGCCCATGCGTCACTGACGCTACGCTGCGTGACAGAAGTAAGCCACGGGATATCGATAAGATCGGCACCCGTTGTAGTTGCATTCACCTGAGAGCCGCTGTTCGCATATGCATCAACGCCCTCAAATATCTTGAGCTGATTGCCCGTACGCGACGCGCCGGTCTCGTCAACAGTATCGACACCGATAATGAGCGTATCGATTTTGTCAAAGGTCCACCAAGCGTACGGATTACTCTCGAAACGGCCTCCCATGGAATCAGGATTCCACGTGTAGGTGAGACTGGTCGTCCCGTACGCGTTAACACCTTCGGTCGAACTTGTCAGCTTGGAATTTCCACCTTGATAACGAGTTACAAGTGCAATGGAGCTACCCCACCACGGTGTATAGGTGTCACCCGCAACAGCAACCGACTGTTGATACCAAGAACCATCCGTTGTAGTGCGGTGCGTTGATTTGTCAAAGCCCGTACCCGTGAGAATCATGTAGTTGGGCAAAGTGATTGTATTGAGACTATCAAGATTGGCGAGCATATCCTCATTGTTGTAACCAGATGTGGTGCGCGCACCTTCCATGTTCCAGTTCCTACCCGTAAGGTCGATACTGGTCACAGTCGCACAGCCATCGAACATATGCGAGAAATTAACGACACTTGAGGTAACCCAGGCTTTTACGACGGAATCAACTTTCTTAAGCGCCGTCATGTTCCTGAACATCGAACTCATGTCCGTGACGCGACTCGTATCCCAACTGCCGATCTGTGTGATCTCGTTGAGCGCTTCAGAGTCATAGAAGAGACCGGACATGTCGGTCACGGTCGATGTCTTCCACTTCGAAAGCGAAGTTATAGTCGAAAGAACCGTCGTGCCCCTGAAGAGGTCTTTGAGCGTGGTGATATTGCGATACTGCTTGGTATCAGGATTACTCGAGACATAGGCGCTGCCCTGTCCATCCGTGAAATCGGTACCTGCCTTGGTCCCCATGTCAAATTCATTTGCCCAGCTATCCAAACCGACGATCTTAGTCAACGCACCGTTATGGGATGTGGCACCCGTAGCGGTCCATATGCCAAAGAGATTTTCGATACTACTGGCAAGATCGATATGCATTCCATTTACGTTGATATCCATCAGCTGCGCATAGCCCGCAAACCAACTCGCGGGATTGACAACGTGCACATTGCCGACAAACTGGACATGCTTTATCTGACGATCGGTCTTGGTAGAATCGGTTTCGTCGCGCTTGTATACAGCGTCACCTTGATTCACGGGATAAATCCAAGGCAGCTCATCGCATGTCTCGGATACCCACGTGTGATAATTGGGATCGTTAGTAGTGTTTTCATTCATGCCTATAAGCAGCGTCCCGGAATCTCTATAGAAGCGCCACCAAGCCCACGGATTACTTGAGAACTGATTGCCGCCAATCTGCGTGGAATCCCATTCATACGAATACGTATAGGGCGACACCGTACTGCCAACGCCTATGGCACCCGTAGCAAGATCAGGATAGATAGCGACAAGATCCCAAGTTGAGCCAAGCCAATCTTTATCGCCATTCAGGCGCTTCCAGGCACCAGCATACGCATTGCGCGTGGAAAGCTCGGCTCCAGCCGTGTCGCGGCCCAAATTCGTGTCATGCAGATCAGTCTGACGTGACGCAACGACATTCTGGATATTGGGCAAGCCGGCAAGCATGTTAGTCACCGTGGCATTCGAAAAGTCCCAATTGGTAAAGTCAACGAACTGCAGAAGCGCGGCATTCGCAAACATATAAGACAGGTTGGTCGGTGTCGCTTTGGTTCCCACGGTTGTGGTCGTAACGGCATCTGCGCCCGTTCCTGTCGTTGTGGTGACGGTGCCCACCTTCCACAATGCAAGTGCCGCTGCATCGCCCAGGTTCGCAGCACCCTCGAACATCGAGCTGAAATCGTCTACTAGATCGACATCCCAATCGCGCAGATAAGCAGCGGTCTTGATATTGGCATAGTTCTTAAACATGCCTGCAACATTCTTGAGTACCGGCGTAGTCCAATCGAGCATGTCTTTGGTAACATCCGGAAGCATAGAACCCTCGAACATCGACGCAAAACTCTCCGCGCTGTTGGTAGTCCAAGAAGCCAACGTGGACAGATAGACAAGCGAAGTCCAGTCTTCATAGCTGATACCGGATATCTGTGAAAGTGGCTCGCGATATTCGCTGTACGCATGCCCATAGCCAAAGTTGATCGTGGCTGTTTCATTGATGGTAACCTCATCGGTGCCAGTCTTGTGATAATCGAGGACCTTATGCGAATTCGTAAGATTGACATTTTGACTATCGCCAAAATTAGTGTCGTAATTCGCAACATAATAAAACATATACGCAAAGCTGGTCACGTTGCCGGTCTGCCAGTTATCGGTACCCGTTATCTTGGCAAGCAGACGGTCGCCCTTAAACATAGAGGCAAAGGACGTATCACGCGAAGTATCAAGGCCAGAACCATCGAAGTCGAGCAGACCGTAGGGAATGTTCGCAACGCCTGAGGACCATTCGTGATAGTCGTCATGATAGTAATAATCCCATCCGCTGCTGTAATGGTGCACAAAACGGCGGTCGAAATAGATTGGAACGTCTTCGAATACGTTGTAGTAATTATCGAACCAGCTTGACGAATCAAGTGGTTGCAACCCACCGACCGTCTTGATATGACGTATGTTGTAAATTCCGTCTATCCGAAGATTGACGGTCCAACTCCAAAAACCATTGGCATCATCAGGCGTTCCGCTATTGGTAGGTCTGCCTTGATCGCCAGCTTCAGGCTGTTCAATCCATGCCCATTGGCCATTAACGCTGCCATAATACCAGTCGCCGTCTTGGTCGCTAGTAATGCCTTCGTCATGGCTTGCAAAATCGGTATGACGCTGAGCGGCGCTCGATGTGTTGTTGCCCTTATCGCCTTCGCCCATTCCCGCATGCCCCGAGATATCCCAGCATTCAATATACATTTTCTCGCGGACCGTATAGTACTTGGCCATAGCGATTTCCCACGGCAAATTGCCCGAAGCCGAAGTCTCAGAAACGCCCTCGTCGGCAAAATTGCCATCAGCGCCCAGGGTGAGCGTGAAGGTCGCTTTATCGAAAGTCCACCATGCATCATGGTTTGAATCGAATCTGCCGCCCAGTACCGCTGAATCCCACGTATAAGTATGAGCATACGTGAGCTTTTGCTCTGTCTTAGCCATACCGTCGATTAACTGAAGGCCGCCACGCAACGAAGAGTTATTCGTACCCATAAGCGGATAACGCGCAGCAAGTTCATCGGTGTCATCAAACCAAGCGTAGTCCGGATCCTTCTGCGTAAGATCCTGATCGATGGACGCGCCCATAACCCAGCGGCCCTCATGCGGTTGACGCAAGGCGGTGGTGCCTGACGTTGGATAACCAAAACCCGTGTTTTCAAGCACGGCATTTGGACCAAGGGTGATGCTTATCAGGCAATTGCCTGCAGCGCCCATGCCCCTGAAAGCATCGGTAAGTTTATCCGTACCCGTAACCTGAGTCATCTGCCAGCTGCGGATATCGAGACTTGCCAAACTTAACGTACCGTAAAGCATCTTCGAGAAATCATTGACAGCGCTTGTGTTCCATCCATCAACACCGGTAAACGTCTTGAGCGAGGATGCTCCTTGGAACATCGAGGCAAAGCTTGGGGCAGCATCCGAACGATACCCGCTTGCACCGTTGGTTCTATTGGCAATAACAAGGCCTTTGCCATCGAACTTCTCGATACCGGTATGGAAATGTCCAGACTGGACCGTGCCCGCCGTCGTGGTGTATTCGCCAAACCAGCCTTCGAGCGTGCCCAGCAAGATACTGTATGTGCTCTCGCCGGTACGCACTTCTGTGATCTCGTTTATATCCTTGAGTGCGCCATCTGCAGAGACAACCGCGCGCCAAGGAAGATCGCCTGCGGCAACATTGATATAGCTATTGCCCAGGCTGGGGTCGTCGCTGCCCAAACGGAGCAGGCCATTATGGAGCAACTTGTTGCCTTCAGGCGCATTGCCTGTGTAGCGCCACCATACGTTGGGATTGTCACTGAAGCGGCCGCCCAGATTACCGTCATCCCATGTGTAAGTAACTGTCTCGGTCGCAGTGCCAGTCGAAGTGTACTCTTTGAGTGCCTGGCTCGTGGGACCGCCCGTGGGATAACCATCGGACACGTTCGTAGATGAACCAAACCAGAAATCATGGGTCCACGTGCCATAGCATGGTGTGCGTTTGTTAAGGGTGTCGTCAAGATCAGAGCCCTTGAGGACAACTGTCTTACCTATCGTAAGGCTCGAAAGCGACACGCAGTCTTGGAACATGTGCTGGACACTCGCCTGCGCACTCTCGTCGATCATGTCCCAATTGCCAATGTTCACGTCTTCGAGCGAGGAATCACCGGCGAACAGACTTGCAAAACCGCCGCCTGCACTCGTTACGCCCGAAACGTCCAATCCAGTTCCGTCAAAGGTCTTGGCACCAGAAAGCTCGGCAAACCAGGCCGTCAAATCAGATACGATGACCTTGCCATTGCTGGCTGCCTTCGCCACGATATGCAATACGCCCGCCAGACCGCCTACCGCATGCTTGATGGCGTTGTACCAGGGCATATCGGCGGCACTGTAAGTAGTGCCATTCATAATGCCATGAATCGTGCTGTCGATGATCTTGTTCGTGCCACCATCAACGCCGATGATAAGCGTATTCGCCTCGATGCCGGCTTCATCATCGCCGGTGATCGAATACTTCCACCAGGCATTGCTGTTTCCAGCGAAGCGACCGCCCAGGTTGTCAGGATTCCACGTGTACGTATGCGTGTTCTTCACGGCAATCGGATCGGTATAACGCGCCACAAGCTGGGAAGTACTGTCAAACCAGTACAGGTCTTTCGTTGCAGCATCAGCATCGGTCGGATCGACGCCACCGTCCATAATCCAGCTGCCGTTACTTATGCCACGTTCTGAAAACGCGGTTCCCGCAGCATCATTACCCAGATTCGTGCCCGCGAGCACGAAATCTTTGGGGATTGTAATCGACTTGATCGACTTGGCATTTGCAAACATATTATTACGTGCAATACCAGTCGTATTCGTCCAGGTACCGAGTTTAACCGTCTTGACAGACGAATCTTTGAAAAGCTCATTGAAGCTCATCGTCTGGAATGTGTATGTGCCACTCGAATATGTAAACGTGTAGTCGATATTCGTTCCATCGAATGTATCGAGTTTAAGGTAACCCGCAAACCACCCCTCAAGCGAAGTGGGCATAATAGCCATGCCGCTGGCAGTTAATACGCCGACGACAGAGACAATTCCACTTGAAGCGTCTTTCGCAGCAAAGGCTTTGAGCCAGGGCAGGTCAGC
>CAYSZR010000032.1:12484-21940 GCA_964435565.1 uncultured Coriobacteriaceae bacterium
ACGGCGTCTCCTGGAATGAGCGTGCCAGCCGTATTGCCGTTTTCGGTCCTCTGATACTTTTCCTGCGTATCGAGCCCGATTGTCAGCGTGCCATTGGCTGCATTAAACTTCCACCAAGCGTTGTCGTTATTCGTCGTGCCAAGAATGCGGCCCTGATAAACGCCCTTGCGCCACGTGTAATAGGCCCCCTCGCCCTCGGCACCCGCACCGTGGATGTTCACCGTTGTGCCATAGCGAGCCATCAGATCTGCAGAACTGCCAAACCACGGATCAGCCGTATAAGCAGTAACATCAGAGCCGCCTACTGCGTTTGTTCCGGTTTCCTTATCGACGCGCAGCCAGCTGCCGGCCTTCGCATCACGTGCGGAAACGGCCGTTTGCGCACCCGAAGCGTCAACGACGGGACCTCCCAGACCAGCATCCTTGATATTCACTTTGGGTCCAAGAACAAGCGTCGAAAGCGAATCAGTGCCCGCAAGCATATTCATTGACGTCGATCCCGCTTGCATAATCCATCCGTGAATATTGAGCGCCGTCATGGAAGATGTGTTGCGGAACATCTCATTGAATGAAGTGACCTGGCTCACATCCCAGTCGCTTACGTTATCCACGAGCACGAGCTTGCTGTCGTTTTCAAAAAGGCTTGCAAGGCTCCTTGTCCCATTGGCACCCAAGATAACGTGATTACCGTCAAAGGTCAGCAAGACAGGATAATCCGCAAACCAGCTTTCGAAATTCTCGGGAGTGACATTGCTCTGGAATGTAACCGTTTGGCATTTATCGACAAGGCTCATATAGCCGTACACTTCGAATTCATCAGTGAGCTCATAATAGGTGCCTATAAACTGCGCTTTAGGAGACGTCACCTTTATATAATTGTGCGTGCTCGCATCCCCGCTAAGAGTGTAATACGTCTTCGAGGAATTGATCGACGTGTCGGCGGTCAACTTATATTTATACCCGTACCAGGCAAGCTGTTGCATGGAAGCATCTGTCTTCCAAGGGACTTCGTCCGCATCTTCCTCGATGGTGATATCGCCATTGACATCATCCGAGCCAATCGTGAGATAGCCAAGCTTGCGGAATTGATCGCTTGCGTTATAGGTGAATTTCCACCAAGTATTATCGTTCTCAAAACGTCCCATAATGAGGTTTGACCAGGCATAGACATGACTTTCCGTGACTGTCGTCGTCGAAACATTGACCAACGCGGCATCGGGGCGCACGTACAGATTAACAAGATTGATGGAGTTGCCTTGCCATTTTGAGTCGCCGCCTCGTTTCCACGAGCCTTGCGACATAAGCAAGGTTGAAGTTTGCTCAAATCCGGTACCAGTCAAATACGCACGATCGCCCAGCGTAAGGCTTGCAAGGCGGGTAACCCCCAGAAGCATCTCATCAGTACTCGCCGTACTCAGCATTCTCCAACTAGAAATATTGAGTTTTTTGACACCCGAGCCCTTGAACATCTTGGAAAAATCCCTGACGGATGCAACAACCCAAGTGCCAAGCGCTGAAAGGTCATTCATGCTCGTCGTGCCTTCGAACATCGAGCTCGTATTGACCAAGCTATTCGTGCCCCATGTCCCCGTCGCACCATCGTGTTCAAGCGAATCTATTTCGTTTAGGGCGGCTGCGCCCTTAAACATATTCGCCATCGTCGTAACGTTATCGGTTTTCCAACCAGAGACTCCCGTGACGCTCTTGAGTCCTTTCGCGCCTTCGAACATGCTCGCCAGGCTCGTGACATCGCTCACGTCAAAGCCGCTGCCGTCGAAGCTCAGAAGGCCCGTGTAATAATCGGCGAAAAGACCCCCGACCGTACCGTTAGCGCCAAGGCTGCCAGCCGTGGGCTTGATAGTAGCAGCCCCCGTCTCCGTTCCGTCGTTACGCGATTCAATGATGATCGAGGTGATATTGGCAAGGGCTTCTTGCCAAGTCGGATAAGTCGTCGTAGCAACGCCGCCTGTCGTTGTCGTCACTGGATAAAGCTTCCAGATGACCTCTTTCCACAGCGCATCATTTTGCGAAAGATCGAAGCTCTGCACCTCGTTCGCATCAGTGCCGACAGTAAGCGTCCCAAGCGGCACGCCTGTAGAGACATCGTTCGACTTCTCGTATTTCCACCACGAAGCGTCATTGGCACCCGTGCCAAAACGGCCGCCATAGACACCCGGAGTCCACGCATAGGTCACGGCTGTATTCACCGCTGCGTCACCGTCGAGCTCACGTCCGCCGGTCGGATACCTGCGCAGAAGGTCGATCGATGTGCCAAACCAGGACTGGGTACGTCCATTATCGACGCTATTCGCAGCCCAAGTACCCTTAGTCTGCACGCGATCCGGCGTCAACGCCTCATCACTGATTCCGGTATCCTCCAGAACGACTTTCTCGCCCAAAGTAAGCGATACCAGTTTGTTTACACCCGCAAGCATGGAGCTGCGTCCCGTTGCATCAGCACGGAGCATGTTCCACTGCGCAAGATTCAAGCTAGTAAGAACGCTCGCATTCTCAAAGGCATGCGAGAAATCAGTGCAGTTAGAGGTATCCCATTTCATGACGCCTAGGCCCGTAAAACCTGCAAACTTATCCGTTTCGGCCATGAAATACTTCATTGAGCTGACGTTCGAAGTATTCCATTCATCAAGACCCTGAAGCGTCGTGAATCCGTTGTCATAGAAAAGATAGTCAAGGTTCTGGATGGTGCTCACATTCCAACCCGAAAGGCCGTCGATAGTAACGAGCTTGCTATCGCCTTTGAAGAGATTGGCGAGTGACGTCGCGTTTTGTGACGCAGTGCTAAACGTGCTTTGGAATTTCATCTTGCCGACAAACGCAGTCGTAAGCGCTTTGTAGTTTTCGAACCAGCTAGCTGGGAACTGAGGCTGAACAGGGCCCGTGATGTCGACGATCTTAATCTTATCGCGCGCTGCCTGATACAGCTCGGGAGTCATATCAGACCAGCTCGAGATGCCTGCCAGAACACGCAGCCAAGGCAATTCAGTACCATCTTTGAGCTCAGAGCCAGGAACCGTGCCCCGCTCCTCGACAAGCGCGCTGCGTGCCGTGTCAACAACAGAGATCGTCAGGCGCCCTTGGTTCTGGTCATTTTCAAACTTCCAAGAAACATTGGAGTTCCTGAAGAAGTTGCGGAACAAAGTCTCATCAAACATGTAAGTTGCAGATGCGATTGTCGAGCCATCAGAACTCGCATCGTTATAACGTTCTACAAGATTTGCACCGCTGCCGATCCATGGATCGTTTGCGACATCGTCTGTACGGCGCCATGTGCCATTGTCTGGAGAATGCAAAACGACGTTTTCGATGCCCGTGCCCGAAAGCAGCATCTTGCTGCCAACCTTAACCTGATCGAGCGCTTCGCAAGCATCGAAGAGGTTGGTGCGCGTCGGATTCCTCGTCACGAAATCCCAGGTGCTCATATCGACAATAGTCAGCTTCGCATCATTTTGGAATAGATTATCGATTGCCGATGCCACGGCTACGTTCATATTCGCGCCATAGAAGGTCGTGAGAGCTGTGTAGCCCTTAAACCAGCCGGCAGGATTCGCTGGAGCAATCTTGCCGCTCGTCGAGATACTCACCACGGCCGTGATATCCACAATGGGTGCGCCGTCGACCACTTTGAGCCAGGGAAGCTGATCGGCGGTCTCATCCACGACTTTGCCAAGTTTCGAATTCTCGTCTGCGCCGATAGTGAGCGTCGTGCCCTGGTACTTCCACCAGGCGTTGTCATTATTAAAGCGTCCGCCTCGATATGTGCGCGTCCATTTGTAAGTCGCATCGCCGTGCAGATCACTTGTTGCAACGGTTGTGACGTAATCCATGTCGTAGCGATCTTCGAGCGAATTTGAGGAACCGAACCAAGGATCGACGGTCTTGCCCGTATCGGTGCGTTCCCACACGCCGTCTGTCTCTCCATAGCCATTGATATCTTCAAGACCCGAACCCTGTATATATGTGCCATCGGAAAATGTAAGAGTCGCAAGCGTCGCATCGCCCTTAAACATATCGGTCACGACGACGCCGCTCTTGCTCTTCCAGCCCTTAAGGGAGATGGTGAGCAGGTTCTTGTCATTTTCGAACAGCGACTTCATAGAAACAACGTCTTCGACATTTGCGCCAACACCCTCGAAGCTGAGCAGCTTCAGGCAGTCACGGAACCAGCCCTCAAGAGTCTGGAGGCGTGTGTAATATTTGGTGACGACCGATGTGCCAGCGTCAACAGTTGTGGCAATCGCGAAGACGACACTCGTAATCTCGTCTGATGTAATGGCGTTGTGCCAAGGCACCTCGTACGTGCCATTCGCGCCATCGAAGGTCTCGGAGATGATGAAGTTATTGGTGCCCTCAGCACCGGTGTAGTTTACATCAGGCGTAATGGTGAGTACGCCCGTACCAGCAGCGGTGTCACGTTCGAAACTCCACGTCACAGCTTTGTTCGAGCGGAAGCGGCCGCCGGGCTTGAACTGGTAGGAAAGATTGACACCTAAGGCATTGCCTCTGGCCGGGTAACGCACGATAAAGTCATCGCCCGAGCCAGACCATGGCTCAGATTCGCCATTGCCCTTGCCGTCAGCAACCCACAACCCTATATCATAGGTACGCGAACTGATGCTCTCGAGGCCGGTATTCACAAGAGAAGTAGTTGGGCTGAGCTTCAATTCATAGATCGAAGTCATCCCCGCAAACATGTCCGTACGAGTCTTTACGACATTGTTTTCCCAGTGAGAAGTCGTGGTCGTCGTTCCGTCAGGATTAACCGTCGTCGTGTACACGTTTACATTGCCATCGGCGGTACTCCAACCGGTCAGATCCAGAGCATTCAGGTTCGACACGCCACTGAAGGCTTCCTTGTAAGAACGAGCAGCCGAAGTGTTCCAGTCAAACATACCCACAACACTCGTAAGCTTAGTGTCGTTTTTAAATAGACGGGCAAAACTCACGACTCGACTTACGTCCAGCCCCGTGCCATCAAAATACGTAAGGGCGCTATATCCTGCAAACCAATCCGCCATCATCGTGGGGACGATTCGCCCGATCCCTGTTTTCTTGAAAACGATCTTCTCGATCAGGCCGGCCGGAACCGCGCTTCCGTCAGATGCGGTAAGCCAGGGAAGACGATCATACGTAAGCGACATGATCGAATCTTTGGAAGAATCTTTGAGGCCGACGGTGATCGTCTTGGTCTGGTCGGTCCAAGTCCAATAGATATTACTGTCAATGTAAAGAGAGCCAGTAAATGCGGGATCGGTATCGGCATCCGCAGTTTTTAACTGGGTGCCCGATTCAGTTGAAGTGCTAGCACTTGTAAGGGTTATAGCAGTTCCGCCTGCTGATTTATCTGCTAGCACCTTAGTATCCGCGCTATTTTCGTTTGCGGTCGATGCATTTGCGGAACCAGCATCCGCGCCACTATTTTCGAGAATCGAGGCTTCAATTCCGGAAATCGAAACGAGGGCAGAGTCGCCCTCGAAAATGTTTTTGAATGACATAACGCGAGACGTATCGAGACCCGTGCCGTCAAAAATGGTAAGGGATGTGTACCCGGCAAACCATCTTTCCAGACTGAGAGGACTGATTCTGATTCCAACGCCTTGGCTGTTGGAATTCAATTTGAAAATGACTTTTTGAATCGTCGTTTTGTCTATGTCAGGATCAGCCAGCCAGGGCAGAAGACTCGCATCAACAAGGTTGATCTCTTGGACGGTTGAATCTTGCGCATCGATACATGCACCGATCGTGAGCGTTGCGCTGTCCTTACTCCAAGTCCAATAGACATTCGCATTGTCGTTTGCCGGCGCATCGCTGAAAGCATGCCTGATAAGCTCGTCTTCGCTCTTGGCACCCTCCTCCCCATTTTCCGGGGTGGATACAGCCGTAGAACTTACTTTGGCGGGGACTTCCGCGCTCGTATTCGTGCCTGTCTCATCTGCATTCTCCTTCGTTTTCTCCGTTGCATGTTCAATCCAAATTGCGGTGAGTTCGGTATCCGCTGTGACGACAAGACTTGCACCGCCTTGCAGAACAGAACCAGAAGCGGTTCGCCAGCCCGCGAAATCGTACAAGACGCCGCCTACTGTCTTTTGCCCAAGCGATCCAAGAATCACCGCGGAACCAGCGGTACAGGCCGTGGTGTCTGCCGAACCGTCAACGACGTACGTAATCGAATAGCTTGTCGGGGTTTCGGCAGTCTGGGCTTGAGTAGATGAAGCTTCAGAAGCCGCGGCTTCTGCTGTGGCGGATGTCTGTGTCGAGGCAGATTCTGTGACGACCGCAGCGGGAGCCTGGGTCGTTGCAGGCTCAGTGGCAACCGATGCTGTCGAAGACGTTTCAGGAGTTTGAGCTGCGACGTTAGCTTCCGTTTGCGTAGCAGCCGGCTCCTCGTCGCTAGCCGCAACCGTTGCCGATGTGGAATTCGCTGAGGATTGGGCGGTTTCCGCGCCAGATTCGTTTTCGGTCACGACCTGCGCAAACGCGGAAGAAAGCGAGGTGGTGAGGATAAGGGTTGAGGCGATGAGAAGAGTGAGGAAAACAGCCGAAAAAACAACAAAAAAAGCGGTCAACCGCGCACTAAAGACACGGCTCCCGCTAAAACAAGTGTTGTCAGAGCGTCTGTTCAATTGATTTCCTCACTCATCGGCTCTTAAATCATACCGAATTCCTTTCTTCTACGCGCGCGTGAACAATACGATGCGGCGCTCTACCTGCAGGTTTAGGCACGGAATACTACAGCGAACTAAAGTACTAGCTTTGAAGATCATTTTGTATATTTTGTTCATAGCTTTATCAGATAAAGCGGTAAATTCCTCTATAGCTAATTCTTATAGCAGCTCAGTTTTGGAGACAAAATTTTTACCCGAAGCACAAAATTCCGTTGATTTTTAAATAATTTTCAAATTCACAATTTCTCCATATTCAAATTTTCGGTATGAAATTTCTTCTTTTATATAACGCGTATTGATTTTACCTTGGCATTCGTTGCGCGAATTACCCATTTGTGGATTATTTATTCCTGTTTTCGACCTGCCAGGAACTTTCTGTTCAAACTCAACAATGAGAGAAACGCATGCTCGAGCGTATTCAGCTCCTTGATCGTTTCGGTTCCTTGCTCCCCTGCCGCGTTTGCCGAACGCAGATCTCGATATTTCCCGGTTCGTTTATCGGCAATAAAGGCACCGTTCCTTCTTCAAGGCCCGCCTTTTCTTATCTCATGTACCCGGGCTCGATCACGATTGTCCGCATGCAAACACGGGTACGGCTCCCATTCACCCCAGGGTTTGTTTAGATAAAAACAGCGGCCCCGATAGGTGATCCGGAGCCGCTGGAAAGATGTATGTTGTCGATCTGGATGACGGGGTATGGAAAAGCGAGCTTCTCTAGGCGAAGTGAACCTTAAGATAACGGCGCTGCTCGAAGAAGCTCATGTTGGCGATGCGTGCACGTTCTTCTTTTGCACCGCTTTCGCGTGCTGTCGTAACGCGATTATCGAGATAAGTCATGGCGTCGCGGTAGCCGTCGTTGCGCGCCTTATTCATCATGTCTTCGAGCTCATGCTGAACAGCCAAGCGTCCTTCTTGCTCGCCAACAACACGAGCGTCATCAACCTGCTGCTGGAAAGCACCCATAACGCCGCCGAGCATATTGAGCATAGACAACGCACGGGTTGAATCTTCATCGCCCGAGCCTGCGGCATCAAGCGTTACAGCTTTAACTTCGTTACCGTTCAAGACAAGCTGAGCTTTTGCATTTGCAGCACCGAGTTGCTCGCTCAGTGACGTGATTCGCGCATCGCGCTCGGCGATCATCGCCTCTTTCGCGGCAATCTCTGCCTCCTTTGCTGCAAGCGCCTTCGCCTTCTCTTCGAGACTTACTTCCTGTTTCGCGACGAGCTCTCGCAGGCGTACGATTTCGTCATCAACAGCAGAAGTTGCGGCAGACGCAGCGACGGTTCCAGCCTTTGCCTGCGCAGAAACAAGTTCGGTAGCGGTTTCGCGAGCCTTTGCTTCGGCCGCGTCGCGCGCCAAAACAGCATCCGTTGCGCGCGCTTCGGCTGCATCACGCGAACGCTCCGCAGAAGCCGCTCGATCATTTGCAGCATCAATGCTCCTGGTAGCCTCGGCGGCTTTAGACTCAGCACGCTGCAGTTGCTCTTTGAGTTCGTTGAATTCTTGCTCGGATACTCCTGCGGCTCCCCCCGTCACTGGCATGCCACCGTTACCGCTATCGTAAGAGGCTCGCATGCAATCCAGCGCACGGGTGATTACTGCCGCTTTGGTAATGCCTTCGCGATTTGCAAATTCATCAATCAGCGACATGTAATCGAGAGGAAGACGGAAGTTTGCTTGCTTTACTTTTGAGCTCAACTCAACCACCTTACTTCATTTTGAGTACGTTCCCGGTGAGCACTTCCTATTAAACCTATTTAGGTTTTATGAATTATATATCAAAAGATATACGTATATCTAGACAAAAACAAAAAAAGTGATAGCAAATTTCTTTTTTCTGAAACATTTCCGCACTGTTTTTTGATGTTAGCTTCATTTTTATTTAAGTAATTTTCCGCTAGTCTCGACAGTGGATCAAAACATATTCTTTAAGATATTTATTATTGTGAGATATATTGATTTAGCTGTATTTATATACATTTTCAATTTGCTGCTATTCCTCATTTTTCCTTTAAAGATTTCCTCATTATGATTCAGAAAGCTTCTTAAGAAAAATGTCCATGCTGATACAACTTAGATATCAGATTTTTTTATCGCATTTGTATCCAGATTTGTTTGATTATCTTTTGTCTTGAAAGCGTATTTTCGGATTTTCGGCACGATCTTTTTCTCTTCCTGGATTGCAAGAAGTCACTAGAACGAGAAAATGTTTAATCAAATTATCTAATAATGATTTATCTCATTTCGAATTACCCATTTGTCAAAAATCACATTAGAGAATTTTTATCTCGATCACAGATAAAAATTCGTCACTTCTTCTTTCGCCCGCTTCCAATTTTCCCTTATGCATTTATCAATAAATTAAATAATGTCTTATCGCTTCGAGTCACTTTCTATTATTTGGAAATGACTCGTTTTTTAACGTGATTTATCTACTTTACTGATAGCTTAGTAGATTACCCGAACTAACTCTTTATCAGATATTTAATTAATTTTAATAGAGTATGAAGCATAGAACTCTCGTCTGCCAGAATGACCCACAAGCAACTTTCAGATACTCTTATGAACCGATTCTCGTTCTGGAAATTCCGATGCCTTAAATCGGCTATTTTTTAATCATGTTTCTCTTGGAAAGATCCTGAAGATTTTCGCTCCCCCACTTTTCCCTCCCAATCCATTAAGCAACTCATTGCCTATTTGCAACTATTTGCAGCGGGGTTTGCAACGAAGGTAGCCCGCGTTTGTTGGTCATGGGTTCCTGGCGTCCATT
>CAYSZR010000033.1:0-16847 GCA_964435565.1 uncultured Coriobacteriaceae bacterium
CTCGCCGACAACAGGCCTCCCCGCATATACGCGTACGGCCGCCTCCAGACGAGCGATATCACATCCTGTAAACCAAAGAGGAATCGCGGTCAAAGATTGGATATCCACAATAATCTGCGCTATGTCCGCCAGGGCAATTCCATCGACCCGGAGCGCAAGAAGTTTTGCCCCTTCGTCGGCGGCGTCAAAGATCGTATCGGTAAAATCGTCGGTATCCGACTCCCCGCCTTCATTCAAGTGCTTGACCTCATGCAAAAGATCAAGCGTATCAAGGTCCACTGCTAAACGAGGGCTTGTTGCAAAGTTTGTTCCCGGTGCAGAAGGCATCTGAGGTGACTTGTCCGCGACCAGTTTGCAAAGTGCTGATGTGTATTGCGGGGTTGTTCCACAGCATGAGCCAAGAATAGTGGCACCGGCATCGACAGAAGCAATATCAGCTTCAATGAAAGATTCAACGTCTATGGCATATGTCGTTTTACCATCTATAACCTCGGGCAATCCGGCATTTGGCTGCGCGACAAGAGCGCAGGCGGAGTTCTTGCGCATCTGGGCAATAAAAGGAGCGAAAGCCTGCGGTCCAACCGAGCAATTCACGCCCAAAGCGTTTACGCCAAGCGCATCAAGTGTCAATGCTGCAATCTGTGGCGTCGTACCCATAAGAGTATGCCCATCTTCGCCAAAGGTCATCGTTGCCATAATAGGCAGGTCGGAGTTCTCTTTGACTGCTAGAACCGCTGCCTTTATCTCAAGCAGGTCCGCCATTGTTTCGATGATAAATAAATCGCATCCAGCAGATTGGGCAGCGCGGACTTGCTGCGCGAAGAGTTCATAAGCCGTATCGAAAACCAGGTCTCCCATAGGCTCGAAAAGCTCGCCAATGGGACCGATATCAGCTGCGACATAAGGAGCTCCCGCTTTTCGAGCGCATGCGACTGCAGCAGCAAACACATCGTTCGGATTTGTCGATGTGGGCAGTTTATGGGCATTGGCACCAAAGGTGTTCGTAGTGATTACCTGCGCACCCGCATCCACATACTGTCGATGAATATCCGTTATGATTTTAGGAGAGTCAAGGCAAAGCATATCGGGTATCTTGTCAGAGGTATCAACGTCCAGAGCCTGCAGCATCGACCCCATCGCACCGTCCAAAATAAGATAATCCTGGCAAGCTAACCCGCGTTTTAGTTTTTCATCTTTGAATCGTGCTTCGTCCCGCTTACGCGCGGATACATTTTTTTCGCTTATGGGCAGCATTACGCATAACCCCTTTCGCTGACAGCATCAAGTATCGCAATTATCACCAAAATCACCCTCCTGCGCCATCTTGATCCCGCGAGCGACAGAAATTAGGCAGTTTTTCACTTAACACAAGCGATTTTTGACTGTTTGTATGATTTTGCAAGTTATCATTGAATATGATAAAGATTTGAAAAGTAAACATGCAGGTCAGAGTATTGCGAAAGTGCCGATACTTGGGGTACCCCAAAACCACCCCTCTAAAATCATACAAACAGTCGCGATTTTCGGGATTTGGCCGACTGTTTGTATGATTTTGGGGGCTTTCAGCTAAAACCCAAAAGCTTCGCTTAGCCTACGGCAGCTGGAGCTTGTGCGGCAGCATGGACCTTACGGGTCATGATGTAGAAAAACGGCGTATCAAGAGCTGCAAGAACAAATTTACAAATATACTGGCCAACCATCATCGCAGCCAATGTAGGCAACATCGCGGAATTGAATAGCCAACCCATTCCAAAACCAAAAGCAATGCCAATATAGACAACGGTATCGATAATCTGAGAAGTCATTGTCGACCCGTTGTTCCAAACCCAACGCCATGCCGTGCTCTTGCCGCGCGCCAGGAAATAGTTGCGAATTTTATGGAAGAAGAAGACATCCCAGCTCTGGCTCAAAATATAAGCCAGAAGCGATGCAGCTACAAAGATGATGTTCTGACCAAGCAGCATTTCATAAGAAGCTTGCATCTCAACGTTAGCGGCAGGCATAAGCTGAGCGATGGCGATAAGGACGCAGGCGATAAGCTGGCAGATAAAGCCCCAGCGCACTATCTGTTGGGCTTCTTCGCGGCCCCATATCTCGCCTACAACGTCGGTCATTAAAAATGTGATGCAGTAACAGATAACGGCGCTGGGCACCACAATCGTCGATCCGAACAACGGAATACCCGTCTGTATAGTCTTTGCAGCAATCATGTTCGATATGACAAGAGCGCAGGCAAACACCATGCCGCAGAGCATTAGATTCTTATTTGTTTTTTCCATTTTGATTCCTTAGTTTTTTTAGGTTGGATGTTGCGACAACCCCTGTCAAATATCAGACAGGCTTTTTCAGTGCGGCGCACATACTAGCACAATTACCGCGCGCCATCACCACAATCCAAATCAGATAATTGTGAAAACATGCGCTCTGCCGCAATCTGCTCATACTTGGTACCGGGTTTGTACCAATTGGCAAATGGATAGATGGAAATTCCTCCGCGCGGATAGAACATGCCCCGCACTTCAATATATTTTGGATCCATTAGTTTGACAAGGTCATCGCGGATGACATTAATAACGTCTTCATGGAAATCGCCATGATTGCGAAATGAAAATAAATAGAGCTTGAGGCTCTTGCTTTCAACCATGCGCCGATCAGGGATATAGTTGATATAAATCGTCGCAAAATCAGGCTGACCGGTAATGGGGCACAGTGTCGTAAACTCGGGGCAACGAAAAGTCACCATATAGTCATGATCTGTGTGCTTGTTATCGAAAGTCTCGAGAAGCGATGGGTCGTAGTCGGCAAGATACGTCGTGTTCTCATTACCGAGCAAGGTCAGTCCCTCGCGTTCGCGATTTGCATCATGCATATAAAATCCCTCTGCTTTTAATCAAGTTCGGCGAGATTGGCTACCTTGTTATAGGACTCGTCAGCGCCTAGAGCATGAACGATATGCTCACGCCGCGAGTAAAGCTCGTATTCTTCGCACGGGAAAAACGCCACGTAAACAGGACGTTTATAAACCATGTCAGCGTGTACGTAAAGATTTCCCTTTCCGTTGAGCTGTTTGCGTGCGCCATCGATCATGGATGGCGAAGCGCCAACGTAGACATCGCGATATGCAGACGGATCCTCATCTGCAACGTCAGGGTCATATACGAAAACCGCGAAACAGCCAGCGCCCTGTGCATACGCAAAATCTTCGGTAAGATTTTCACCGATAATCGCTTCAGCGGGGCGCATCGCAAGAGCACTCGAGATCATATCGTCTATTTCTGCTTCCCGAGCCAACGCCGTTGCAATCTGACGTTTCTGGCTACGCTGCTCACTGCATTTTTTAAACTTATTGGCAAAATGAGCAAAGGTTGCAATTCCAAATCCAGTAGCGACAGCAGCTGCAATTCCCAAGGTCAGAGCCGCGCGATGACGTTCCTCAGGTGTTTGCCCATTGCGTGCAAGCTCAAACGTATCAGAAGCGACTTTGGGAACATTACAGATTGCCGCTTTGCCAGCAGGAACCACTATCTTTCCAAGCTCGATGGATGCAGCGCCCATATATCGAGCCGCATTAGCAAGAGAAAGTGCAGCGTGTCGTATACTATTCAATGATGTGAGTTCCATCGTGAGCTCCTGAATCTCGCATTTTGCCTAAAAACATGTCAAGTCGAAAACAAATAAGCCAATTTCGTGGCTTATAGATAATAATAAGCTTCATGCACGCGTTTCGCGATAGAATCAACTAGGAGTTTCTAATATCCACACAAACAAGCAGAGGATTCGAACAGTGACAGATACGCATTTTAGCTGGATTCCGGCATATGAGGCGATTGCCGATGCTCTACTTGAACGCAAAGACAACCGAGACGAAGTACTCGATGTATTCAAAGAGATCAGCGGAATTGAAAACCGCAACTCTGTAGATCCCTTTACCTTTTTCACTGCATTCAATCGAAGCATGATTTCATTTGATCGAAAAAGCGCCATAGAAACCGTCATGAAGCGCTTCGATATCGAAGCGCCCCTACCCGAGGATTTCATGGGGATTCCAAGTGCAAACCATGAGCTTTGGCAGTATTTCGATACGTCCAGGCAAGGCGTTGAGGACTGCTGGAACCTCTTCGAGGTGGCCCTCGAGCTTTCTTCGCAAGGACATGGCAAGCTCGAACGAGAAACGCTCAATGTCTTCTACGACCTGTTTGACAAGGTCCATCAGCAGGAAAACATTACAAAAGCCCGTCTGACCAGAACACTTTACTGGATGCGTCCTAATTTCTATCTTCCCTTTGGAGAGAAGACACGCGAATACGTGCATGCACAATATGGCATCAATACGCCGATCGTGATGCGCGGCGTGCAATACATGCGCCTACTTCGAGAAATGATTGCCGTATGCGATGAACCGTTCTATGAAGTAGCCGCCCACGCCTATAAAGCAGCAGACGAACAAAGTTGGTGGCCAGATCTGCGAGATTACGATCCGGATATGAGTATTCACCAGTGGATGGTTCTGCTTGAAGACAAAGAAATCACGAGTGACGGCGTTCTTAAAGCACTGCGTCGTATATGCGAAATGGGTGGCGAGGCAACCCCCGATGAGCTCGCAGACGAACGAGGACATAATCGCGATTATTACAACAGCCTACTCAGAACCTATTCACGAGACACAGCTCGTAAAATGGGCCGAAGTGACTACAAAGGTTCATGGTGGCCGTTTGTCTTTGTGGGCCGAAATGCTGAAGAGCCTCGCCGAGGTGATTATATCTGGCGCCTACGCCCCGAGGTCATCGATGCGCTCAATGCGATGGAAGACCAGACCGCTTAGCAGGAAGCTATTCTTATCCCCTGGTCTTGGCATATTTTTCGCGATAGAGATATGAGTCGATACGCGCCCTGAATTCTTCTTTATCCTCGCCGTCTTGCGGCTTGTAGATGCCGTATCCGATGGACATCCCTATGGGAAACGGCAGTGTTTCGGACATATTGAAGGCTTCTAGATTGGCGCGCAGACGTGCGACGACATCATCTAACGCCTTTTGATCTGTAATATCGCAAATCACGCAGAACTCGTCTCCGCCAAATCGCGTGATGTAATCTCTTGCCCGAAAAGTGCTTTTAAGCACGTGCGCAAAAGAGACAAGGGCACGGTCGCCCGCTACGTGACCATAGGTGTCGTTCATCTGCTTAAACGAGTCCAGATCGATAATCAACGCCGAAAATGAATGGCCAGATTCCGCTGTGTGAATCTTCGTGTCGAAGGCTTCTTCGAGCATGCGGCGATTGCCGACTCTAGTAAGAAAATCAATATTCACATTACGGTTTACTTGGAAGATATAGAGAAGCTGCAGCGAAACTGCAGTACCAGTGATTTCTAACGGCAATCCGCCAAGCATTATCTGCAGAAATCCGCCTATAAGAGTCAACGAAGGCAAAACTACAACCCAGGCAAAACTGCCCGGCACCATATCTTTTCGGTGCAAGATGATGATGATTTCAATTGCAATGATAGAGAATAAAACACCCAATGCATGAGGCACGAACAAGGGGCCTGCTTGATACGCGCCAGATGCATCTATTGTAAACACCCAGCCGGTCCAAATGCTCGCTATGGAAATAACCATGTTGAGTACGCTATAAGATAAAGCGCCCATAGACCAAAGTCTGATCGGAAGCTTTTCTCGATCTTTAACGGAACGCCCCATCTTAGAAACTGCATACCCAAGCCACAGGCTGGGAATCCAGCCGTCAAAGCCGAAGCAGATCGCCCTTCCAGACTGGACTATCCAATTCGAATCATCCATCCCGCTTCTCTGCGCAATATCAGCAAAGGTCAGGATTACAACGAGGAAAAGAAGCATGCTGAAATGCAAACGTTGGTCAGATGCAAAAGCACCGTGACGCAGTGAGCCATACATGCAGACACCGAGCAAGATAAGCGAGTAGACGTCAAGAACAACCCAGGAGGCAAGATAATTCATCGTCGCGCCCCCTCTGTATCGCTTTTGGCAATGCGTTTTTCTTCATAGAGCAATGTATCGACACGCGCGATGAAGGCATCAGGATTTTTGTCGACTTCAGGATCGAATATCACATAACCAAACGAAGCACGCATCTCGAACGGCAGGTCATCATGTTCGTTTTCGTCAGCAAGCGTATGGCGTATACGCATAACCATGGATTCGAGCATCTCGACCGTGCAAACATCGCTCAAAATGAAGAACTCGTCTCCGCCATAGCGCGATACAAAATCACCGGACCGCGCCGAGCGAGTAAGAACGTTGCCCATAACCGCAAGAGCACGGTCGCCTGCTTGATGACCATAAAGATCATTGATCTGCTTGAATTCGTCGATATCTATCATGATCGCTGAAAAAGGCTCGCGGGCACCGTGTTTGATCCGCCTGCGCAGCTCGACTCCCAAAGTTCCACGGGTATTGACACCAGTCAACGGGTCGACGCTCACGTTTGTGCTCTGAACGCGCACATAAAGGATAAAGAGCCCGATAGCATATCCTGCAAGTTCGAAAGTCAAATTTGCGAACAGGGCCTGAAGCATGCTTCCGGCAATCGGAAGAATTGCAAGAGCCGCTACCCATGAATAAGCAGCAAGCGGCATACGTTTGCGGATTACGAACAAATAGATCTCTATAGCTATTGCGGTGAACAAGATCGCGAGAACGCGTGCGCCAAACAAAGGGCCACGCTGATAGGAACCAGACAGATCATAGAAAAACAGCCACCCGGTAAACATGCCGATCACGGTTACGGTCAAGTTCAAAATCGCAAATCCGCAAGTGAAAATGAAAAGAAACCGATTCTTGGGAAACGGGTTTCCAAGGGTTTGATCCCCTATCCAGGTAGACGCATACGCAGCCCAGAAGACCAAGGCTATCGGGTCAAACCCGAAATATACGAAATTACCGATCAATGAAATCGTAATGTTGCCATAAAGGTATGCAAACGAACATATGTCTGCGCAGACGAGGACGACAAGCGTGATGACAAAGCCAAGAAAATAAACGCGATGCCAATCACGATCATGGGAAAGGGTGATGAGCGCAAATGCTGTGATTCCGAGCACGATAAACGTATAAACATCTATCGCAGCCCATGCCGGCACATTCAGCATGCTTCCCCCTCCCGAGTCATATCGTGAGTTCGTCCACATAGCAATTGTATCGCAGCAAACGAGCACTTAATAGACGAATATGACCGGTTGAATCAGGCGGAAACCTTCGTGTCAAGCCTGCCGCTTTGGCGGGCCTGAGCAGCCTCGCTTACAAGCGCGGTAAAGAGGTTGCCCATATGCTTTTCTCCGAGGAAAAATTCCGGATGCCACTGAACACCAAGCATAAAAGTTGCATCACGGGCTTCGATAGCTTCGATCAAGCCGTCTGAAGCATAGGCAACTGGCAAAAGCCCCGCCCCTACCTCACGTATTCCTTGATGGTGAAACGAATTTGCCGCCGATGAATCCGCGTTGAGAATCTCATGGAGCTTGGAACCGCGCATTACGTCGATATAGTGAGCAACCTCGGTCGGCTCTTCGGTCTGCCAATGCAGAAGCGCAGTTTTACTGAGACTGTCGACACCATCGAACTGCGCGGGAAGGTCGATATAGAGCGTTCCGCCAAAGTGCACGTTCATCGTCTGCATCCCGCGGCAAATACCGAGTGTGGGAACATCATGCTCTATGGCATAGTCGAGGATACGCTTCTCAACCTCATCGCGCAGAGGCGTAATTTCGCCAAGTTTGTCGTATGCAGTGCTCTCAGGCGAAATCCCATAGCGTTCTGGATCGACATCCTGACCGCCTGTAAGTACAAAACCATCGATTATAGGCAGCAGCCGATCATAGACGCGGGAGTTTTTCGACAATGGAAAAATCAGGGGCACGCCGCCAGACAGCACAATGGAGTTGATGTAGTAATCGTTCACGCGAAAGATATGCTCTTCGGGCATTTGCGTAGGAACGATACCGATTACAGGTGGCATTGGGGCATGCTCTGCCTCTTTTGTCTCTCCCCCGTCATTTTGCATATGCCATGATCCTCTCGTCGAAACAAAGGAATTAGTGCAGATACTGCAACGCCTTTTCCGTATCGACTACGCGCGTGTCATAGCATCGTGTGAAATATTCGAGGCCGGCTTCTTGAGTGCCAATAAGAAACGTCGCCGTGGCGTCGGCAGGAACGACCGTTTTATAGCCACGGAAATAGGCGCCTGCAAGCGTCTGCAAAACGCAGATGTTCGTATCAGCACCAACAGCGATAATCGTATCCACACCAAGCTCTTGTAAGGTAAGGTCCAGGTCAGTCTGGAAAAACGCATCATAGCGACGTTTGGGGATGATGTAATCGCTTTCGCATATGTCGAATTGTGCAAGAGGCTTGCTTCCCTGCGTACCACGAATCCCATGTTCGCCCCAAAGGTCAAGTTCACGATCCAGCCCATGGATATGCGCATCGTTGACGAAAAGAACAGGCACCCGTGCAGCCCGCGCGGCCTTAACGATTCTCGTGCTGTTATCAGCCATTTCCTGGAGACTCGGCAGCACAGGATCCGCACCGCCTAAAACGTCAATCACAAGAACAGCTGTTTTTTCGAGCTCGACCTTGTCAGCTTGCTGCCAAGGCGTCTGTTGGGCAACCGGTAAATATGTCATTGCTCTGTATTCTTTCCCTCGCAGATTTAGGCGTGCAGTGCTTTTTTAAACAAAATATTGCAAGATTCTAGCAGAATGGAGCAGGCACTGCGTACAATAGAATACATAAGATATGGTGATGCATTCTATTATCTTGTCAGTAGATATACGCAAACGGGGATAAGGAGAATCGGTATGTTCACTGATGGAAAGCTTTTGATCGCCCAAGGCGATGCACCCGTCTACCTCTACCCTTCCATGGTCAATCGGCATGGCCTGATCGCGGGAGCAACGGGAACAGGAAAGACCGTCACTTTGAAATCCATCGCGCAGTCCATGAGCGATGCAGGCATCCCGACTTTTCTTGCAGATGTCAAAGGCGATGTATCTGGCATGATGACTGCGGGCGAAGCATCCGACAAGCTCGTCGCGCGGCTAGAAAAACTCGGCATCAAAGACTACGACTTTCACGCTTGCCCGGTACGTTTCTTCGACATTTACGGTGAACAGGGTACACCCGTGCGCACGACCATTACCGAAATGGGGCCCGTCTTGCTAGCTCGTCTGCTTGGCTTAACCGACGTCCAGGCTGGTGTATTGAACATCGCCTTTCATGTAGCAGATGACGAGAGTCTCTTGCTTTTGGATTTGAAGGATCTGAGGTCGATGATCGCCTATATCGGCGATCATGCAGCTGATTACACGAGCACCTACGGCCAGATCGCCAAAACATCCGTCGGTGCCATCCAACGATCGTTGCTGCAGCTCGAAGATGCCGGCGGAGATAGCTTCTTTGGTGAGCCAGCGCTTGATATCTCCGATTGGCTTGCATGCGATAGCTCAGGGCATGGATATGTGAATATCCTTGATTGCGTCAAGCTCGTACAATCCCCGCTTCTCTATTCAACATTCCTGCTCTGGATGCTTTCAGAACTCTATGAGATGTTGCCCGAAGCCGGCGATATCGATAAGCCCAAGATGGTCTTTTTCTTCGACGAAGCACACCTGCTGTTCAATGATGCCCCCAAGGCCCTGCTCGAAAAAGTCGAGCAGATCGTCAAACTCATCCGCAGTAAAGGCGTAGGTGTCTGGTTTATCACGCAAAATCCCGCCGACATTCCCGACGACGTCCTTGCCCAGCTCGGCAACCGTGTGCAGCATGCGCTGCGTGCCTATACGCCTGCTGAGCAAAAAGCCATAAAAGTGGCGGCGGAAAGCTTCCGCGAAAACCCCAAGTTCAAAACCGAAGACGCGATTACAGAACTTGCCACAGGCGAAGCTCTCATCAGTTTTCTCGATGAAGATGGCAAGCCGCAGATCGTCGAACGCGCCATGGTCATTGCGCCTGCGTGCTCTATGGGATCTGCATCGGAATCGGACAAGCGCGATTGTATCGACAAGTGCGAACTCAATGCTAAATACGCGACGCCAGTGGACCGCGAGAGCGCCTATGAGCTGCTTGACGCCAAAGCTGCAGCGGCGGCTAAATTCGCAGAGCAGCAAACGGCAACCGCAGAACAGGAAAAGCAACAAGCTGAAGCAAAGAAGCAGGAAGAGAAGGACCAAGCAGCTGCGGAAAAAGAACAGCAGCGTCAAGCTGCCGTCGAAGAGAAAAATCGCGAGAAGCAGGAAAAGGAACAGGCGCGCGAGGCCGATCAGCAACGCAAGCAGCAGGACCGCCAGACGCGCGAATTCGAGAGGGCAGCGCAATCAGTTCTTACCGGAGCCACGAAAACTGCAGTCAACGGTGTAATCCGCGGAATACTCGGCGCCTTGGTCGGGAAAAAATAACTCGGCAGAACAAAGGCTTCGAGCACGCGAACTCGTCCTAGTCGGCCGTTGATTCTCCAAGCTCTTTATAGCCGCGCAATAGATAGATGTAATCGCGCCGTGCGCTGTCTTCGACAGCGACGTATTCGTTATCGATATTCGCAATGCATACGCCGAGTGCATCATAGAAGCTCATGAGTGTATCGCTTATGTCTTTTCCCTGATGACGCGTGTAATCAACTAGGAGCTTGAACGAAAGCGGCGTTTCGTTATCGAACGAATTTCCCATCAAGCCCGAGCGCTCGATTTGCTCGGTGCATTCATCGATTGAATACGATCTGCCCATAAGTTCGTTAACGAAATCGATCTCTTCTTGAGCGATGATGGTATCGGAAGCGGTGAGATAAAGCAGGTACGCCGTAATATCAATTTCGAACAGCCGCCTAAGACCAAGCTCGGTGCCCGCAAATTCTATACTCACACCGTCAGCATCGGCGCACTCGCATACATCGTAGATAGAACGCAGATATCGACGCAGGTCATTCATCTGTCCTTCGGTTACTTCCAATGTTGATCCTTCCTATTTGTTCGAAACTATGAAGAAAACGATGACCACGATAACGATGAAGGCGATTGCAGCTATCACCACAGCACGGGCCTTCGAAGAAGCTGCCTTGCTTTTTTTATGCACCGAGGCGAGTTGGGCGATCTGCTCATCCATATCCTCAGCAGTTTTCTCGTTTTCCTCTATACGATTTTGCATAGCTACAGTTTCATCGGGATGCGCTTTGACATATCCGCAAAAGACGATACGGTCATTAGCTGCGTCCAAATTCTTCTGCAGCGCTGCTGCTTCCTGGACGAGTTTTTCCTTCTCGTTATTCATCTTCTTTATTTCATCAAGGGCGTTTTTTTGCGCTCGCTTATCCGTCTTCTCACGAGCATCGAGTGCCTTTTGCGCTTCGTTTAAAGCCGCTTTCGCTGCATCGCGCTTATCATCGACACTTTCGACAACCTGATCATGCGCAGCTTCGCTTGCGGAAAGATCGTCTGTCGCGCCATCAAATAAATCCAGGGTGTCTCGTTGGGCCTTGGCCTGTTTGAGCTCGTCTTTCGCAGAATCGTATGCTGTCACGCGACGGCTCAGTTCATCTTCGAGCGGCTTTTTCGCCTCTTCTTGATCGCGTTTAAGCTGGGTAAGCGCATCTGTAGCCTCGTCGATCTTCGTATCGATACCCGCAGCGTCTTTCTTCGTCTTCTCGATGGCATTGCTCATGTCGGCAATAATCTTTTGCTGCTCTGCGACAAGCGCATCGTAGTTTTGCGCGATATTGGTGCGATCTTCATGAGCTGTCTTCAGCGTTTCGAGGGTCTTTCTGTATTCCTCGAGGGCTTTGCGCTTCTTTCGCAGATCGTGACCCTGCGACATGCTTGTCTTAAGAGCTGAAAAACTATCGAGATATTCTTCTGCATCAAGAAAATCGTCCGAAACCGGTTTTTGCTGCCCGGTGCCACGATCTAGCTGAGTCTTATCGATAGTGTCTCGTTCTTCCATGCCGCAACCTTTCATAGAGGGAACACGCAGGCCTATTGTACTCATTCGCAATGTTGAATATGTGGGGGATTTGTCCAAGAATGAATTCATCACTATAATCTACCCATATTTTCTATTTTGTCCGTTATTCAGAGAAACAGGCCTGATGGCAATGCGTGAGCTTACATACGATACTACCCTGCAAAAACTCTTTACCCCCTCGATGGTTGCCACTTTGACTAAAATCCATGAGGGTAAGGGGATTTTGCCCATTGCCTCAGTGACTGGGCATGATACTCTCGACAAGCTCAATGAGATTGCCAAGACGCGAAGCACCGGCGCTTCGTGCCGACTTGAAGGCATCAAGATTACAGAAAAGCACCTGCGCGAATTGCTCGAGGACAGAGCGAAAACCCAATCCGATACAGACAACGTCGTCATGGGCTATCGTTATGTACTTGAAACCATCGACAAAACCTTCAACATCTTACGTATTTCACCTGCCATTATCCTGCAGCTCCATGGTGACCTCTTTCGTTTTTCGAACAATGTGAGAAATGCAGGCAAATGGCGCGGCGGCGATCGGGCACGCGCCATGTCATATGGCCAGTCCCCTTACGTCCAACCAGAAAGCCCCAAGCGCTATCACGGCATACGTACCGACATGGTTGATGCAACTGATATCCCCACGCAAATGCGTGAGCTGTGCAATGCCTACAACAATGCCGTACGAGACGAAACATATAGCCCCCTTCTGGTAAGCATTCTTTTCATATTGGATTTTGTATGCATCCAGCCCTTCGAACAGGGCACCGGTCAGATGGCTCGCCTGCTTTCGTTGCTGATGTTCAATAAAAACGATTTCACCGTCGGGCGCTATATATCGATCGACGCAGAAATCGAAGCCTCACAAGATACCTACTTCGCAGCGCTCAAAGAAAGCGCCAAGGATTGGGCAACGGGCGAAAACGATTACCTCCCCTTTGTGGAATATATGCTCAACGTTTTATTGAAATGCTATGAAGAGCTTGGAGAGCGAACATCGGCGTTAAGCGTGCGAGGCAGCAACGAAAAGACAATTCGCCGCTATTTCCAGTCGATCGACGAACCGGTGAGCAAAATAGAGATTCTCGAGGCTAATCCGATGATGAGCCAAAAAACCCTCGAACGCATCTTGCAAAAGATGCAAAGGGAGCATTCCATCGACAAAGTCGGCGCCGCGCGCGCTACCAAATACCAGCGAATCGTTCGGCAAGTCCCGCTATAACAGGCGAGTTTCACACCATAAAGCTGGCATGATAAAAGCGCCCGTTAATCAACGGATTTAAGGCTTTCAACCATATTGATTGCATTGAGTTTCATCTTCATGGCAAAGGTAACGATGAGTGAAAATGAAACCGTGAGCACAAAGGCGATCACAAAACTCGCGATATGGATCTCGCGTCCGAACATTATCTGATTTACCTCCGCCGTGACCACAACGAAACTCTCCATCACCACGCCAAGCGCACAGCCCACCAGGGCCCCGATCAACGTGAGAAGAATTGTCTCACGATAAATATAGGCATTGACCTCGTGCGGAGTAAAGCCGAGCACTTTCAAGGTTGCAATTTCGCGTGTTCGTTCACTGATATTGATATTGGTCAGATTATAAAGAACAACGAACGCGAGAAGCGCGGCTGCCACCACGAGGACGATAACCACGGCGTTAACGGTTTCAAGCATCTTCTGGTATGTTTCGATAACCTCATCGTAATAACTTACAACCTCGACACCGCCGACCTCGAGGAGCTTATCCGAAAGCGCGGTCCTTTCCTCAAGCGGGCCTTCTGCCATGCAGATGATATTGTTGGATTGAGCGGTCCTGCCAAATGTCTCTTCATAGCATTCCGGGGAGACAAACACGCGCTGGCCGGTATAGTATTCGCAGATACCACTTACGACGATATTATATGCCGCGCCCGTTTGATCGCCCACCACATTTACTTCGTATACTTCGATACTGTCCCCGACGCCGATTCCAAGCTGCGTACTGAGCTTTTCTGAAATCACAGCTCCGTTGCCGATATCCAGATTGTCATGGCCGTTACGTGTTCGCAAAGAAGTAAACTGGCCGAACGTAGTGATGTCATCTGGAACGCAAAGGGTCGTTCGCTGGTCTTCATCGCCTCCAATGCTGCAGGCGATAACGCTTTGCGTCGCACAGCGCGTCTGCTCGGTTACAAGCGGTGTTTCAGAGAGTATCCGCTCAACCCGAGCCGCATCATCTGCGCTTTGCTCGTCGCTGACTTGTATTTCAAGGTTGTAATGCAGTATTTCGCCAAACTGCTTGGAAATGATGTCGTTGATGCCATCGTGCAAGCCAAGGCCGGTAAGCAAAAGAGCCGTACAGCCCGCAATACCGATAATCGCCATCAAAAACCGCCGCTTGTATCGGAAGATATTTCGCGCAGTCACCTTGCTGGTAAAGGTAAGCCGTCGCCATAACGGACCAACACGCTCAAGCAGGATGCGCTTTCCAGGCTTAGGCACGCGTGGCAACATCAAAAGAGCAGGACGTTCGCGCAAAGTCGATAAGACAGCAAAAAGCGTTGCACCAACGGTAATGCCAACGGCAAGACCGATAGCCAGAAACGCAAGCGGTGGGTCTATGGGCGAAAGGGCAATGGGGATTGCATAGATTGTCGAATATGCACTGATGATGAACTGCGGCAAAAATTGGGTTAACGCAAGAACACCTATGATACAGCCTGCCCCGCTTGCCACAAACGCATATATGAGGTATTTCGATGCGATGCGCACGCTCGTATAGCCAAGCGCCTTATGCGTGCCGATAAGCATGCGTTCTTCATCTACCATGCGTGTCATCGTGGTAAGCGAAACAAGTGCTGCAACCAAGAAGAATATGAATGGAAATACCTGCGCGATCTGATCGATTCGTTCTGCATCCGCGCGACGCGACGCAGCCCCCAGATTCTTCGAACGATCGAGCACGTACCAATCGGGAGCTTCGATAGAGTCGATCTTGGCCTGCGCATCATCGATATCCGCCTTGGCTTTATCAAGCTCCCTCAGAGCATCGTCCTTTTTGGATTCGTAATCCGCTAAGCCCGATTCATACTGCGCCAAACCGTCTTCGTATTCAGCCCATCCTTGCGCAAGCTGCTCCCGCCCAGACTCATAAGCCGATCTGCCTTGCTGCGTTTCGACAAGAGCCGCAGCGTATCGCTCGCGTCCCAAAGCGATTTGCGACTCCCCTTCCTCTATCTTTGCCTGTGTCGCATCGAGCACGGCCTGCTGGGATTCAAACTGCTCATAAGCCGCGAGGCGTTCCCGCTCAAGCTGGGCGCGCGCATATTCCTGCTGCTCAGGCGGAAGACCCGCTATTTTTGCCTCCGCCTCTGCAAAACGTTCTTCTGCCTGTTCGCGTGCCAGTTGGAGCTGCGCGATTCCTGATTCACATTGGCGCTGCGCTTCGTCGAGTTCTGCCTGTTTCGCGTCCAATTCGGCAGGCGTGTTTGCAAGTTGCTTCGCCGCATTTGCAAGATCAATGGCCGATGCATCGAGCTTTGCCTCATTTGCCTCAAGCTGCGCCCTAGCGTCATCGAGCGAATCCTTCGCACTTGCAAGCTGCTGATATGCCTCATCGAGCTGTGCCAGCGCATCATCGCGCCCTGACTGATAGTCAGCACGCGCTTCGTCGAGCTTTGCCTGCGCATCTGATTTGACCGCAGCAAGTCTTGAGTTGCTAAACTCGTATCCTGCGTTTTCGAGACGGGCTTTAACAGGGTCCACGAGTGCATCATAGGAATCGCTCGGATACTGGACATCGCGCGCGCCGGCAACTGTAATATATGCTCCTGTGTAGGGAATATCGCTTGCAAAGCTTTCATCTGGAATATAGGCATACGTGTCGATTCCACCGGAGCCAAGCTCTGTTGTAGCAAGCTGCGACGTGCAAACGTAGTAAGGCGAACGCACAAGACCGACAACACTATATTCCTCACACGAAAAGGTATCGGAGATCTTTCCGTTCATATCGACGATTCGTACGACCTGGCCGATTCGAGCCGGCTCATCTAAGACGGGATCAGCTGCCAAAACGCATTCGGATTTGTTTTCAGGCCAACGCCCCTGTACAAGCTCTGGTTTGTTGACATAGTCCGCATCGTCAACCGACATCCCACCCGAACCAATAGAATTAAACCGAACAACGTATTTGATTTCGTCAATAAGCGCATAAGCATCTGCAGCTTGTTCGGGACATACCGATTCAACGTCTTGTAAAGCACGAACATTCTGAATGTCCTCGTCTTCAAGTCCAAGCGTGCCGGTCACATAGATATCACTGAAATCCGTTCGATCATAGAAAGCGTCAGCTGAAAGGTTCATGTCAAGCGGCGTCATGCGCAGTCCAGCATAAAACCCGCAGCCCAAAGCAGCTATAACGGCAATCGCCAGAAAACGACCAAGCGAGTGGGTAATAGAGCGTCGTACCTCTTTGTTAAATGCGCTTGCCATACCAGTGCGGAGCGCCCCCTACCAATCTATGCTGTGCGCAGAAACAGGGTGTGCATTTCTCTCGACAGAAGAAACCTTGCCTTCGTGAATATGAATGACACGATGCGCAATGGGCATAAAGGCAGGGTTATGTGTAATGAGCACAACAGTGCGCCCGTGAACAGTCGAAGCATCTTGCAAGAGCTGAAGAATCGCTTTGCCGGTTTTGTAATCAAGCGCACCCGTCGGCTCGTCGCATAAAAGGAGTTTGGGATTCTTTGCAAGGGCACGGGCTATCGCCACCCGCTGCTGCTCGCCTCCGGATAACTGCGCAGGAAAATTATCCATACGATGTTCAAGGCCAACTTGCACAAGAACTTCTTCGGCTGGCAATGGATCATT
>CAYSZR010000033.1:16857-21315 GCA_964435565.1 uncultured Coriobacteriaceae bacterium
CTGCGCTGCAAGCTCGACATTTTCAAGCGCCGTCAGGTTTTGAACAAGATTATAGAACTGGAATACAAAACCGATTTCATGCCGTCGGTATTGCACGAGTTCCTTTTCCGAAAACGAACTGATCATACGATCTGCGAGCATAATCTTTCCAGAAGTGCATGTATCCATACCGCCAAGCATGTTGAGCAACGTTGTTTTACCGCTACCCGATGGGCCGACGATACACGCAAGCTCGCCTTGCTCGATATCGAAATTCAAACCATCCGCAGCGGCGACCTGCATATCGCCCATCTTATAAACCTTGCGTACGTCTATGAACTCGACAAACGCCATGGTGCCCCCCTATACGATCTGCGAAACAGCGAGCGTACATTCAGTCCTACAAAGCAGGCGACCAAATAGAGGCGTATCCGCTATCCAGGCCACTGATGAATTCCGAATAAACCTGAGCCGTAATAGACTGACCGTCAAACGTATATGTACCATCGGATTTTGAAGATGAGGAAGAGGACGAGGTTGTCGACGCCGATGTCGAACTCGTGGTCCCAGACGCTTGAGATGCCTTGGCGACAACATGCGCATACACGTGCTTAGATGTGGCCAGCCCCGAGGAAATCTCGTAGATAGTATAGGTTTCGCCTGACGATGACGTCGTCGCCAAGACAACTTCATGAGACCCCGTCGAATACCAGATGCCAGGTGTATGGTTCGAGCCACCAGGAGCAGAACAGAGCTCGACGACCCGATGCGAGAGCACATCGTAGCCGTAGACGAAGCACATGGCTCCAACACTGCTATCAGAATTGCCCGCAAGCACCATCTCTGGAATATCGTCTCCGTCAAGATCGACGATTTTGCTGGTGATGCCCGCGGCTCCACGAGACTTTGCCTGCTCTTCAAGAGCTGTCTGAGCCAAAGCCCGGCGTTGCGCCTTTTCTTCAAGTGCCTGCTTATTGGCAAGCTCAGAATCGCGCTTTGCGGTCAGAGCAGCCCGATATGCGTCTGCCTTTGCAGTATCGAATCCCGATTTGATGGCGTAATCATACGAACGATTGATATCTCCGTTGGTTATATCCGTCATCGCCGCAGTTTCTAGTTTGATTTCAGCTGAATCAGGGGTGTAATCAACTCTTGCCTCAATGGAATCTGGAATATCGATACGCAACTGCACGTCGGCGACCTTATAAAGCTCAGCCGAATCGAGCAAGGGAGACGCCGCCATGCTGACCGTATATGATCCGCGCACGAGTTCGAGCCCTTTGCCATCGGGGCCAACATAAGCAATCGAATCAACGTAGTTTCCGTCCATATCGATCCCCTCGATATGCAGCGGTATCTTCGAATCGTTTGCATCATAGCCAGCAGCATTAATCTGCAGGTTAATGGCATGTGGGACAATCGCATCGTCATGAACAGAACGATTATGGATAATCCAGACGACGGCCCCCGCAGCGACAAGCAAGGCAATTGCAAGCAGCGTGATAATGATCGGACCTTTACGTTTGCGCCCACCAGAGCTGTCTTCGAGTGGCTCTGCGGACAAAGCCGACTCCTGGGTTTTGGGGTCGAGGGCGTCTGCAGGCAGTTCGTCAGTTTCGAACTGCTCAAAATATTTGGGTGTGAGCGGCAAGATATCGGTCTTTCCGCTTGGCACAAGCGCGGCATCGTCGACAAGCCCCGCAGGCAGTTTTGAATGCTTGCCCGTTTTAAATGGAACGGCGGGGGCTTCCTCGCTCACGCCGACCAAGTCCGAAAATCCCTTATCAAGCATGACGGTCATATCCTTAGCCTGGCCGTCATCGGCTATGGTTGCAGGAAACGACCTTGTGTCAGCAGGCGAATCCTTTTCAGGGTCATCGCCAGCAACAGGATCCATCTGAACCGTTTCATCCAGAATAATGGGTATATCAGCCGTATCGCCGCACAATGGCAGCGCCTGGGTCATGTCGGCGTCTTTCCTGTCGTCGGGCTCGGTCATCGAGATTATTTCACCACAAGAACCGGCAGATCGACACCACGCAAGACGGCAAAGCTTACCGAACCCAAAGCGGCGCGTATAGCTCCAAGGCCACGACGGCCCATGACGATACAGTCAATATCCTGGCTATTCGCGTAATCGCATATAACCTCTTGCGGACGTCCGTTCTCGACCGCGATGCGAATGCTGACATTAGAGGGAACGTTGTCGAAGAAGCTCTGGATCTTTTCCTGGATATGCTTGCGGTGCTCGTTATTGTAATTGTCACGCGTTGCATCGAGCATAGCCTGGTCGATCTTCGGAATTCCCGCCATACGTGCAGCTACCTCGAAGGCCGAATCGTCGAAATTCATAGGTTCTGCAACTTTTAGAACCGTAACATCGACGGGCATATTCGATTCGGAAATGCTGAGTGCAGCAGATAGGGCGCGTTGTGATGGTTCAGACCCATCAAAGGGAACCAAAATGTTCTTATACATTGCATCCTCCTTAGACATCTCCTGAAGGTATTGTACCTTAGCAAGGATATCTATAAGAAGAAGACAAGCGTATCGATGATAAAGACTGGTATCAAAATACAAAGCGACCAGAGCATGTACCTAAAGAAGCTCGGCATTTTGACACCGGCAGATTCGGCAATGTTCTTAACCATGAAATTTGGAGCATTGCCGATATAGGTATTAGCGCCCATAAAGACGGCGCCTGCAGAAATAGCAAGCAAGATCGGAACGCCAACTTCGCCAACCGCAGTCGTAACAGCTGCCGCGCCTTGCGAACCCAGCGAGCCTGCTGCGGTAAGAAACACAACGTATGTAGGCGAATTATCCAGGAACGACGAAAGCGCGCCAGATGCCCAGAAGAACTTGAGAGGCGTATCGACGCCGATGCTGCCGCCATAAGCACGCAAAAGCGCAAGCGCTGGGATCATGGTGATGAAAATGCCGATGAAAAGCTTGGCGACCTCGGCGATAGGGCCCCATTCAAAGTTGTTCCGCTCGCGCAGGCTTTTGGTCGTGGTTGCCAAAGACAGAAGCATCGCGAGAAAGATCATGAGAACTTGAACGATGTAGTCGATACCGACGTGCGTTCCAAACACGCTGAATCCCCATGTCTTTCCTGTTGCAGGATCGATGCAATCAGGAATTTGAGGAATGAGGCCGTTAAGGACAACGGCAAAAATGATGATCGCGAGAAAGAAGAAATTATGCCAGCCTTCTATGCGAATAGGCACGCGGTCCTCGGCGCTCGTCTGAAGCTCCAGACGCTCGAGCCCTTCCTTGCCTTCTTTCTTTATGAAATGGCGATCGATCAACACGAAAGCCGCAAGCAAAATAACGACGTTCATGAGCAGAATCGGCCAGATATGCTCGATCGTCCAGAAAAAGGGAACGCCGCGCAAATAACCGAGGAATAAAGGCGGATCGCCCAACGGAGTCAGGCAGCCACCCATATTCGCCACCAGGAATATGAAGAAGACAACGATATGCGCCTTGTGCTTGCGCCACGAATTCGTTCGCAAGACCGGGCGTATAAGCAACATGGCAGCACCCGTCGTTCCAATCCAGCTTGCGACAGCCGTGCCGATGAGCAGGAGAATAACGTTGTTTTTCGTCGTGCCGGCAATAGTGCCGCGAATGTGAATGCCGCCTGCCACGACGAACAAGCCCAGCAGCAAGACGATAAAGGGAATATAGTCGCCTACGATGGTCTCGGAAAGCTGCTCTGCCGTAATCTCTGGCCCATAAGCTATGGTAAAGGGCACCAAGAACACAAGAGACCATGCAACTGAGGCAAGAAGCTCGTGTTTATCCCACCATTCGCCTTTGACAAGGGGCATGATGGCAATAGATAGCAGCATCCCGACAAACGGGATGATGCTCCATATAGGTAATTGCTGTCCAAATTCCATGCGCGCTACTTTACCACAACGTTAACCGATTGAGCCGTAGCCCATTTGTTCAATTTGCTCTTCGTCCATCCCAAAGTAATGTCCAACTTCGTGAATGAGCGTCTTGCGTACTTCTTCGACAATTTCATTCCTCGACCCACTGAGTCGCTCATGCGGGCCCTTGTAGATGGTGATGACATCGGGCATGTCGTCGACCATTCCATACCCGTCTCCCCGTTCATAGAGGTTCACACCGTTATACAAGCCTAAAACATCAGGAGTGTCAGAACTCGGTTCGTCGTCTACCATGAACACGACATTATCGAGTTCGCTGGCAAACTGGCTTGGAATCGAGTCGAGAGCATCTTCGACGACTCTATCGAATTCCTCATCTGAAAAGGTGAACATGCCCTCCTCCTAATTTTCGAAATGAATTATAAGTATGGTCCAAGGTTTGATGGAGAACAATCTGCCATAAAGCGCACGGGGCAGAACGTTATGTAATACATTGCACAGAAATGGGGACTAGATTCGTGCAAATCATACAAACAGTCAGCAAAATCCTGAAAATCGCGACTGTTTGTATGATTTT
>CAYSZR010000034.1:0-8288 GCA_964435565.1 uncultured Coriobacteriaceae bacterium
GAAGAACCTGAGAGATGTCGAAGACGAACTCTATCCACATGGCTCCGCACTCGGACCAGGCATGAGCGGGGTTTTCAAACCCACAGACGAAACGTCACCGCTATGATATCGGCTTATCATGATACCGGTGCGCCGATTGTCGTAACAGGCGTACGGCTCGTTACTGGATATCTGGGCTATTCCCTCATATTCGCAGGAGTGATAGTACTCTCGCCCCTGGTAGTGCTTCCCATCTGGACCGACGAGACCGTATACGCCCTCTGCTTCATCATTCCCGGAATCACGAGCATGCTGATAGGCTACCTGATCTATTTCATGACATTGCGTGGACAGGAATACGGCAAGCTGCAAAAGAACGAGGACTCCATCATCATCACAGGAGCCTGGGTCATCGCCGTCGCAGTGCTCTGCGTGCCTTTTGTCCTCGAGGGCAATCACACCATATCGCAGGCTGTTTTCGAGACGACGAGCGGCCTTACGACAACGGGGCTCACAGTCGTAGACGTCGCGAGCTGTCCGAAGATATTCCTTCTTCACCGCAGCTTGACGCATTTCTTTGGTGGCATCGGTCTCGTGCTCGTTTTGGTCACGCTCGTAAGCGACGGCGGCGTCTTTCGCGTGTACAGCGCTGAAGGGCACACCGACCAGCTCCTCCCGAGCATGTCGGGCTCAGCGCGTCTTATCCTCGCGCTCTATGTCGGCATCATCGTGATGGGAATCATTTTATACTGCACTGCTGGGATGCCCCTGTTCGATGCCGTGAACACATCGATCTCCGCCGTCTCGACGGGTGGATTTGCCGTACAGCCAGACAGTATCGGCGCCTACCACAGTACGGCGATCGAAGCGATCTCGATCCTGCTTATGGTCATGGGCGGCACGAACTTCTTGCTGACCTACATGTTTGTCCAAGGTAAATTCAAAGCGTTCTTCTCGCACTCCGAAACGAAGCTCTATTACGCCACGATTCTGATATTCAGCCTGGTCGTCGGCCTAATCTTTTACACGTCCTCGAACGCGGACGATATCGGAAACGCCTTATTCACCTCACTGTTCCATGTCGTCTCCGTGGTCACCACGACGGGATTCCAGACGATACCCTCGTTTGCAGCATTGCCCCCCGCCATCCTTTTCCTCTTCATGCTTCTCATGTTCATGGGTGCTGGAGCTGGTTCGACAACGGGCGCAATCAAGATGTACCGCGTCGTCGTCACCTTTAAAGGCCTTGGATGGGCATTGCGCGATAAATTCGGAAAACACAGAAGCATCTACAGCCACAATATCAATCGTTTCGGCTTACGGCTCGAGTGCACCCGAGAAGAGCAATGGAGCGTCTTCGTCTTCGTGCTGCTTTACCTGAGCCTGTTCATCATAGGAACCTTCATCTTCACGTTGTATGGAAACTCGGTTCAGGATTCTGCCTTCGACTTTGCCTCGTGCTTGGGCAACGTGGGCGTAAGCGTGGGTGTCGTCACTGCAGATTCACCAGCCATCATATTGTGGACGGGAACCATCGGCATGCTGCTGGGCAGACTCGAGATAATCGTCGTGTTCCTCGCGATTGCAAAGCTTATCTCGCAGGCCAAACAGCATAACAAAACCTTCGCGAGAGCCGCGCAGAGAAAAGGACATATCGATGAAATGGCTGCATAAGCTCAAGCTCCGGGACTTTTTTGTCATGCTTTTGATTTTCCTAGTCGGCATGGTGGGGGCCTATGGCTTCCATATGGCCGGCCTTAGAACGGAAAACACGTTCATACTCTTCATCTTGGCAATGACCGTGTGCATTCTCGAAACGAACAGCCCTCTTTGGGGTTTTATCCTGGGCGTTGGCTATCCGCTTACCTTTGACCTGCTATTCATCGAACCTCGTTTCGCCCTGCATGCAAACGATCCTAACTTTCTTGTCTCATGCGTGATCTTCTTCATCGTCGCCTTCATGCTCGGATCCCTCACAAGCCGATTGAAAGAGCAGCTGAGAAGCTCGCAGCGCGCGGCAAACGTCATGGAGAACCTGAGCGAGATCAGCACGGGGCTCATCAATAGCAGCTCGGCTAAAAATACCTGCGCGTTTATTTCGCGCGAGCTCAGCTCTTCGCTTGGCCTGCCCATCAAAGCCCATCGTGCCTTAGCCGATACAGATGGCGAGGCAGCACGCCTGTGCTATCAGCGCGGTGTGGCAACAGGCGCCGGCGAAGACGATTATTCCAAGGATACCCACAAGTACCTGCCCATTCGCCTAGACGGACGGCAATACGGGCATCTCGATGTCGACTGCACGACACGCATACCAAGCGCCACCGAACGAAGCTTTCTCCAATCTGTAGCAGCTCAAGCAGCCATTGCTCTCGAACGCAATGGCAAAGAGGCGACATCGAGCGCCGATGAAGCCGACAGGGAGCTCGAGAAGACCAAGGCCGAATTGCTCGACAACATCTCGCTTACCATGAAAGAGCCGCTTCAGAAGATCGATGCCGCCATTTTGGATGTCGAGGCAGACGAAGAATCCGAGCTGTCAGATTCCCATCTCAAAGCGCTCGACAGCATTCGTGAAACCGAGCAGAGCCTCTTGCAGGCCGTAGATCGACTCAGGTACATTGCGAGCATCGAGAATATGACCGAGATGCCCGAGAAAAACGAGGTCGACCTCAACAAGACGGTGCGCGGCATCACCCATTCCGCATCAAGGCGCTATGGACGGACCATCCGTTGCAACACAGCGCGCGGATGGAGCACTGTCGCGATCAACAGGCGCATGCTTCATGACGTACTCGACGAACTTATCGATAATGCAGTGCATTACTCGCTTTCCACGGCCGCCATCTGCGTGACAGTGGTCAAACGCTATGGGATGGTCACATTTACCGTTGAAGACACGGGTCCGGGAGTGCCAGAGGAAAAGGTTGACGCTCTCTTCCAGCGTTTCCCGGCGGGCAGCTCTTCAACAGGCAATATCCAACGTATAGGCCTAGGACTGAGCCTGTGCAAGGCGATCGTCGAAGCCCAAGGCGGCTTCATCTATGCGGAAAACAACAATAAAGGCGGCTTAAGCGTGGTGTTCTCGCTGCCCGCAAAATAAGACGCCCGTCTACGCGATGAAGAATCCGGCGGCCGCGGCGGCAAGCGCGCATATATAGGTCAGGAACAGGTTCGCGATACCCTCACGCGCATGGCCATGAAACATGAACTCGATGGATTCGAATACGACCGTCGAAAGCGTCGAGAAGCCTCCGAGGAATCCCACGACGAGCATGGCCCCCAAGGCGCCGCCGATTTGCACATGCAACAACACGCCCGCGATAAAACACGAGATGATGTTGATGACGAGTGTGCCAACCGGATATGCGCTCTGGGCACGGCGCTGTACATATGGCCCCACGATGCTGCGCGCTAAAGCGCCCGCAGAGCCACCCAGCCCCACCGCGATCAGGGTAAGCCAGCTCATGTGTTGCCTCCCCTGTCGCGTTGACGTCTGCGACGGTCACGCAAATGCGCGAGTCGATACCTGTCGGCCAAGACGACGACCCCTCGGCCGGCAAGCGCGGCAAGCACCGTCGCGAAAAACGTCAGCGTGCCATATAGCAGTGCAAACAGGTAATCCCCTGCCTGTAGCAAGGCGAGCATCTCCGTCGAAAACGCAGAGAGCGTCGTGAAAGCCCCTACAAACCCAATGCCAAGTGCACGGCCAACCGACTTAGGCGCGCCCGTGCGTCGTACCACATAAAGATTCACGATCTCCATCACGAAGCATCCAACGACATTGATCGACAAAGTCGCATACGGCAAATTCGCGGGAGGAGGAAACGCCAGCTCAAGACCATATCGAGCACAGGCGCCTCCAAATCCCATCACCGCTATAAGCAGATACAGACTTCGTTTGGAAGAAAACGCGTTTCGATGCTTCATGTGAATCCGGTACCTGGCTCTTGGTTGAATGCATAATCAGCCAAGAGCTATCCGCATTAGCTCCGGACTTCTCCTCCCGTTGCCTTCATGACCTTTTCAACTATCTTATCGTGCGCCTTTTCGACCTCTTCGCTTGTAAGCGTACGGTCGCATGCACGATACGCGATACGAAACGCCATCGACTTCTTGCCAATACCCACGCGTTTTTCATCGCGATATACATCGAACAGACGAACGCTTTCGAACGGGCCTTTCCTGCCTGCGCTCGTGATGCACTGTTCGATGCGTTCAGCCGTGACCTCTTCGTCGACGACGATGGCCAAATCGACTTCAATACCCGGGTACAAGGGCACATCCACATAGGGACGCTTTTCACCTGCGACTTCGAGCAGCTGATGCATGTCGAGCTCGAACGCGGCGATAGCGCCCTCGGCTTCAAACGCCTGGCAGGCAAGCGGATGTATCTCACCGATCCATCCAAGCTCCCGGCCACCCGAAACCACACTTGCTGCCCGTCCCGGGCACAGCCACGGGGCAGCATCGGCATCGATTGCCTTGAACTGGAGCTTGGTGATGCACAGCTCACGCATGAGATTTTCGACAACGCCCTTGGCATCGAAGAAATCTACAGCCGTCGCTTCCTGATTCCAACCGGGCTGTACATACGACCCGGTCAATATGCCGGAAAGAAGCGTGCGCTCTTTGGGCGACTTACGTCCCTCTGCAGCAGAAAAGACGACGCCGCGTTCGAAGAGTTGCACGTCAGCGACACCACGACTCTGATTGTACGCAACGCTACGCAGCAAGCCGGGAATAATGCTGCGGCGCAGCACCGATTGTTCGCTGCTCATCGGATTGATGAGCTTGACCGCTTCTCCACGACCCTCTTCGGGAATACGCGCCTTTTCCAGATCGTCAGGCGCGACGATCGAATATGTCATCGTCTCGTTCAATCCGCAGGCGCGTAACGCCTGTGCAGCAAGCTCGATACGTTTTTGCTCAGTCGTGCGGCCTCCCGCATGTGCTCCACCGGGAAGTGTCGGGGTCACACGGTCCATACCATAGATACGCAATACTTCTTCATACAAATCGATTTCCCGGATAAGATCAGGGCGGAAGGTCGGTGCATAGACGTCGATTTCCGCATCGCCCGGCTTGCCCTCGATACGACAGCCCAGATCGGTGAGTATCTGGAGCTGCTCATCATCACTTATATTCGCACCGATATGCGCACGCAGACGATCGGGCCTTAGCGTGAGCTTTGATTCAGCGGGCACGATGGGATATTCGTCGACAACCCCTTCGCATACCGTGCCGCCAGATACCGCAGCGATGAGCGCTGCGGCAATCACTGAATATTCATCGCAGGTAGTCGCATCAACGCCACGTTCATAGCGAATAGACGCCTCGCTGACAAGCGAGAGGTTGCGTGACGTGCGGCTCGTATGCGCCGTGGAAAACGTCGCGCTCTCAAGCAGAACATCGGTCGTGTCATCGGTAACTTCTGAATCAATACCGCCCATGACGCCAGCAAGCGCTACGGGACGCTGTCCGTCGGTGATGAGGGTCATATCGCTCGTGAGCTGGCGCTCTTCACCATCAAGCGTCGTGAACTTCGTGCCGTCTTGTGCTGCTCGCACCCCCACGTGATGTTTACCATCAGCGCCTTTGGGAAACGCGCGCAGGTCAAACGTATGAAGTGGCTGTCCCAACTCGAAGAGAATGTAATTACTCACGTCGACGACATTGTTGATGGAACGGGCGCCCAGCGCAGTGATGCGTTCCACAAGCCAATCGGGCGAAGGGCCGACTTTGACGTTACGAATGATGCGTGCCGTATAACGGGGGCACAGCTCTGCATCAGCGATCTCAACCGAAACCAGATCGCGGACATCCTCGTCATTGTGCGGACCGGGCAATGCGCACGGCGGCTCGTACTTCCACGGAATGTGATACATCGCGCCGACTTCACGTGCGAAGCCCTTCATAGAGAGACAGTCGGGACGGTTTGGGGTGATCTCGAGATCGAGCACGGTATCACCGACACCACGCCATTGTGCAAACGATGCACCAAGCGGCGCGTCTTCGGGAAGCTCCATGATGCCCTCATGGCTACTGCCGATGTTAAGCTCGCGTTCAGAGCAGATCATGCCGCAGCTCGTTACACCGCGGAGCTTCGACTTCTTAATCTTGAAATCACCAGGCAGAACGGCTCCAATCGTAGCGACGGCGACTTTCAGGCCCTGACGGACATTCGGCGCTCCGCATACGATTTGCGTGGGCTCTTCCCCATCGCCAAAATCGATGGTAGTCACATGCATATGATCGCTATCTGGATGCGGCTCGCAGGTTTTGACGTACCCGATCTTCACGCCATCGAGATTCGCGCCGATCTTCTCGACAGCCTCGACGCCCGTGCCCGTCAAGTCAAGACGGTCGCAGAAATCCTGCAGACCATCGGGCACCTCTACCATCGTTTCGAGCCATTTCAATGAAACTAACATGAGTGTGTATCCTTATCTATTGCCGATGCCGCTAGAACTGTCGTAAGAAACGCATATCGCCCTCGAGCAGCATGCGCAGATCGGGCACGTCGTACTTGAGGCAGGCCAGACGCTCGACGCCCACGCCAAAGGCAAATCCGGTATAAACCTCTGGATCTATCCCGACGTTTTCGAAGACGTTGGGGTCGACCATGCCGCATCCCAAAATCTCGACCCAGCCCGTATGCTTGCAGAAACGGCAACCTTCGCCATGGCAGATACCGCAAGAGATATCAGCTTCGGCCGAAGGCTCGGTAAACGGGAAGAAATGCGCGCGAAACCGCGTCTTACGCTCTTCGCCAAAGAACTGCTTGATAAAGTAGTCGAGCGTTCCCTTAAGGTCGCCAAAGGTTATTCCCTTGTCAACGACCAGGCCCTCGATTTGATGAAACTGGGGAAGATGCGAGGGATCGGCAACGTCGCGGCGATATACCTTGCCCGGAGAAATCATATAGATGGGCGGCTTTTGCTCTTCCATCACATGCACCTGGGTACCAGAAGTCTGCGTACGCAGCAACACATCGCTTTCGCCGCGAACATTGCTGACCTCGCCGCTTCGATCGACGATATAGAAGGTATCCTGCATCGAACGGCTCGGATGGTCCTTGGGAGCGTTGAGCGCCGTGAAGTTATACCAGTCGGTCTCGATTTCACGTCCGCCCTCGACCTCGTAACCGATACCGGCAAAGATGTCAGAACATTCGCGGATGATACGATTGATCAGATGCTCCGTGCCAATGGGATACGCACGTCCCGGAAGCGTGACGTCAAGAGCGCCTGCTGCAAGCTGTGCCTCGAGTTCGGCTCCTCTTAGCGTCTGCTTCTTCGCCTCGAGCGCGGTCTCTATCGCATCGCGCACCTCATTTGAAAGCTTGCCCACAAGGGGTCGTTCCTCTTTCGGCACATCGCGCATGCTGCGCAGCACGGTTGTCAGCGTGCCCTTCTTTCCAAGCACGCGTATACGCGCCTCTTCGAGCACGTCGCTCGTCGCAGCAGCGGCTATCGCCGTAAGTGCCTCGTCGCGCAAGGTCTCAAGTTCTTCCTTCAACGCCATTTCACATATCCTTACTCTTCGAGGAGACGAAAAAATCCGCCCCCGTATCGATAACGAGGACGGATTTAAGAATTCTTGATCCGCGGTACCACCTCGGTTGACTGCATATGCAGCCCACTCGTTTGCCCTATATCGGGAGCACCCGGTTGGCCTATTTGCCGCAACGCGACGTTCAACCAACAGCTCCGGAGTGAATTCGCCTAACCACTTTGCCCTGCACCCTTTCAGCAACCCAGGTGCGTCTCTGTCATTCGGCATCGTTGTTTAGACGACTGTCTCCATCAACGCGACGCAGCGCAGTATACCACGCCTGCAACCAAGCGGCGAGATTGGTTTTGCCAAAGAGCGAGCGGTATCGACTTGGTGGTTGCGCCGGCCCTTTTACTTGGTCCAAGCCTTTCCGTTGACATAGAGCATATGGCCATTGAGGTTGATGCCGCTCGTGTCACCGGAAAGTTCGCTCACGTAACTGTCGGCCGTCAAAGTCCAGGTGCTCGAATTTTCAAGCGCAACGCTCACCGTGCCCGCCTGACCGGCAGTATTGATGGCGCCTGTATAACTGCTCATCTGTGTAAGGTCAAGCGCCAACGACGAAATGGAATCGACGCTGATATCGCCCGCAAGAATCTGATTCGATGTCTTGAACGTCACCTTGCCGCCATTGGATCCTTCTTTGCCCCATCGACTCTGTCCAGCGACAGTCATGAGCGAGTCGCCGGAATTAGAAATCGAGACGCCCGATAGCTCGATCATGGCAGAGGTGTTGGTCACATAGAACAACGACC